>MHJY01000010.1 GCA_001818235.1 Candidatus Jacksonbacteria bacterium RIFOXYB2_FULL_44_15 | reverse complement strand
AATTTGAGAAAAGACATATTTTCCTTGGTGCATAGGTATAATTGAAGAGTTAATTCTCCAATTATCCCACAAAATCAAATTGAAATCGAAAAATGTATCTTTTCTCAAATTATGGCTAACGTATCAACTAATATTACATCGTGTTAAAAATTAATGGGACACGAGTGCCTGCCCGCCTGTGAAGGGACGGGGGTTCGATTACAAATCCAGCATAAATCCCCCGATCCGATGCCGAGGAATATACTGTGCCGCTTCATCGATCATTAAGTCCATATATTTTATGATCGTTTGAGAGTCGACAGCGCAGAAGTATTTGAGCATTAGTTTGATTAGCAGCCGATAATCAGGGTAGTCATCGGTTTGCAGATTTTTTCCTGTTTGTTGATAATAATCCTTCGTTACTTCCGAAGAATTTACTAACTGTTCAAACAGGCGTGACCCCCTAAGTGGTGTCGCAATTGAGATATATAGCCTCTCGAATGTAGCGCCTGTTTCTGACAGCAATTTTTTAACTGCATTTAAGTTGGTTATCAAAGTTTGCTCTGACTCACCTGCCAGTCCTAGGAGAATGGCAATTGTGGTTTTAACGCCGCTTTCTATATATAGATAGTTCATTATCCGTACTGTCTCCTGAATGCTTACCGGTTGCTTGTTGGCCAGACGGACAATAGCCGGCGCATAATGTTCTGAACCATAGAAAAGGTTAAAGACACCAATTTTTTTTAATGCTGTAGCCATTCTTTTTAATTTTTTATTCTCTAGCTTGATTAAATCAGGTAAAAAGCCGTAGGCTCTTAACTTCACATCATCTTTGCTAGGTTTGGCTCGTGCTAAACGTTCCATAGTAGCGAGCGATACAGTAAAGATATCATCAGCTACATAAAATACTTTAGCCCCATATAATTGATTAAGATGTGTTACTTGTTGCCAAAATTGATCTGGTAACAGTAATCTCCCCTTTCCGCCGCAGTCAGCAGATGTGCAATACGTACATGGTCCTTCTTTGATGGCTTTGATACATCCTCGTAAGTTGAACAAGGCCAATGGTGATACCTGCCAAGGATCGCCAGCCTGATTATTGATGTGTTCTGCTAGTCGAACATCAAGATCAAGAAAATCGGCAAAGTCCCATAAGGGCATTGACTTGAGGTCAGTCCAGGCAGGGTAAGTGAAAATTGCCTTACCTGCTTTTTTGTACCAGAGATTAGGAATTTTAGCCTCGGGTGTTTCGTTAATTAACCCAGTTAAGGCATCTTCACCATCCCAACATCTTGAACTACCAACAACGTAGTCGATTACCGGGCGATTTCGGAGTACCAAATCCCCTAGCATTGCCGCATTAGGGCCGCCAAGGATTATTTTGACTTGCGGATTTTTTTGTTTCACTGCATCCGCAATGTGCAGACAATTATTATGGTTAGTATACAAATCAGTCATCCCGAACCAATCTGCATCAGCCGCTCGTCGCACATTTTCTTCGAATTCAGCATATGGATTTAGAACCGCTACTTCTGGTTGCATTTTAGAATAAGCGTGCAGCCAAGTCGCCAGTACTGCTAAACCAGTTTCCGGCGGTCTTATGGGCGAACAATAAGCCGATTGTCTGTTTTGGTAAATTTCGTCTGCGTTTGGTTGCATTAATACAACTTTCATTATTTTACCCTCCAAGTTATAAGCGCTAACAAAGTAGCAACAATATGGATCGCTAGGGTCATTTTTAGTATGGACATACCCCAATTCGCAAAATTAATTGACGGGTCTTGAACAATTCCGAGCAATCCATAAATAAGTAAATAAATACCAGTTCCACTGATTCCAATAATCGTTCCGATGCGGATAGCCGGTTTGGTTATTTTGATAAGCAACAGTATGTCAAGTGCCACTAAAACAAAGCTCAAAGTTAAGTACGTTGCGTTTACAAGCATGCGTTTTCCTCCTTGTCTGTCTTGTCGATAAAAGTAAGAAGCCAGTGGTAACAATAGTTTGCCGCTGGCTTTTGGTTTAGTGCTAGTTTGTGTTATTCAAAAAAGAAATTTGGCATCAGGTCATCTTTAGTCAATCCTTTCGCGCGCAAAAGAGGATAAATATGCAGAGTTATTTTATAGAGCGCAATTCGCGCTTCTTGCGCTTTTTCGAGATCTTCGTACCTGACAAAGGGGAATTTTCCTTCACCATGTTCAGTCGTAAATAACTTACTAACATAGCCAATGTCAAACCCTTCTTGTTGCAAAATTGTATCGATTTGCTCAAATACTTCTCGTGCTGTACAAGAGTGTATTCCAGACTTCGACGAATAATTTTTCTTTAGTATTTCGTCGGAATATTCCCTAGCATATCCGCCAGGGAGTCTGAGATCAATAAACCCAACTTCTGGATCATCTAGGATTTCTTTAACAATTTCTGCCCGCAGATCATCTGCCAGGGAATTGTCGTCTACAATTTCGTTCACCTTTTGGATAAGGTACTTCCGCTCCTCTTTTAGCATTGCAGGAATTGTCGAATTGTACTTCGCTATTAACTTTATTAGTTCAGTAATAATTTTTCTCATTTTTTACTCTCCTTTAACAGCTTAATGCGACCTGGGCCGTCATAATTTACGGGCAAAGGTCATACTTTGTAATGTTAAAACCCAGAATATTGTATCCCCGTTTCTGCCAGCTTTTGATCGCCTCCCTTGGGTAGCGTGGGAATACTTCTGCTTGGGCTACTGGTTTGTAGCCATGACTGAATGTTTCACCATGGAGTTCGTCCAATGATTTAATGTTCCCCCCTGGAGCCGGATGAACAAACAAGGTGGTGTGGTTCGCGTATTGATCCAGAAGCTCCAGGGTACCTGGATTATCGCGCTCTGATGAGACTGTCGAAACAGTTGGCATGGCCAATCTGGCTAGAGCGTAGATTAGCTCAGTTATCATCTGTTCGGTTGACATACCTGGGATTAGGTATTTAACATCAACTGGATTTGTATCCGGTTCAGGATTGTTAGCTATTGGCAGACAGCATCTTTTAGGATACTTTCCGCCATACTTTTTGATATAAGCCGCGTGCTGTTGCAGACCTTTTATTTCTTTTAAAGGATAGCGGCTTAGACCAAACAGGACTCCGATACCGACTTCATCGAACCCAGCTTTGAGAGCAGCCACTTGGGAATTGTAGCGGAAGTCAAAGTCTGCTTTACTACCGTGCTCGCGAGGGGCACGCTCCATGTAGTAGTCATACTCTGTTTTGACATATGTCTCCTGAAACACGCGATGCTGGAGTTTGACTCCAGCTGGGAGCACAATGGTTTCTTTGATGAATTCGAAAGTACGTTGCGTGTACGCTCCCATATTCAGGATTACTTCATGAACGCCTGGTTTATAGACCGCGAGTTGGGCGTATTCGACGACTTTGCCGGGATCGCAAGCGATCGCTTCTCCGGCTAAAATGCAGATTTCGCGATGTCCTATTTGAACTAGGGCATCAAGATCAGCCGACGCCTCTTCTAACGATAGCGTAATCAGCCTATCGCTTGAAGTTTTGCCATGTAGGTGCATTTTCCAGTTGGCCTGCCCCATTGGACAGAATTTGCAGTTTTGATTGCATTTAGTTCCTAAGTAACACACTCCATACAGCGATATGTTGCGGCCAAACAAGAGTTGGCGAATTGCTTTTGCCCTTGCGAAAATGCCCATGATTTGTGCGGCTTTGTACACCATTTTGATTTTGGCTTCATCAGCCAGGTCAAACGTAGTACAATATTTTTCGTAGAAGTCGCTAAATATTTTTCGAGCT
This sequence comes from Candidatus Jacksonbacteria bacterium RIFOXYB2_FULL_44_15, assembly GCA_001818235.1. Lineage (GTDB taxonomy): Bacteria > Patescibacteriota > Patescibacteriia > UBA9629 > UBA9629 > UBA9629. The sequence continues at coordinate 78,451 of MHJY01000010.1, read as the reverse complement.
TCTTTAATTTCTGTCTGAATTCCGGGCAACTCTATATTGACGATGTATTCGTTACTCATTATTTTTCTCCTATATTTATAAGATTTTTTTCAAAGAGCAATGTCATTTATTATTAATAAAATCATTATAACATTGATTGAGATATTTGTCAATACTTTTGGCAAATAGCAAAGTTTGACAGCTGTTTTACTTTAGTATATAATAAAATCAAGTTGACAAAATTATCGACAGATTTGTAAAAAATGGCCAGTCTGTATATAAGCAAAAAACGTCAATTTGTCATCCCGAGCTTGCCGAGGGATCCCTTGCTTAATCCAGAGAGATTCCTCGACTCCCCCCTCGCCCCTGCTCGGGGTCCGCTCGGAATGACAATTCCATCGGCTATCATGTCATAGTCTAACCAACCACCCATGCTCTCCACTCTTCAAAAACTTGGCTTAACCGAAAAAGAAGCCCGTGTATATCTGGCTTCTTTGGAGTTGGGCTCGGCCAAGATTCCGGAGATCGCCAAAAAATCAAAAATAAAACGCACCACGGTTTATGTAATCCTCGAGTCTTTGATGCAGAAAGGTCTCGTAAGTTATTATCAATCAAAAGAATCAAAAAAGTTTATCGCCGAAGAGCCGGAGCGGTTGCAGTCGCTTTTAAAAGAACGGCAAGAAGCGTTACTCCAAATTATGCCCCAGCTGTCGGCGCTAATCAAAGGCAAAGAAGAAAAACGGCCGGAAGTTCGGTTTTATCTGGGCAAAGAAGGCTGCCTTTCAATTGTCGAGCAAACGCTCGAGGTCAAAAATAGCGAGATTCTATACCTTGGCTCGATTGTTGATATTTACAAAATCGTTACTCCAGAATATGATTATAACCACTACATTCCGGCGAGAATGGAAAAGAATATTAAATTCACAGCTTTAGTTTTCGCTGATCTGGGTGCGAATAAATTAAAGCAAGACGAAGCCAAGTTTTTGCGTACAATCAAATACCTGCCGCAAGAATATTTTTTCTCCAGTTCAATGTTTATTTTTCAGGACAAAATCGCCTGCCTGTCCTCGGAAAAAGAATTAATCGGCGTAGTGATTCAAAGCTCGGATTTAGCCCAAATGGAGCGCCAAAAATTTAAATTGTTATGGGATAAACTATGAGTAAAAAGAGATTATTTATTTTGTTGGTGATCTTAACCTGTTTGGCAGTCGGGTATGGATTTTTAGCCGGATTAGAGTTGCCGTTGGAAGATTTTCGTTACTTTATTAACCAGCACACAATTTTAGGGCCGGCAGTATTTATCATTTACGTAATTTTTGCCACGGTGGTGGCGCCTTTTTCCGCCTTGCCCTTGGTGCCGTTTGCCTCTTATGTTTGGAGCCCGGTGGCTTTGGCGACTTATTTTTTTATCGCTTGGAATATAAGCGCCGGAATTGTTTTTTACATCAGCCATCATTATGGACGGGATTGGATAAAAAAATTTGTAAATCTCGAGACTGTCGATCGTTTGATTGGTAAATATGTTCTTAATCAACCGAGTACTTTCTGGCGGTTGTTATTGCTACGCACAATTATTCCCTTGGACGTGGCAAATTATGCTTTTGGGCTAACCAAGATCAAAATATCTGATTATATAATTATCACCTTAATCAGAACTGCCATCGGGGCAGTGCTCTGGGCATGGATTCCGACCCAGCTTATCAAAATCATCAATCCCCTGCCCCTGGCCTTTATTTTTATCGGGCTATTGATTATTGCCGCTTTCTTCTTGCCATCGCGGAAAAGGACGTAGCCTGCCCACCGAAGTGGAGGGAAAGCTTGCATAAATTGTCACTTTTTGCTATAATTTGTATAGATTTGACTAACAAACTATACATTTACATTAAATTTAAGATAAGTTTGTATAGGTTTACATGTGTCTAAAAGTACATTAACAATCAGCCAAGCAGCGCAAGCTCTTGGTGTAAGCGTCCAAACATTACGCCGCTGGGATCAAAGCGGCCATTTATCAGCAATTAGATCAGGGCAACGTGCTCATCGACATTATCGGCGCATAGATATTGATTTTTTATTATGTCCACTTTTTAAAGTTGCCTGGAAATGGATGCTAGATAATCCAGTTGATCCAGTGTCAGAATATTATTGTCCAGACAGCATGATATTTAAAGCGCGACTATCAAAATTGCCGCTCGCTCTTACTAATCAACCTGCTTTAGCCGAGGTCGTTCCTTTAATAGTTGCGATTACCGGCGAGATTGGCAATAATTCGTTTGATCATAACTTAGGCAACTGGCCGGATATCCTCGGAACTTTTTTTGGTTATGATATTAATAAGCGGTATATTGTTTTAGCTGATCGCGGCCAAGGAATATTGCAGACTTTAAAAAGGATTAGGCCTGAATTGCAGAATGATAGACAGGCGTTAGTGGTGGCTTTTTCCGAAATTATTTCTGGTCGGTCGCCAGAGGCTCGCGGCAATGGATTAAAGTTCGTCCGACAGGTCGTGACTACTAATCCAATGTCGCTGTTCTTTCAAAGCGGCAATGCGCAATTATGGCTGAAAGAACATGAAGCAACGCTTGAAATTATTAATTCGGAAACTTATTTACGAGGATGTTTGGCTTTGATTAAATTTTAATATGCATATATACATTAAAAAATTTGGCGAGATTTTAACTTCGCGTCAAGATGGCAAGGAAGCTTTGGCGGCTTTTAACCCAACTTTGGTTACGGCTACCGACAATGAAGAGATTCTAATCGACTTCGACGGTGTCGTTTCTTTTACACCATCCTGGGGCGATGAATTTATAACTCCACTATATAAGAGATTTGGCGATCGAGTTAAGTTGATTAACACTGTCAACTCATCGGTGCAGGCGACTATTAGTTTACTGGAGCAGGTGAATGGCTATAAGTTAAGAAGGTAGAGTTATAAATGGATACCTATGAAAAATTATAAAAATATTTATCAGTTTAAGATCACTCTGAAAGATTGCAAGCCGCCTATCTGGCGAAGAATTCAGGTGCCGGAAAATTATAGTTTCTGGGACTTGCACGTGGCCATTCAAGAAGCGATGGGTTGGGGCGATAGTCATTTGCACGAATTTACTACCATAGGTCCGAGAGGAAAAGAGCTACACATCGGCATCCCGACTGATGATGACTGGACCGAAGTTTTAGCTGGCTGGAAAGAAAAAATCAAAGGTTGGTTCCCAAAGTTGGGAAAGATGAACTATACTTACGACTTCGGCGATAATTGGGAGCACTTGGTAATTTTAGAAAAAATAGTGCTAAAAGTTAAAAATAATAAATACCCAGTTTGTATTGCCGGTAAAATGGCTTGTCCGTTTGAAGACAGCGGCGGCATTTGGGGATACTATGACAAATTAGATATTCTCAAAAATCCCAAACATCCTGAATATGCGGACGTTGTCGACTGGGTTGGAGATGAGGATTTTGATCCAGCAGAATTTGAACCAAGTGAAATCGCATTTGACGATCCGGCAGAAAGATTAAAATTTGGGCAAAAAATGAGGATGATAGTGCTTAAAAAGTAACGCGGAGCCCAAGCGCTTGTCCCGCCGAAGTCACGAGCTTGTCGACGGACGAAGGCGGGATAGCTTGCGGATATTAATACGAAAAAAAGAAGCCGATCAAGTTAAGTGCGTCAATATTTGATCGGCTTTTGGTTTTGAGCAATTTTTAAATGCTCTTCATTACTTTTGCCTCAATATTTTTATAGAAATTTTGAGGCAACGAGAAGCCGTCACGAGCGACACAATGGTAATTGTATCGCTTACCGTATTTGGCTCTCTGATAGTTGGAAGATCGTACCCAGACATCCTTTAAAGATGCTTCTTCGCCGATATCACGGGTAAAAATGGTCGTTCCGCCTACTCTTCCGGGGCACATGTTGATCCGCCCAGGTAAATTTAGGTAGAATCCAGCCGCTGTCTGATTACAGACATGGCATCCGGGATACAGGGATACCCCATCTTCTAGAAAAGCTTCTCTAGAGATGAGATTTTTTTGGATCGCCCAGATGTAAATCTGCGCCCACAGATCCTCGAGCTGAGAAACGTAGTCTGCATGCTGTTTTTCGCGCTCTAATTCATCAAGCCCTTTACCACTGATAGTGGTTGGACAGGTGAGCATGTAAATATTCCTTACCCTCGCCCAAGTATATAGACCAAATATTTCGTCTATATTCTCTGGCTTTACCGGGGCCGCGATCATCGCTAGTCTAGTTGCTTCGCCGGGGATATATTCGTTAAACCCCGCTTTAACTAAGTTGATTAAAGCTTGGTCTCTAAAGTCAACATAGTTTTTGAGCAAAGCGGTTTCAGAGAACTTGTCAACGCCGGTAAAGGCATTTTGGGTGTCGCGATCAAAAGAATTAAATCCCAGCAGAATACTGACTTTTAAATCTTTTAGGCGTTTTACTAGCTCCCAACTGGAATTTATTCCGCGATGACTATTATATTTGCTCGCTAGCGCATCGCAACCCAACACGTGTCCTTTACTGAACACGGCCACTCCGATACCCATGTCTGTCATTGTTTCCAAAAATTCAAGGAATCGCGTATTTTGGAATGGTTCGCCCCGACCTAGGATTTTAACTTGTTTTAATCCGAGCGCTTTCGCCTCTTTAACATAGGCCACGATTTCCTCGTGGGTTAAAGCGTTTCCCTTACTGACAGAGTCAAACCTAGGATCCCGACGGAAACAATGCGGACATGCAAGACCGCAAGTATCGCCAATATCTAGGTCCATCGTCAGCAATCGCGCCGTTCCATCCGGTAAAGTAGAGTGTAACTCCTCTTTGCTGATGTTCCCCCACCATCTTACATTGTTCTGGTAGCCCTTTGGAAACTGGCCAGGGAAGATAACCGGTATGTTGTTTGTTAAGATGGCGAAAGAATCACTTCGACCGATATTAATTGTTTTCATTACATCAATCCCCTTTCTTTATATTGCAGTAAAGTACTATTTAATTGACAAAGCACGTTTTTTATTTCTTATCACATTATACTACATCTTCATAATATTGTCAATACGTATTGGCATTATGTATAGCCAAAATAGCCATAAACTAGCCATAAAATAGCTTGTATAATGTTTTGTTTAAACTTATTGACACAAAATAAGAACAGATGTATAATAAATTTATGATAAATATTGACTCAAATTTACAATCCGCCCTTTCAGATTTAGGCTTTAGCGATAAAGAAACTAAGGTATATCTAGCTTTATTAGAGCTTGGAAGAGGAACAGTGAGCGTGATTGCCAGGTCAGCTGGGATAAATCGCACGACCGGTTACAACATCCTTGATCTTCTGGTAAGCAAGGGGCTGGTCAGCATTTCCGGGAAAGAGCCGAAAGAAGAATACGTCGCCCAATCGCCGGATATCATAACCACCTTTTTAAAAGACAAGATCGCGCAGTATGAGTTGCAATTAAAAAAATCGGCAAACTTAGTGCCGCGCTTAAAATCAATTCACAATATTTCCGATCGGCCAAAAGTTAAATTTTATGAAGGCAAGGCCGGATTAGTAGAAGTTTACGAAGATACACTTACTTCTCACGAAGCGATTCGCGCTTATGCCACAGTTGATGATATGCACAAGGCTTTGCCGGATTATTTTCCCAAGTATTATGCCCGTCGAGCTAAAAAAGGGATCGCGATTCGTGGGATTATTCCGCAAACAGAAACCGCAATAGAAAGAGTTAAATATAATGAAGAAGAAAAACGCGAAGTAGCGCTTATCCCGGCCGATAAATTCTATTTCTCCCCTGAAATCAATATTTATGATAATAAAGTGATGATTGCCTCTTGGCGCGAAAAGTTGGGAATTATCATCGAAAGCGCCGAAATTGCCGACGCGATGAAGAAAATATACGAACTGGCCTGGGCCGAGGCAAAAAGATATTAAGGAATGAAGAAGTAGAATTAGCCTTTAAGATGACGTAAATAGTTTGGTCAACTTGTCTAGTCAAAACCTGGTTATTTTATATAACCAGGTTTCAGTCTATAAAAAAACAAACCCTAGGATATTCAGTCTCCTAGGGGGTTAATTTGAGGTGACTAGCGTTCAGTTTCACTAATCACCTCAATTGTATCATCATAAATCAAGACTTCACCGGCACGTCTCATTCCTGGGAAACCTGATAACATCACTGCGCCATAGGCACCGGCATTCAGAATAGCAATTAAGTCGCCAATTTCAATCTCCGGCAATAGTCGATCTTCGGCGATAAAATCGCCCTGCAGGGTCGAGTTACCGCAGATTGTGTAGAGTCCTTTTGGTGGTTGGTCAATCTTATTGGCGACCACCACTGGATGGTAGCCGCCTTGTCCCTTTTGCCAACCATAGATATACGGTCTGGCAAAAACGCCAAAACCGGCGTCAACACCGACTTGCGTCCAATTGCCCATGTCTTTGATATTGGTGACGCGTGTCAACAAAATGCCGGCATCACCGACCAATGAACGCCCAGGTTCAATTTTAAGATGAATTGGGCGGCCAAAGAAAGTGGAGATGGATCTCATTAACGGCGTTACCATTTGACCATAAGCCAGCCAATCAAAATCTATTCCAAATCCAGTGCCAAAGTTAATATATTCTAAATCCGGAAATTTTTTGGCGCACTCTACTAAATAGGAGCCTAATTTGATAAACGGTACTAGGTCGATCAAATTAGATGCGATATAGCCATGGATTCCGTTAATTTTTAGATTATACTTTTTTGCTGCTTCTTTAACGAGGTCAAATTGTTTGCTATTTATGCCCACTCTTGCTTTTGTCGGATGTGGCTGATTGGTCGCGGATTGGTCAGTTATTTCCATCGGTACAGATATTCTGATTCCAATAGTATGATTGATGACAGTGCTGGATTGTTTGATTAACTGTCCATAACAGCTAATCTCTTCTATAGAATCAAAATTTATCTGGGCTTGATTTTCCGCATAAAACGACAGATCGTCAGTGCTGATATTAGTTGTAGTAACGCTGATTTTCGCATTGGAGGAGCCGATTGACTTTACAAGGCGATACTCTTTTACAGAATTGACTTGAATGTCAGCTCCTAAATTTAAGAGTACTTTCAATATCTGTAACCTGTTATTACACATGATCGCATAATGAATCTGCTTTGGCTCATAAAAAATCGCGGAATTAATTGTTAGGTAGTTTTCTTCAACCCGCCTTGCATCATAAACATAAAGCGGCGTTGTGAGTTTTTTAGCTAGTTCATCGGCGTCAAGTCGTCCAATTTTTAAATGCGTAGTCATCTGGATCACCTTCCTATATAAAATTGTCAAAGAGTTATTATTGTAATCTAAAAATAATTATAGCTTAAATATACGCAATTGTCAAGTAATTTACTTTAAAAATTGACATTATTTGTTAAGTAGTATAAAATAAATATACAAATATTTTAGATTTACTTTATGGAAAGCCAAAAAGAAGTGAAAAACATTGTTTACGATTCCCTCAAGGAGCTTGGGCTTACCAGGCACGAAATTAATCTATATACTTTGTCTTTGGCTATCGGGCCGGCGAGTGTTTCTAAGATTGCACAGCATTTAAACGTGTCTCGTCCAAATGTCTATAAAGTGATTACTGGTTTGGAGTCTCGTGGGTTGGCGCACTTTTCTAAACGCCGGCGTTTTAGTCGGTCATTCATGGTTGAGTCACCATGCAAAATGTTGGAGCTGTTACGAAAAAAGCGTGAATTATTGGAACGATTGGATCAAGGCGTTACTCAGAATATGCCGCAATTGTTAGGGTTATTTAAACAAGGATCGTTGCCGACTTCGATTAAAGTCATTGAGGGTAGAGATCAATTTTTAAAACTTTTTTACCAGATTATTGATGAGGTTAAGGATGTTTCTGAATTTTTTGGCTCGGTTAAGGATTTTATCGGCTTTATTTCTTGGGCAGAGGAGCGACGATGGATAAAACAACGAATTAGAAAAGGCGTTACGATTAAAGCTTTACTTTTGCCCAGTAAAGATTCCAACGAGTTAAAATCGACTGATTCTCAAGAAATGCGTGAAACCAGGATTCTCCATGTTAAGACGCCGTTTCTTACGTCTTTTCAGTTATTTTCTAATAAAGTTATTATTTGGCAGCCTAAAGCCGCACTTGCAATATTAATCGAAGATCAATATATTGTTGCCATGTTAAAGAGTATATTTTATACTTTTTGGCAAACTGGCGAAGTTTGATACTGGAAAATGTTTCATGCCGGCATAGCGTCTTGTTGGTTACGGTGTGACACATTTTTTTGAATCCCATGCCACAATACATCACCAAAGCAGTCATCAAAGGTCTTATTTATCAACCGAATTGGTTTAAGCCAAGCAAATTTTTGCTGGTTAAACGGTCGAATCACGAAAGTTTTGAACCTGGGTGTTGGGATTTGCCTGGCGGCGGGATTGATGCTTTTGAGCAACCAGAAGAGGCCTTAAAGCGAGAAGTCAAAGAAGAGACTGATTTAGTTGTTAAGCCAATTAAGCCGCTTGTAATCTATTCTACTCAAGGTGTGGTAGATACACATATTCATTACGTTAATATTCTATATCAATGTCACTATGTAAGCGGTCAGATTACACTTTCTAAGGAGCATGATGAATATTGCTGGTTAACCCTCAAACAAGCGCGTAAGTTGACAACAACTAAAGAATTGGCGCATTATTTAGGTAAAATATAAAAAATGTTCCACGTGGAACATTTTGGTTCACCTCGTCGTTCGCGAACGACGTGATACGTCATTCTCGAGCGACGTACCGTGGTGGGCGTATCTGGACTCGAACCAGAGACCTCTGCGATGTGAACGCAGCGCTCTAACCAGCTGAGCTATACGCCCTTAATATTTGCCATGTTTCGTTTGCCCATTCCCGTAATAAATACCGGATAAACTAAGTTTGTCATCCCTGCGAAGGCGGGGATCTAGATAATGATTGTAAGACACTGGATTCCCGCTTTCGGACGCTAAGCGTCCTTCGCGGTAATGACATCAAACGCGCAGGACTTCATAATATCCAATTCTAGCACATTAATTTCCGAATATCAACAAAATCACCTAATTTTTTGTTGACATCTTGTTGATAAGTCATGAAACAAGTTTATCTTCAACAATTTATCGCTAAAAATACGCAATTTTCAAGACGTAAGGCAGTGGAGTTAATTAAGCAAAAAGTGGTGATGGTTAATGATTCTATTGCTCTCATCGGTCAGAAAATTGATCCGCAACAGGACGAAGTTAAAATAAAAGCGGCGGAATGTTCCACGTGGAACATTTTGATAAATGACCCAGATGCCTTGGTTTACTATCTAGTAAATAAACCAGCTGGCTACGTTTGCACGTTGTCTGATCGATTTGCCGTGAAAAAAGTAGTTGACCTGGTACCAAGGATACCTAAAGTTTATCCGGTGGGTAGATTGGACGCGGATACCGAAGGCCTGATTATTTTAACTAATGATGGGGATTTCGCTTATAAGCTGACCCACCCCAAATTTGAGGTTGAAAAAGAGTATTACGTTGAAGCCTCAAGAAATGTTCCGCCCCAAACCACTCGGCGCGCTCGGGTACGGGACAGGCGTGGAACATTTGTGTCTCCCATTGATGTTCAACAAGTCAAAGATCAATTATTACGAGGGGTTAAATTAGATGATGGTGCGGCCAAAGTAGATCAAATCAACAATATCAACAAGTTATCCACAGATACCATTCAACTCAATTTAGTGCTTCATTCAGGCAAAAAAAGGATAATTCGGCGAATATTTGGAGCTTTAGGTTGGAAAGTAATCAAATTAGTCAGAATTCGCATTGGGACGGTCAAAATAGATGTGCCGACTGGTCAATTTAGGAAGCTAAGTGAGCTGGAAGTCAAAAAGTTGATGAAATAAATTGCGCCGTTGGTTCTTCAGAAAGTACGTTTTTCCCAATTTACCCGTGCCGCACTTGCCATAATCGTATCACTATGATACGATATAAGTACTTAAATGATACGAAAATGATTAAAATATCACAAAAACATCAAAAAATCATTGGCATTTTCCTTGAAAAAGGAGAAATGCAGTCCTCAGATGTCTATGCCGAAATGGGAAAAATCGGAGAAAAAATTTCCTTGGTTACGGTTAAAAGAGCTTTGTCCCAAATGGTCGGCGAAGGCCTTGTGGAAACTTTCGGCTCCGGACGGTCAACGAGCTATCATATTATACCTAAAGGCCGAATTTTTTTCGATATTAATGCCAAACAATATGTTTCCGTGGAGCCTGATAAGCGATTCGGTTTAAGCCGATATAATTATGATTTATTATCGGCAATGCCGCCGGATATTTTTGCGGATGACGAATTGAAAATATTGAAGGCCGCCACTATGGAATATAAAAAAAGAACCGCGGATTTGCCGGCATCAATCCAAAAAAAAGAACTGGAACGGCTGGTTATTGAACTGTCTTGGAAGTCGTCAAAAATAGAAGGCAATACTTATACTCTTCTCGATACGGAAAAGTTGATACTCGAAAACAAGGAAGCGCCCGGCCACAGTAAAAAAGAAACGCAAATGATATTAAACCACAAGGACGCTTTTAACTACATCCGCCAAAATTCCGCGCGGTTTACAACCCTCACTCGAAAAAATATGGAAGAACTGCACGCAATTTTGGTTAAAGATTTAAGCGTGGGTTTGGGCTTGCGAGCAAAGCCGGTTGGCGTTACAGGATCTAAATATTTGCCCTTGGACAACATTAACCAAATTACCGAAGCGGTGGATGCTCTTTCGGCCGCGGTCTCCCGAATGGCAACTCCTTACGCCAAAGCCCTGATCGCGCTTTTAGGTATTGGCTATATCCAACCGTTTGAGGACGGCAACAAAAGAACGAGCAGGCTTATGGCCAACGCTTTGCTGATTTCGCATTCACTTTCCCCGCTTTCGTACCGTAGCGTGGATGAAGATGAATACCGCGGAGCCATGCTGGTGTTTTACGAATTGAATTCAATAATTCCCCTGAAAAGAATATTCATCGGCCAGTATGTATTCGCTGCGCAAAATTACGCGGTTAAATAGTCTTGGAAATTATATGGCCAAGAGATAGAAAAATATTTAGCTAGCTGGGGAATTAAAAAAATTGGACATATGCCTTATTCATTCTTGACAGACCAGCCCTCGAAAATAACCAATGATTATTGGGTATTCGCTGAAAGGGAAATTGGTGAGTATCCCGAACATACGGCAAGCGGCGGCAAATGGCTACTCTTTGTCAATATTTATAGTATTGATAAAATTTGGGCGAAAATTAAAATAGCAACCGAAAAAGGCAGGTTGGGTGGTATGGCCAAAGCGGCGACCGTAAAAATTAACCCCGATTTTCCAAATTCAAAGATCAAAGTTATTTGCGTCTATACTTATGACTGGAAGGATGAGCTGGATGTTAAAAGAATTCGTGAGGAGTTAAGGATGATTGGCATCACCCGCAAAATTTCCTATAAGGCGGATGAAGACACGGAGCTGGGCAAGTATCGAACAGACGGTAGCGAAAAATTAAGCAAATATTACGAATAAGTTAAGACTTGGAGATTTTATTGTAATACCTTTTCCGTCGTTTAAATTGCCTTTCCAAAAAGGCGATTTTTTTGTCCTCGTAATCAATAATGATTTTCTGGTTGTCTTTGCCACGCAGGCGGCCGATGTATTGGATAAGCTTGCCTTCAAAAGAAAACGGGAAAGCGATAATTAGGCAATCAATACCTGGGATATCCAATCCTTCGCCGAAAAACTGGCCGGTGGAAAGAATGGCCTGGTAATGGCCGGTTTGGACTTGCTTTAGTTTAATTGCTCGTTTGGCGTTAGAGTCCTCACCGGATATGGTAATGGTTTCGCACAAGCCTTTGAGGTAAAGGCTTAAAATTTCCAAGTGGTCACGGCGTTCCGAAAGAAACAAGACTTTTTTGCCCTGACTGGTTTGCTCCTGAATGTCTTTGACGATCATCTGGTTACGATTAGTGTCAAAGCAGATAAGTTTGGCCAAAAGCTGAAAGTTATCGGTCGTAAATTTGAAAGGGACTTCCAGATTGGTTTCCCGGATAATGATTTGCGTCTTAACTGATTTGTAAGACAACTCAGGGGTTTCAGCTATTATTTCCGGTGCATGTTCCATTTGGGCGATGATGTTGCCAATAAACATGTAAATCAACGGTTCGTCATTATGTTTGCGCTTGGGCGTAGCGGTAAGGCCGTAAATGTATTTGGGGTTAAGTTGGCCAATAACCTCGCGGAAAGTCTTGGCTGGAGTATGGTGGCATTCGTCTACGATGATCGTACCGAATTTATTTTGCAATTCAGCAAAATTGCCGATCCGAACCAATGTCTGCATCATGGCTACGGTAATTTGCTCCCCGGTCTTTTTCTTAACCGAGTAGTATTGTCCTATGTCTTTTTTAGGGATTTCCAAAAACGACTGCGTCCGTTCAATCCACTGGTCAAGCAACTGTTTGCGGTGGACAAGGATTAAGGCCGGCAATTTTCTTTGGGCGATAATTTCCAGTCCGATTATAGTCTTTCCGCTACCGGAAGGAGCAACTATAACGCCGCTATCTACTTCCAAGGCTTTTCCCACTATTGGCTGTTGTGCGGGCAAAAGTTTAATGTTGCTGGTAAATTTTACCTCCAATATTTGCGGTCGCTGTTCTTTAAGTTGGTAAGCAATCCCGTTATTGCGCAAAAAAGAAATAAGCTGGCTTAAAAATCCCCGTGGCAATAAAACATCATCGCCGTTTTCCTCAAGTAGCTTAAAAAACTTTTGGACTTTGTAAACGGACTTTCCCAGTCGCTTCTTTGTCAAATATTCGGTGCTGATAAAATTCAGCTTTTCTTTCAGGAAATGGATAAGCAGGGGGGTTAGCTCGGAACGATTTAAAACGATTTTGCTGTTTAAAATTAAACTGATTGATGAAGTGCCTGGCACTTCCGGCGTGAAGCTGACAGTTTTATTAAGCACATTTGCATAAGCTGATTCAAGCTCGGCAATTGTATGCTTATGGATTGTTTGCAAAAAAGCCCATTGATCGGAATAAGGCTGAAAAGTTTCAGGATTTAAGAATAGCGTATTGCTTAGCCTGGTAGCTTGGCCTTGCATGGGAATGGCAATAAGGTTTCCAAATCCTTCTTTGGCTAAACTGTCTTGGTTTGGAAATAAACGGTCAAAACTGACCTCCTTGTCGAACTCCGATAACTTTAACGCCCGGCGGATTATTTCCAAAACCACCTGTCTGCTTTTGTAGCAAGGATAAGGTGTTTCAAAAAACATCCAGACGTGGCCGCCGTTGCCGGATCTGGACCGTTCAAGGTAAGCATGCAGGCCAGCCTTTTGGCACTCGTCTATGGAATTTTTACAATCCTGTTGCCAATTGCTACCGTCAAAATCCGCCGCAATAAAATACGAAGTGTTGTCTTGCAGTATGGGGTAAATGCCAATGGCATGGGAACCGATTAGATGTTTTTTAACAATGCCCGGCGTTAAGAAAATTAGCTTTTTATCTTTAAAATCCTTAAACGATCCGCCGGTTGATTTATATTTGTTATAAGCCGTCCAGTTAACGTCGTAAGCCGGGCTGTAATTGGCCTGGCCGTTTTTTTCCCAGTACCGGGCATAAACATCCGTTCTGCCGCGAAAGAGCGACTGGTATAAATTAAGCTGTTCTTCGGTTATGGTTTGGGTTGTCATAACAAATCGCTGATCATCTTATATTTTTTAATGTAATCAGTCAACAGCCGAGCGATAATTCAGTCGAGTCTTTTTTACTGTTGCTGGAAAATAAGATATAATAAAGGCAGTTTTTATCCATCTGGCCGAAACAAAGATCAAAGGCTGGAAACATTATCAATAGAATAATTTTTGATTATGAAAAAAATTTTATATATTTTAGGTATCACTCTAATTGCTACTTTTGGTGGTGCTAACTCGGCTCGGGCATTAATTACTTGTCCTGCTGGAAGCCATACATTCTCAGGTGGCACGCAGGCATCTGGCTATGATATGTGCATTCCTGATGTTGGTTCATCTGGGCCGGTATCAGGCTCTTCTGGCCAATCAGAATCGGGCGGCCAATCAGGCGTGACTTTTACGCCTTCTGATAAAGGCACAATAACTCCGTCTGGAACTACTGCCGATACACAGGTGCAAGGAATAGCTCTAGATACACAGGTGAGTTCAGAAGTGAATAGATTATACGGCACCAGCATTTATGCTCAGGCAAAAGCGCTTTATGATGCAAGTGTGTCTGTTAACAATGATGATTTTAATTCAGTCGTAAATCAGGTTAAAAATGTTGACCTTGCCACTGAAGATTCGCTTAAAAGAGCCTATAATATCCGCGCAATTGAAAGGTTGAATCAGGTCTGGAATCAAATAATTGCCTTGGAGACAGCCTATGCGCAGGAGCTGCAACAACAAGTAGCAACTCCATCTGTAATCAGTCCTACAACAATCAGCCCGACTGCGATCACGCCGACCCCCATCAGTCCAACTCCCGTCAGCCCCACACCGATCATTCCGACGGAAATCAATCCAACTGGAATCAAGCCGACACCGATCAATCCGACACCAGTGATCGCTAAATACTACTCTGCCTCTGATCTTAAACCTGGCAAAACAATTACTGCCCCGGCTGACAAACCGGCTAATATTATTAGGCCTGATCAAAGTATTTATATGCGAGCAGGTTCAATTATCAAGTACATTGATCAAAATGTTTGGCAAACGGTCAATGGTGTTTTCCGCTTTTTGGAGAAAACAGCTATCGATGGCCGATATAAAATCAGAACTAATGGCGGAGCAGTTGTGGCTGTCCGCGGTACGCAATTTATAATTAATGAAACAGCCGCAACTACCACTTTGACGCTTTTTAAAGGCTCATTAACCGCCAAATCCGCCAAAGGTAATGTTTCAGCCACTCTTAAAGAGGGTCAGCAATTGGTGATTAGCAAAGGCGTTTTAGGCAAACCCGCTAAATTTGATGCTACCAAGCTTGACAGCTCATGGTACGCCAACATTCCGGCTGGCGTTAATTTTACCAATGCCTCATGGGAAAAAACGTCGACTGCCAGTAACTGGTCCAGCGACTGTACTATCACCGCCGGTCAATCCACAGCCGCGCAGACTTTGACCGCCGATGAACAGGTAGTAGTTGATTATCTCAACCAAAAAGCCATCCCGATCTTTCGCGTTCACGAAATTGACTCTTTGGTCACTCCCACCAAAATTTCAGCTGTCAGAGAAAAAACCACTTTTAATAATGGTACCAAAGTGATGAGTAGCATAATCAACGGCACATTATTATATTATTCCGGCGACAACGCCGGTAAAGTCTGGAAAGTTTTTCAAGAAAAAAAATTGACAAGTAGTATGTTGCAGAATGCCAAAAATGAAAACATAGTCTATGGAATTGACCAGAAGTCTATGGCTTTTGATCATTGGGACAAGTCTGGGAATACGCGTACTGCCGTTTACAAGGCCGTTGCCACCAAAGATGGCACTGACAACTTGATTCAGAATGCCCTTGATTCAACGGCACCGTCTGGCCCGGAAATGGCTAGCGTCAAGGTCTATGTTAATGAAGATACTCAACAATGGATCAAAACTGAAGCCAGTATTAATTATCCAACCGGCAAGATTCTTATGCCTCTAAAGCGGACCTGTAAATACACTTATGATACAGCTAAAATCAAAGTGCCGGCCAAAGTCAAATGGGTTACTTCCAAAGCCGGCATCGCTGAAATGCAGGAAATTTACAATGGCGTGCAGTAATTAAGTAGAGTTAGACAAATTTCACTGAGATAACAAAAAACTTCCACAAAAATATGGGAGTTTTTTTATGGCTCCGGGACTTGGGCTCGAACCAAGATTACTAGGGCCAGAACCTAGCGTCCTACCATTAGACGATCCCGGAAGGATAATATAAAGATAGGTTTTTTTTGTGTGAAAGTCAATCTTTCGTTGGCAGACTGTTATTGACAGACTTAATAAATGAAGTTAAACTTAAATTGAACTTAAGTTAATTTATGTGCATATGCAAAATATTGTTAAATTAAAGGATTTACGTCAAAATATGGGAACCTATGTTGATCGGATTAAAAAAGGCCAAAATTTTATTGTTTTTAAGCGATCTGAGCCTTTATTTAGGATTATACCGATTGAGGAAGATAGATGGGAAACAGTTATTGATTTTACAAAGATAAAAAAAGGTGGTGTGTCAATTGACGAATTGTTAAAGCGGTTGTAATTAATATGGATAAGATTGATAAAGCTTTGCGTAAGTTGCGGCCTAAGGAAAAAGAATTATTTAAAATACTCTTAGTAAAGATAAAACAAAGCGATGTCAGCAGTTTGGATGTTAAAAAATTAAAAGGACGGAATGATATATATCGTGTCCGAAAGGGTGAGATGAGGATTATATTTCGTAAACAAAAGAACGGTATTAAAATTTTGACCTTAGAAAAAAGGGATAGCAAAACTTATAGCCAATACATATTTAAAATATAATACCTATGCCCCCAAAATCCCTAATTGGCGCGCATGTTTCTGTCGCTGGCGGTGTGGATAAGGCGGCCAAGAGAGCGAAAACACAAGGGTGCGAAGTGATGCAGATTTTTGTGCAATCGCCGCAAACGTATCGGACACCCATTACCACGCCAGAAGAAATAAAAAAGTTTAAAATTTCGCTACAAAAAAACGATATTCAAGAATTTTACGTTCACGCACCCTACCTCGTCAATTTTGCTTCACTAGATAATCGCATTCGCTACGGCTCAATCAGCTTGGTCAGAAAGAATTTAGAGCGCGCCTCGTTACTAGGTGCTAAATATTTGATGACTCATCTAGGTAGTTACGGTGATTTGTCGCAGAAAGAAGGGATAAAAATGGTAAAAAAAGCGTTGGAAAAGATTATTTTGGATTATGCGGGGTCGTGTCAACTTTTACTGGAACTTTCTGCCGGTAGCGGGCATATTTTGGGCTCGCGATTCGAAGAATTAGGCGAAATTTTGAATAGCAATGCCGGACAATCGCTTGGAGTATGTTTAGACACAGCACATATTTTTGCTTCAGGGTATAATTTAGATAGCGAAAAGTCAATTAATCAAACTATCAAGCTTTTTTCCGAAACAATCGGACTCAACAAGCTTAAATTAGTTCATCTTAATGACTCAGCCGTGCCCTGTAATAGCCATAAAGATCGGCACGCTGATTTAGGAGACGGTTTAATTGGGTTGGAAAGTTTTAGAATTTTAATTAATCATCCAAAATTTCAAAGCGTTAATATTATTTTAGAAACGCCCGGTTCTGATCGGCGAAGATTAGAAGATATTCAATTACTTAAATCTTTTAGACATTAGTAGTCTAGATAAGCAATGCATTAGTCGGTATCTCGGTACCGATTTTTTTATTGCTTGACTCATTTTTTTATGCTAAAATAGAATTAATAAAAAAATGGAGGCAAAAAAAGAGGCGCCGTCATTAAGCAAAACAAAAACAAAATTTTTCGCTAAATAAAAACAAAAAAAACCAAACTTGATAATTTTTTGACGGCGCTATGAGATGTAGATAAGTTATACAAAAGACAAAAATAAAAATAAAAGAAAGGTCGAGATATTTCGCACAGATATAGAAAGGGGGTGATAATAAATGAATATTTCATGGTCTCGGCTAAAAAAGCCGAGAGGTATTTCCATGCCGGAAATCATGGCGAGCATTACGGTAATGGCTGTATTAGCTGGTACTGGAGTAACCAATGCGGTTAATCAAATTAGTCAGGCTAAATTGATCGCAACAATGGACGAAATGAAAGCTGTTCGCGATTCCTTAATGGCGTATCAACAGGATTATCCAGGCGATACCATTAGTACCATTACTACTTTAGTTACTAAAGGTTATTTAGCCGAAGGATTCACGGACGCTCCAAATAGCGATTTAGAGACCAATTGGAAAGAAGATGCTTGGGGGAAAAGTTATGCCTTGGTACCGCCAGCAATTGATCAGGATGGTGACTATTTACGTGGTTCTTTAGAATCTGCCGGACCAGATGGCAAAACGACAAACGATCCGGCCACCACTGATTATGATGAAGCAAAGGATAATATTAAAATCACTTTAGAGCCAATTGTGGCTGGTGGTTGAAGAACAAAAAAATAAATTATTAATAATGCAGGCTTTTGGGGAGTATTAATTAGCCAAAACCCAATCCTTTAGTTTTAGGATTGGGTTTGATTTAGGGGAAAGGTTTTTTATTCACTTGTTTTCCACAGAAAATACTTGACTAATTTAATAAAATTACCTAAGGTGGTATTAGTTATACGAGGAAGCAATTAGATTCTAAAAATAATATATTAATTATTTGCCAATATTACAAAAGGCAGGTGGCTAATATAATGTGATCCTTATAAAGGAGGATAAGGTCTAATGCTTCCTTATGATCCTTCAAAAAATTGCTAGTGTATTTAGTTATGGTTCTCGTAGCACAGAGCAAAAACAAAAACAAAAAAGTTCGACATTTTCAAAAGCGGTAAATTTTTTAAAAATCGGCGTCTTATTGTTAGCGCTCGCGTTGCCTCTACAATCAAAGGCTGTTTTTAGTGTAATCGCGCCGACAATTTTATTGCCAGAAGCGCAAAAATTAACGACAGCCAAGCCATTAATTGCTGGAGTAAGCGTTAATGATACGGCTGTCGAGATTTATTTAGATGGCAGTTTAGCGGCAACGGTGAAAACCTCTAATCATCCCTCTGGTGTTGGCAATTTTGCCTGGCAGCCGACAATTCCGTTGGGCTTAGGTGAGCATGATATTAAAGTAAAAGCCATTGATCAAACAGGGCAGATTAGTAGCGATTTTTCAAAAACTATTAACATTAATATTGTTCCTTTCGGCGGGCCGACGTTTTTATTAGCTGATTATGTAAAGACTACGTCTCCCTTTGCCTATCTGCAAGGCGTGGCTCATAATAATTCGACTATTAAATTTTTTGTTGACGGCGCTTTATTCGACACTTTTACCTTGAACTCAAATCCATCTGGCGCTGTCGGTTTTAAACATCGCTTGTCAGTGCCCATTACGTCGGGACAGCACTCATTATACTTGCAGGCAGTTGATCAAACCGGGCGCGTATCCTTGCCAAGTAAGGTTAAAGTCTTGGAGATTGTTAACTTTCCCACGCCGACCATTCTTTCTCCTCAAGATAATGACAAAATAGTTGAGGATAAGCCGGTTATTACTGGCGTTGCTTATAACGACAGTACGATAACAATAATCGTGGATGGCGCCAAAGATGGTGAAATAACAGTATTAAATCATTCCTCAGGCGTGGCGGGGTTTAGCTATCAATTAAAAAAGAGCGTAGAAAGAGGAAAAGAGCACCTAATTTACGCGCAAGCGGCAGACAAGAATGGGCGGGTTAGTCAATTGTCCAAAGGAGTATCAATTATAGCTTTAAAGCCTTACATCCCGCCAACCTTGCTTCGGATAACAAAAGACGCCGGTAAGGTAAAAGTTGGAGGCGTGGCGCATAATGATTCTTTAATTCATGTTTTTGTTGATGGAAAGTTAGATTCTGTCGTAACGCCAATTAATGATCAGTCAGGGACTTTGTATTTCGAGGCGCCTCTTGATATAGCCACATCGACGGCGGGGATCCATCGAATTACCGCGAAAGCTTATGATGATCAGGGTAAAGGCAGTCTTATTTCTAACGTCCTTTATTATTTTCCTAGTGGTTTGGCACCAGTAAAAGAACCAGCACCGCAGCCAACCGATTCCCAAACAAGCGGGACACCATCACTAAACGGTGAAACGCCCACTGGGCAAGATGGTATTTCTGTAAAAGAGGGGGCAAGTGGAGAAATTGCTGATTTGGCGCCAGAAGTTTCAGGCGAAATTATCGCCGGTGATGGAGACGATAATAAAATTGAATTAGGCGCAGCTACCGGGGGATCTGGCTTTGCGCTCGGAGCGGTGACAAACTGGCCTTTGGTTCTAGGTCTTGTTATCTTGATAGGTTTAGCAATCATTTTTGTGATTTGGTATTTAGGTCAGAAACGCCGTTTATTAAACGAAGGAATTGATAAGTTATTTAGTGATGAGGAAGATATGATGTCAGTCGAACATGAAGAAAGCGGTATGGCGGAGGAGGATTTGAAAGAGACGGAGGAACTCAAGATTAAAGAGTCGGAAAAAGCATCTTTTTCAGCAAACGATAAATCAAGACACAAAAAAGGCAGGCGTGATTTTTCTGATAATATGCCGCCGCCACCGCCATCAATTTAAATCGAATTAAGCACAAAAAAACAACTGGTCGAATCGCCAGTTGTTTTATTTTGCCTCATTTTTACAGCGAACTTATAAAATGATACGCTAAATTTACAGCAATAAGATGCAGATGTAAATAATCGCGCTTGATAAAAATCCTCCAATCAATTCCGCTACAGTGTGTTTATGTAATTTATAACGAGAAATGGCGGTTAAGATTAGCGGTAGCAGTCCGATTAAGTAGTAGTCGGCTACATAATAAATTAAAAAAATTATTAATACTGTTAATGCCGAAATATGAATGCTCAACTCCATCTTGAACAGATTGAGAAAGATGATGAATAACAGATTGATTGCGGTTGCCGCCAACAGCATTTTTTGGAGAATTTCGGCCTCCGTAAAAATGATTGTCAAAACAAAAACGGCGGCTAGCGTAATTATGCTGATTTTAAACAAATTTTCGCGCTGAATTAAATTTTTTACGTCGACGTCGATTTTTTTTTGATAGAGTAAAATAAAATAATAGACTCCAGGAATGCCATAAATCATTCCAAACCCGACTCCTAACCAGAGAATTAACGGTTGGCCTTCAGTAAAAGAAAATACGATGGCCAAAAAAAGCATTAAGGCCAGCGTGATTATCGGATGAAAAAACCAAGACAGTAACCGGTAAAACTGATACATTTGACTAAATCGTGTTAGGCAATTATGATGACCGAACAAGTTTTTTTTGCGAAGCCGAGCTTAGGGTGAGGCCATAGCCGAACCCCGACCGAAGGGAGTTTGAGGCAAGCAAAAAATACTTGTTCGGTTATTTATAATAATATCATTAAATTTTTTCTGATACAAATTTTATGCTAAAAAGATTTTTAGATTCGTTGCTCTTGTTATTGTGGATGGGAATTATTTTTTATTTATCGAATCAACCGAATTTGCGCTCCGGTCTTATAGATTGGGTTGATTTAATATTGCGCAAGGGGGCGCATATGGTTGAATACGGAATTTTAACTTGGCTATTGGTTAAGGTTATTGGAAAAAAGAAACAATCCGTATTACCGTTGGCAATGATTTTAGCCGCTTTATATGCCGCAACCGATGAGTATCATCAAAGTTTTATTTCCGGGCGTGACGGCAATTGGCATGATTGGTTGGTTGACGTAGCAGGCATTTTAATCAGTTTTTTGATACTAAAACGTTTTGTTCGGGAGCAAGATACCGAAATATTGTTAGCAAAATTTGCCAAAAAAAAGTAATTATGCTAGATTAAAAATGACTTTAAATTCCGCCTGTCTAATCAAAAATAGTGGATGGGCCGCGGCGGGCTTTATATCCATAGTCTAAGTTGCATACTTAGACTGCTCGCTTGTAACGAGCTGTAAAGTAAGATGCGTTTAAGCACATTTTATTTTTGCAGTTTTAGGGCAATGTCTTTAGGATACGAATTATTATATTTAGTTCCAGCGACTAATTCGCAAAGTGAAGTCGAAGAAATAAAGAATCAAATTGGCCAATTGCTTGCCAAAGAGCAAGCCGAGATACTCTCCCACGAAATTTGGACCCAACGGAAATTAGCTTATCCAATAAAAAAAGCCGAGCATGCTTATTATGTTTTGTGTTATTTTAAAGTTGCGCCTGCTGGCGTTTCTGCAATAAAAAAAAGCATTCTTCTTTCCAAAAGCATTTTACGGAGTCGAGTGCTACAACACGAAGATTTGGAAGCTTACCTTAAAATTTTTAACGAGCGAGTACGGTTAAAGGCCCAAGAAGCTCGTAAGCAACCTGCCAGCCCGCTAATCGTTGTCGAGCAAGCTACTCCTAAGGAGAGACAAAATTTAGATCTGCGCGAGCCGGTTCCAGCGAAGAGAGAGATTAGTGAACAACCAGAAATATCTTTACCGACAGAAACCTCTACTCCCGAGCAAGAAGTCCAAAAAAGTGTGATTGTCCCAGAGGTAATTGTAGAGAAGAAGGCCACTAAGGCTAAAAAAAGTTCATTAGCAGATTTGGACAAAAAATTAGAAGATATTTTAGGAGGGGAAATAGAACTATAAAGCAAGAATTGTGAATTAAGTGTCTTTAGGATTGCGATTATAGGCAATCCTAATCACCGATTCATAATTCCCCCATAGACTTATGGACTTAAATAAGGTGATGATTATTGGCCGCTTGACTAGGGAGCCGGAACTTAAGACCATCCCTAATGGTACACCAGTAGCTACCTTTAGTGTTGCTACTAATCGGGTTTACAAGGACAAAAGTGGCAATCGACAGGAAACAGTGGAGTATCACGAAGTTGTAACCTGGCGTCGTCTGGCAGAAATTGCCGCTCAATACTTAAAACGCGGTACCAAGGTTTACATCGAAGGAAGAATGCAAACTCGCAGTTGGGATGATCCTAATGGATTTAAAAGGTACAAAACTGAGATCGTCGCAGATAACATGATTATGTTGGATCGTCCGGCAGGCGCCGGCGGTGCAGTGAACGCGGCTGTTTCTCCAGTAGTTGCCAGCCCTTATTCCCCAGCTCGTCCAACGGTAAACAAAGCGGTTGGTATGGCAACAACCCCTATCGCGGCTTCCAACGCGCCATATGTTCCCCCGACAAAAAGCGGTGAGGAAGATATACCGACCATAGATATTTCCGAAGAGAATTACGAAGAAGCCGAAGTTTCGGTGGAAGACATACCATTTTAAAATAATTTTTGCATCAACATTTATCTTGCGCTTATAACTAAGATTAGGCGGTGTTAATTTAGTAGATTTTTCTGGGCAACATAAATTGTCCCCACTGCCGGCTTAGGGAAGCTTAAGATTACCTTGTCTATTATGAAAGAAGAAATCAAACATTGTTATTATTGTGTGGAAAAAGCCGAATTGATTGATTATAAATTTTCGGAAGCTTTAAATTTTTACCTTTCGCACTATAAGAAAATATTACCCCGCCGCTACACCGGTTTGTGCGCTAAGCATCAGAGAAAGGTGACTTTAGCCATAAAACAAGCCCGAGAAGTGGCATTATTACCGTATGTTAGAACCAAATGATTTAAAAAAAGGGGTGATTTTTAAATATAAGGACGCCTTGTTAGAAGTGACGGACTATTCCCACACTCATAAAGGCCGCGGTTCGGCCACGGTGACTATTAAGGTTAGGGATTTGCTTACAAACAGCGTTTTAACATTTAATTTCAAGGCCGGCGAGAAAGTTGAGGAGGTGGTATTGGAAAGACGAGCCGCCGAATATTTGTATCAGGATCAGACAGCTTTGCATTTTATGGACACGGCTAATTTTGAGCAGATTTCGGTCGATAAATCACTTTTAGACGATAAAGTAGGTTTTATTAAAGAAGGACAGGGAGTAACATTAGTGCAGTATGAAGATCGTTTAATTGATGTTGATTTACCCCCAAAAGTAGTTTTAAAAGTAAAATCAACCGAACCGGCAGTGAAGGGCGATACTGCCTCAGGGACTGTTTTTAAACCGGCTACTTTGGAGACGGACTATCAAATTAATGTACCGCTATTTGTTAAAGAGGGTGATTTAATCAGGGTTAATACCGAAACCGGCGAATATGTCGAGCGGGTTTCGTAAATATTAGTACAATTACAATTGACAGCGGTTGCTGGAATAATGTATGATAACATATGATATTGTCATACATTATTTTTTATGCTGAGGAAACGTTTAACCATCACTTTACGCAAAGATTTGATCGAGATTCTTGATGCGGAAATTGACGGTGTGAGAATCAGGAATCGCTCGCATGCGATTGAATCCATGTTGGCTTACAAATTGAATCTGCCGGTCAGCAAGGCGGTTATTTTGGCAGCCGACCAGGGGATTAAATTTCGCCCGTTCACTTACGAGATGCCCAAAGCCATGTTGCCGGTCGGCGGGCGTCCTTTATTGGAGCATATTATTATTGGGTTACGGGAATCCGATATTCGCGACATTTATATTTCCGTCGGGCACTTAGCTGATAAGATTAAATCTTATTTTGGCAATGGGAGTAAATTTGGAGTCAGAATTACTTATAGTGTGCAAAATCGTAGCGATTTGGGAACAGGCGGCGCTTTGCGTACCATGAAGCCCAATTTAGGTCCTCAAGAGGCCTTTTTTTTAATCTATGGCGATGTATTGGCGGATATAAATTATCAAGATATGGTCCGATTTTATTATGGGCATCGGGATGTTTTGGGAGTGGTTGCCTTAACGACGGTGCGTAACCCAGAATTTTGGGGAGTAGTAAAGTTAGAAGGTGAATATATCAAAGATTTTATCGAGAAACCCGAGCCCCACGCGACCCAGTCGCACTTGATTTCTGCTGGTATATATTTGCTCAAAGGAAAGATTTTTTCTCACTTGCCAAGGGATAAAAGCGTCAGTTTGGAAAAAGATATTTTGCCTAAATTAATAAAAAAATATAAATTGCTCGGCTATTTGCTAAAAGGCAGTTGGTATGATATTTCAACTCCCGAAGTTTATGATCAAGTTTTGAAAGCTAGGCTAGCTTGATCAACTTGGGTGTTTTTTATTTATGACGATTAGCGTTCTTCAAGGCCAAAGGCATGAAGTGGACATGACTTCACAATCAATATCCGTGCTTGTGCAGAATCGCCATACTGTTTTAATTGAGGGCGATGCCACCAAGCCTGAATTGCGGCCTTATCTAAATATTGGCGCTTATATTATCAATACCAAAGAAGAATTATTGGATCGTGGAGACCTGATTGTTAAAACCTCATGTCCTGATTTGGCGGAGATCGATAATTTGAGCGGCAAGGATAAAATTTTATTTACCGAGATTTCTTTAAAAAAGAATGAAACTTTAATTCGTAAAATAATCGACCAGAAGATATCGCTTTTTGATTATTCGCAGATCAAAGGTTTAACCAAGCGCTTTGGGCCGCGAACATCACGAGTAGAGTTTTCTAATTTTATTTTGCCTTTTTTATTGGAGCTGGCGGATAAGGGATTAAAGGCATTGGTGGAGGATGAGGTGTTACGCAACGCTTTAATGATAATGCACGGGAAAGTTTTTAATAACGAATTGGCCAGTTTGTTTCATTTGCCTTGCCATGAATTTTAACGACCGCCACTGGGCGTGGATAAAAGTTTCGCGGCCAGAAGCGGACCTCTAGTATAATGTTACGCACGCTAGATCAAGTTAATTTAAAAGGGAAAAGAGTGTTATTGCGGGTGGCTTATGATGTCACCTTAGCTTTAGTCGGCAATAAATGGACTGTTCCTGATGACCAACGTTTGCGCGCTTCTTTGCCCACTATAAATTATCTATTAACGCAAGGTTGTTCTTTGGTGTTGCTGAGCTGGTTAGGACGCCCAAAAGTGGGAGTAATGGATGATCAATTCAAAATGGACTCGGTAGCGGAAAGGTTGTCTATGTTGTTAGGCCGAAAGGTTCAAAAGCTTGATCAAACCGTTGGCCCGGAGGTTGATAAAATTGTTTCCAAAATGAAACCCGGTGAAATTGTAATGCTGGAAAATACGCGTTTTAACGCAGGGGAAAATGAGGCTGACCCTGCATTGGCTAAGCAGATGGCCGCGACCGGTGAATTTGTGGTTTATGATGCATTTGCCCAGAGCCATCGGGTGCACGCCTCTACCACAGGCATATTGGAATATCACCCTGACAGTTGCTGTGCCGGTTTCTTGATGGAAAAAGAAGTAAAAGTGCTTGGCCAAATTTTAGCCGGTCCGATGGAGCCGTTTGTCTTGATTTTAGGCGGCGCCAAAGTTTCTGATAAGATAGCGATGATTCGCAATGTTTTGGATCGGGCGGCCATTGTTTTAATAGGTGGGGCTTTGGCGAATCCGTTTTTTAAAGCGCATGGTTTGGCGGTTGGAGGTTCTATAGTGGAAAGTTCTTTTGTTGATCAGGCAAAAGGCAACAGCGTTGATCCGGTCGAAGTAGCGAAAGAATTGATTGCTAAAACAAACGGGTTAATTGTGCCTCATGAATTAACGCCTGGCCAATGGCCGGATGGTGAGCCGGTAGCTTTAACCAAAGTGCAGTTGCCGGTTGATATTATCGTGGGTAAAAAGAGAAAACAGGGAGGTTACGATAATAGCAGTCTGCGAATCGAGAAAATAAACGGGCAGAAGGAGTTATGTGCCATGGATGAGGCGATTTTGGATATTGGTCCTTATACCGCTTATTTATATGGCGAGATAGTCAAACGGGCGCGAACTATTTTTTGGAATGGCCCGATGGGATATTTTGAAGAATTTAGTTTTTCGCAGGGTACGAAAACAGTCGCCGAAGCAGTTGCGGCGTCAAAAGGTTTTTCGGTTATCGGCGGCGGAGATACTGAGGGCGTAGTGACGCGATTTAATTTGGAAAATCAATTCGGTCATGTTTCCAGCGGGGGAGGAGCATCACTGGCATTATTGGCTGGCGAGGAATTTCCGGTATTAAAATATTTAGAGGCCTGAGATAAAGCTTTAATCACATAAGTTTTAATAAAGAATCGGGGTCAAAACATTAATTTTTTTAGAAATTTTGACCGTGATTTTCAGTAACGTATGGATCGCAACTTGGCTTTAGAGTTTGTTCGAGTTACCGAGGCAGCGGCCATTGCCGCCAGCAAGTGGCTGGGTCGCGGCGATAAAAATTCAGCTGACCAGGCGGCTGTAGAGGCAATGCGGGCGCGGTTGAATGATATTGATTTTCGGGGTACGGTAGTGATTGGCGAAGGCGAAAAAGACGAAGCTCCGATGTTATATATCGGAGAGAAAGTTGGCCGAGCTACCGGCAAAGACGCGCTGGAGTTTGACATTGCCGTTGATCCGCTGGAGGGTACCAGTTTAACCGCGGCCGGGAAAGCTGGCGCAATCTCGGTAATAGCTT
The DNA here is from genome assembly GCA_001818235.1 of Candidatus Jacksonbacteria bacterium RIFOXYB2_FULL_44_15. Classification (GTDB taxonomy): domain Bacteria; phylum Patescibacteriota; class Patescibacteriia; order UBA9629; family UBA9629; genus UBA9629. The sequence goes on along the minus strand of MHJY01000010.1, from coordinate 51,302 downwards.
TCGGCCCCAAGGGTAGTCTTTTGGCTCCGCCTGGCACATATATGGACCAATTAAGCGTCGGTCCTGTTGGGCGTGGTTTAATCGATATTCAAGCGCCGCTGGAGGAAAACATTAAAAAGGTTGCGCGTGCCAGCCATAAAAAGCCGTCCGAGATGACGATTGCCATTTTGGAGCGAGAGCGTAATCAGCATTATATTGCCGTTGTACGGCGGTTAGGGGCCAGGGTAGTTTTGTTTGAGCACGGGACAGTCGCTCATGGTTTAGCGCCAGCCATCTCTGACTGGGAGATAGATATGATGATCGGTATTGGCGGGGCGCCAGAGGCGGTGATTACAGCGGCCGGGATAAAATCGTTAGGTGGCGATATGCAGGCGATGCTAAAGCCTCATAACGACGAATTTTTGAAGCAGGCCAAAGATCGGGGTATGGCTGATTTGAATAAAGTATATGAGCTTAATGATTTAATAAAAGGCTCGGCTTTGCTGGTTGCGACCGGCGTTTCTCCGAGTCCGATTTTGGGAGGAGTAACTTATGGTGATGACTTTATAACTACGCATTCAGTGATGATGCGTTCTCAAAGCGGCACTATTAGATTTATTAAAGCATACCATAAAGCCTAAGGATAAAATAAAAAAAGGGAATTTTTTGGATCCCTTTTTTATTTAGAGGAGATAACTAAAAAAGTTTTACCGGCGTAAGGTGCAGATGTTGGTAAGCGGATTCGGTAACTTGGCGACCCCGCGGCGTGCGAGCGAGAAAGCCGATTTGCATCAAATACGGTTCGTAAATTTCGGCGATTGTTTCTTCTTCTTCACCGATTGCGGCGGCGATCGTGCTTAATCCGACTGGGCCTCCGTTAAATTTCTCGATAATAATTTCTAGAATTCGGCGATCAATATCATCCAAGCCGAGTTCGTCAATTTCCAGTAATTCTAAGGTTTGGTTGGTGAGATCAGGTGATATCTGTCCGTCTCCTTTAACTTGGCAAAAATCACGCACTCGTTTGAGCAGGCGGTTAGCGATGCGGGGCGTCTTACGCGACCGCGCGGCCAGAGTAGAAGCGGCCTCATCATCAATCACAATATTTAAGATATTGGCGGAACGGTTAATTATTTCTTTAATATGTTCATCTTTATAAAATTTTAGGCGATGGATAAAACCAAAACGATCGCGCAAAGGCGATGACAGTAAACTTAAACGGGTGGTTGCGCCAATTAAGGTAAAACGGGGCAATTCTAATTTAAGAGTGCGGGCTGAGGGTCCTTTGCCGACGATCAGGTCAAGTTTATAGTCTTCCATGGCTGGATATAAAATCTCCTCGATTGTTTTGTTAAGTCGATGGATTTCGTCAATAAAAAGTATTTCGCCGGCTTGGAGGTTAGTTAATAAGGCCGCCAGATCGCCGGCTCTCGCGATTGCCGGGCCAGAAGTGGCATGAATGTAGTTGCCAGTCTCCTTGGCGATAATATGGGCAAGGGTAGTTTTTCCCAGCCCAGCCGGGCCATAAAGCAATATATGTTCGAGAGAGTCGTTTCGATATTGTGCGGCTTGAATCGAAATTGCAAGATTTTTTTTGATCTGATTTTGACCAACAAATTCAGTCAGATTTTGTGGACGTAAAGTAATTTCGACTTCAGGTTCTAAATCCGGCGACAGGGCTGTATTTAAATTTTCTGATTTTTTCATAAATTAGTGAAATATCTGATATTTAATTAGCGTATTATTTTGTAGACAGTGCTAAGCTTTTTTTATTGTAACACCGTAGAAATCAGAAAGCAAAGGCGGCCCTTGACAGTTTTTTTATTGTGTGCTAAGATACTGGGTCTTTAAATTAAGTAAGTTGTTTGTTAATTAAGATATAAGAGGTCTACAGAGATATGAAGATTTTCCGATAATTTCGGCTTTATGTCTCTGTAGGCACGACAAGCATGGGGATTATCTTTCTTATACGGTAACGTTTAGAACCTTTCGCCTATTTGGGTAATTACGATTATCAAAATGGGCGAAAGGCAGAGGTTTCCTAGGATTCGTCTTAGGATTGCCTTTGGGTAATTCTCTTGTCTACAGATTATGGCTGGGCTACTAATTAGTGTTTAACGCTAGATTAGTTTGGTCCAGTCGTAGTACTGTAGATAAGTTATCCACTTAAAAACTGCAGTGCTACAGAGATTTGTGGGCAGTATCACCTCTTACTCCTCCTCGAGTTATCGGGGAGGAGACTAAAGGGCACCTTTTGGTAGGTGCTTTTTAGTTTTATTGTGGATAAATTGTGGATAAATTAATATATTTTGAAAAAATAGTGAGTAACAAATAAATAGTTATCAACAGAGTCAAAAAATTATTATTTACTGACAGTAATTTTAGCTTTAATTACGCATAAAATGGAAACACAATTATTTAACTTCGACGATTGACCGCACTAACTAAGAATGATATAATGTAACCAATAGAGATATGAAAGTTCTTTGAAAATATTACGAGGTAAGGAACAGTGAGAGTTTAGATGCTTTAACGCCCACATTAACTCTTTGCGGAGATTTATCTTTAGCGAAGAGTTCAGTCGGATTATCTAGCGATAGATAAAACTGTTAAAGTATCTAGATTCTTAACTGTTCCATAATTCTCTAACCTCTTAGTGGAGCTTATGCTCCATAGGAGGATCAATAAAAAGGACAAAACAAAAACAAAAAAATTAAATAAAAAAAGAAGAATTAGTTTGGGGGCTTTAAGCATAAAAAAACGGCTTAATGTCCACCTAGGAATGGTAAGAATAAACTGGTTTAGAGTCAAATTCAAGGAAATTACTTTTGCTACTTATAAAAGAGTAGAAGAAGTAGTACCCTGTGCTCTAAATCAGAGCATAGGGCACAATTTGGACGCCGTGAAACAATTTTCAACCGGGCGCTTCCGTTGTGCCCTTATTTTTTTTAGAATCATTATTTGGCTTATGAATTGCAATGGGCCATGTCGCTCGCGAGCGACATCCGGGGAGTAGACCAAAAAAACATTTTAGTATATAATAGTTTTGTTAATATCAAATCACTGAATAACCATTTTGATTTCGATTTTTTAAAAAATTGATAATCGAAAATTTTTGGCCATATGATCAGTCGATCTTTTTTTGCTAAAATTACGGGAATTAAAAAGTCGAGCGAACCAGAGACGGAAACTATTGGCGTGCAAACAGAAGAGTCTCCTAATCAATCAGAACAAGAAATGAGTAAAAAAATAAGGGCTGGAGGGGCCGCCGGTGAAGATATGACAGAGTGGGCTGGACAAAATTATGATGGCCAATTATCAGTTGATGTTTATCAGACAGATGATGAGATTGTTATTAAGTCGGCAGTGGCTGGGGTTGACTCGGAGAATTTAGATATCTCTATCAGTAACGACATGATTACGATTCGCGGCACTCGCAAACAAGAAGAGGAGATCCAGCGGCAAAATTATTTTTATCAAGAATGTTATTGGGGCTCTTTTTCTCGCTCCATTATTTTACCGCAGGAGATTCAAGCTGATGCCGCCGTCGCGGAATTTAAAAAGGGGATTTTAACCATCCGGTTGCCCAAAGCCAAACAGGTGCAGAAAATTCACATTAAAGTAACTGATCAAAGCAGTTGATGATTTATGTACATTAAGAAAGCAGTCATTGACCGAATCGAGGGAGGGCAGGCAGTGATCATTATAGAAAACGGACAAATTTTACATTGGGAATCAGCGAATTTGCCGCCTGGGTTAAAAGAAGGTGATGTTGTTATTGTCGAAATTAAAGACGCAGAGGGAGTGACGCAAGACCAGCAAGTATTAGCCAAGAAAATATTAAACGAGATTTTTAACAATGTCCCGCAAGAATAATTTTTTGGCGCACAATTTTGAACGAAAAGAGATTGGTGTCGTGACAGCTAACCGGAAGAAGCGGCTGCGTTATCTAGCCGTATTTTTTTTAATTATTTGGTTTACTTCATTTAGTTTTTTGATGGTAGTCTGGGGATACGAGATTAAATATCAGGGCCGCGTTTACGCGGGAATCATGCTTGGCCGCAACAAAATCAGCGGTCTAAAGCGCGCCGAGTTAGCGGAGTTAATAAATAATTATAAACGAAGTTTGGAGAGCGACGGCATGTTGTTTACGTATAAAAATCAGCAGGTGACGGTTTGGCCTCAAGTCGTCGCGACGACTGATCCGGATTTGACCTACGAACTCGTTAGCGTCAATACTGAGGCTACCTTAGAAAACATAATGGAAATTGGGCGAACCGGAGATTTTTGGCCGGATTTTAAATCAAAAATTGAATTATTGCGTAATCCCAGGAAAATTTTATTACAGTATACACTGTATGACGATAAGTTTAAGGCAACGTTGCAGGAAAATTTTAAGGATCAAGAAATGTCGGCTCATGATGCCAAATTGCAGATTGACAATAATTTAAAAATAATGATTATTCCCGAGGAGTCTGGAATAATGCCGGATTATGATGCGGCGATCGCACAAACGCGCAACGCCCTAAGCGAGATAGCAATGCCCGTAGTAACTTTGACAGCCAAAAAAGATTTGCCTAAAGTTACAGTAGCCGAGCTTTCCAGTAAAAAGGCCGAGATGGAACAGTTGTTTATCAGTCGGTCAGACATCTTTTTTAAATATACAGATTCAACCGAAGCGACGACAGCTACCGAGACATTATTAATAAACAAAAATCAATATAAAGACTGGCTGTCAATTTCAGACGGGATGCTGGCGTTTAACGACGGGTTGATTGCTTATTTACAGGAACATATTGCTCCAGCAGTCGAGCTCCCGGTTCAAGAAGCCCGATTTCAGTTAACTTCTTCCGGCAAAGTATCTGAGTTTAAACCGAGCAGCGAAGGCAGGCAGATCTCCTATGCCCAAACTTTGGAGGCAACTAACAAATTTTTTTTCGACGAAAGTTTAGTTAACGAACCAATTGAGATTATTACCGAAAAAGTTTTGCCAAAATATTCGACAGAATCAATAAATGATTTGGGCATTAAAGAAATTGTCGGTATCGGCAAATCAAATTTTGCCGGCAGTCCGGCTAACAGGCGACACAACATCGCGGTTGGCGCGGCGGCATTAAATGGTTTATTAGTTCCGCCGGGCGAAGAATTTTCTTTAGCCGCGGCTTTGGGGGCAATCGACGGCCAAAACGGCTATTTGCCTGAGCTGGTGATTAAGGGCAACAGAACCATACCTGAATACGGTGGCGGGTTATGCCAAATTGGCACTACTCTTTTTCGCGGCGCCTTGCAGAGTGGTTTGGAAATTACCGAGCGCCGGAGCCATAGCTACCGGGTAGTTTATTATGAGCCAGCCGGAACAGATTGCACTATCTACCCGCCTCATCCGGATTGCCGTTTTCGAAATAACATGAGTACGCATATTCTTATTCAGACTACCATCAAAGGCAATGAAGTATTTTTTGAATTTTGGGGGACTAAAGACGGACGGCAAGTGACTATTTCTGATCCTAAAATATATAATATTACTAAGCCGCCAGCTAAAAAATTTATTGAGACTACGGATATCGCGCCTGGAATTACTAAATGCACCGAAAGTGCCCATAACGGGGCTGATACGCAGTTTGATTACGCGGTGGTTTATGCTGATGGCACTAAAAAAGAAGAGACTTTTTATTCTCACTATCGTCCTTGGCAGGCGGTTTGTTTGGTCGGCAAAAGCCCTGATACTGGTAACAGCACGCTTAATCCTGATGTAGCGACCGGCGACGGTAGCGTCAACAATACTTTAAATCCACCTGCCAGCTTGCCGGCTGCGTCACCGGCTACTGGGCTGACGGTGGATTAAAGCTGTTTATTATCAAATTAAAAACAAATAAGGTTTCGAGGGCGGGGATCCAAATACCCCGCTTTTTTTAATTGACGCTAAAAATTAAAAGCAGTATCATTAAATCATAATTTATGGAGGAATTGTTCGTAGTTTGTCCACAATGTCAAGGAGCTGGTTTTGTTGGTAGCGCTCCGTGCCCAGAGTGTTCTCAGACCGGGAAAGCCCCAGTTTACCTCAAAATCGGCCAAAAGACTTTCTTTTTTGATTTTAATAAACTGACTCCCTGGGAAATTACCAAGAGGCGGTCGCTTTTAAAATTAGATTTTGTCATTAACTTTACGCTTTACTGCATTGCCGGTCTTGGTATTTTACTGCTGGCTTTTTACATTTATCAAAGGGTTATTGCATTGAAGGTTAGTTTGCCGCTTGGTTTTTTGGCGAAAGATTTTTGGCTCATCAACAATATTTATCTGCGGTTATTTCTATTCACTTTTTTATCAGACTTATATTTAATTTATCGTTTTGCGCGCCAGGAAGAATTGGAGGAGTACGTAATCAAAAAAGAGTACGCTCGTTTTCCTAAACCCGGCGGGGAGAAGCCGAGGTTAATAGACATTACCGAAACATTTAATCATTTAACGCGAAATATTTTGGAAGAGACGTTTTTTTTAGCTTACAATAATCAGTATCACGAAGTAAATCCATTGCATTTGCTGGCGACCTTACTGCCGCAGACAACATCAAAAATAATTCTTTGGCGATTGGGAATTAACGCTGGAGTATTAGTCGGTAAAATTAAACGTGGTTTGGAAGGTTGCATGTTTGCGGAAATGCACTCCGGAGTAAAACACGAAATTTCTTTTTCAGCGGCTTTGCAAAAGATTTTATTGCAGGCGTATTGGGAAGTTTATAATCGCGGCGGCAACGCTAAGGTTAAACTGACGGATTTATGGATACCATTGGCTGAAGTCGGTGGTTATGCGCGGGAAATTTTGTACGATTTGGACATTGAAGCTTATAAATTGCGCCATCTGGTACTTTGGATCGAACTGGAGGAAAATTTGCGCACTAAGCAGTCGCATCGGCGCGGTCTTTCGCAGTTTAAGTCAAAATACGGAATGAACCGGGCGATGACCGCTGTCCAGACCAGGTATTTAAATGCCTTTAGCCGAGATATAACTTCTTTGGCGCGCCAGGGCGCTTTGCCACCGTCGCTTGGCCATGAACGCGAAATGGAGCAAATTTACACTGTTTTTCAAGGCGGGGCGCATGGTATCGTACTGGTGGGTCGGCCTGGAGTCGGGAAATCCAGCATGGTGGAGGAATTGGCGCAACAGATGGCGGCGGAAATGGTACCGGAGATTTTGCAGGATAAGCGTTTAGTATCGCTGAGCGTGGCCAGTCTGCTGGCCGGCGGTGACCCGGCACGTGCCTCAGAGCGTTTGTATCAAGCTTTGTATGAGACCGCTCATTCCGGCAACATCGTACTATTTATTAAAGATATTCAAAATTTGGTTGGCGTGGGACTGCGAGCGGAAAGCGGAACTGAAACCATGGGCATTGATCAGGTTTTGGTGCAAATATTAGAAGGCGGTAGGTTTTTGGTGATTGGCACCGCGGATTATAAAAGTTACACCAAATATGTTGAGCGTTCGGCTTTGGGGCAGATTTTAGCCAGAATCGATGTTCCTGAGCCGAATTTTGAAGACACTGTTTTAATGTTGGAAGCTCGCGTGCCGTTTATCGAGGGCAAACACAATGTATTTTTTGCTTATCAAGCATTGGAAAAAGCGGTTGAGCTTTCCAATAAATTAATCCATACCGAAAATCAACCGGAGAAATCGCTCAAAATCTTGCAGGAAGTTGCGGCCCAAGTCGCCTCTGAGCGCGGGCCTAAAACCGTGGTTACCGAAACAGACGTTGCTAAGATTGTATCGCGCAAGATCAACATGCCGCTGGCAAAGATTGAGCAGGAGGAAAGCGTAAAATTGATGAATCTGGAGGCCGAAATCCACGCTGAATATATTGATCAAGATTACGCTGTCTCACAAGTTTCCGCGGCTTTGCGGCGCGCTCGCGCTGAACTGCGCGATGAACGGCGGCCGATCGCTAATTTTTTGTTCGTCGGGCCGACTGGCGTCGGTAAAACCGAACTAGCCAAGCGGATCGCGGAGATCTATTTCGGTTCGGAAAAAAATATGATCCGGATAGATATGTCGGAATTTCAAGAAATGAGCAGTATTCAACGACTGTTGGGAACGGCGCACGAACCCGGACTATTAACCGAGCCGGTGCGCAACAGCCCTTATTGCATCTTATTGCTTGATGAATTGGAGAAGGCTCATAAAAATATTCTCAACCTGTTTTTGCAGGTGATGGACGATGGCCGAATGACCTCAGCCGAGGGCGAAGTGATTGATTTTACTAATTTGATTATTGTGGCGACCAGTAATGCCGGGACTAAAAAGTTACAGGAGAAATTACAGCAGGGCGCCAAACTCGAAGAAATTCGCGAGGAATTTATTAAGCAAGATTTATTGGAATATTTTAAACCGGAGTTCCTTAATCGTTTTGATGATATTATTATTTTTAAACCATTGTCGATCGCGGACATTGAGCAGATCGCCAATTTGATTTTAATCGACATCGCAAAAAGGCTCGAGCTGAAAGGCATCACATTTAAAGTCACGCCTCAGGCGGTGCAGGAACTGGCGCACTTGGGCTTTGATCCGCTGTACGGCGCACGGCCGTTGCGACGGGCGATCCAGGATCACGTTCAAAACGCGCTGGCGGCATTCTTGATTTCGGGCGCTGTTGGCCGGCGCGACGTGGTATATTTGGAGGCCGGCGGCGAAATCAGAATCGAAAAGGCGCCGGAGTTGTAGAGGGTGAAGCTCTTAATGAGGAAAGGGGTCCCTCGACAAGCTCGGGATGACAATTTATGTTAACTAAAGTCGAGATTTCGCGAGATAGTATCAAGCATAATTTAGAGCAGTTTCGGAGGATTATATCTCCTGATTTTTTTCTATTGGGCGTAGTTAAGAGCAACGCTTATGGCCATGGCATGGCCGAAGTGGCCTCAATTATCCAAGAGAAAGTTGATTATTTGGCAGTGGCGTCTATTGAAGAAGCGCTGAAGTTGCGCGCGCGGTTGATCAAGAAGCCAATACTGGTTTTAGGGAATTATGATCGCGCTGATGCCGATCAACTGATTAAAGTAGCCGCGCAAAATATTGAGATAGCGGTCAACGAGATCAGCTTGCTAAAAATTTTAAATGATCTAGGATCTAAGTATCAGCAAATTTTTAAAATTCACCTTAAAATTGATACTGGCATGTCGCGTTTCGGCGTACGAATGGAAGACGCGGCCGAGTTTATCAAATCAGCGCAGAAGTCAAAATTTTTAATGGTGCAGGGTTTATACAGTCACTTGGCCTCTGGCGACAGTGATGCCGACTATACTCGATTGCAGATAGAGAATTTTGCGAAGTTGGTAACGTGGTTGGAGACTGAGAAGATCAAAATACCATATTTACATCTTGGCAATACGCCCGGCGCTTTGTTTGGCGGTTTGCCCGGGAATAGTCTGCGGCTGGGATTGGGTCTTTACGGTTTTTATCCGTCGCTGTGGAGCCGTGATTTGATAGGCAAACGCTGTTCTGATTTTAGTCTCAAGCCAGCACTTGAGTGGAAGACAAAAATCGTTCAGGTCAAAGATGTCCCGGCTAATGTTGGCGTGAGTTATAACTGCACTTTTGTAACGCCTCGTCCGATGCGCTTAGCGGTTATTCCGGTTGGCTATTGGGACGGTTTGGATCGGGGGCTTTCCAATATAGGCGAGGTTTTGGTACGCGGCCAGCGGTTGCCGATTGTTGGCCGGGTTTGCATGAATCAAACAGTGGTCGACGCCTCAAAAGCTTTGGACGCCGTAGTCGGCGATGAAGTGGTGTTGATTGGCAGGAGTGGCGGGGAGCAGATAACAGCGGAAGAAATGGCCGCTAAAATTGACAGCATAAATTACGAAATCGTCACGCGAATTAATCCGTTGATTCCACGAGTTTTAGTTTAAATGAGACTGCATCGTTTTTATGGATATAAAGATTGTGCTCTTACACGGTTTTATCAAAAAAACACAAAAGATATTGCAAAAAGAACTCCGTGTCGCTAAACAAAAATTGCAATGCTTAATTAAAATATGAAGATAATTGACATAATATAACATATACGTTATACTGCCATCATGAAAACCTATCGTCAATTAAAAAGTAAATTATTGAAAGATAAAAAAATTAAAAATGCTTATGATGCGTTAGAACCGGAGTTTGCTTTGATTAATACGCTCATTCAAAAGCGCTTGGAGAAAGGTTTAACGCAAAAGGAGATTGCGGAAAAAGTTGGCACGAGACAATCTGCCATTTCTCGGCTTGAGAGTGGAACCTATAATCCCAGCCTAGCTTTTTTGCATAAAATCGCGGAAGCATTGGATACGCGGTTGCAACTTTCGCTCATTAAAAAATCAGGAAGCTTATGAAAAAAAATATTTTGATTTTATTCGGCGGGAAAAGCGGGGAGCATGATGTCTCGATTAATTCCGCGGCCTCGGTGATTGCCCATTTAGACCGAAACAAATATAACGTTATTGCGGTGGCGATTGATAAAACCGGACGCTGGCTTTCAACCGGGGAGTCAACCAAATATTTGATCAACTCCGGCGGCCTTAAACCGCAAATGCTGGACAGCAAGACGAAGGCGGCTTTTGATATCAGTAAAAGTTTGACTGCTTTGCGCGGGAGTGAAGGTCAATTGTCAAAAAATAAGAGTTCTATAAGCCAAATAGGCGTGGTTTTTCCGGTGTTGCACGGGCCTTTTGGCGAAGACGGCACAGTTCAGGGGTTTTTGGAATTGTGGGGTGTGCCGTTTGTCGGATCAGACACCCTGTCCTCGGCTTTGGCGATGGATAAAGTGATGGCGAAAAAAGTTTTTAAAGCAGAGAACATTCCCACCCCAGAATCTTGGGCGGTAAACCAAGAAAACTCAAATCAAATTATAAACAAAATTAAAATCCCGTGCGTGGTTAAGCCGGTGAATTTGGGTTCCAGCGTCGGCGTTACCATTGTCAAAAATAAATCAGAATTACCATCTGCAATAAAACTGGCGATCGCCACGGATAATAAAGGCGAAGTTATTGTCGAGAAATTTATCAAAGGCCGGGAGCTAACAGTGCCGGTTTTAGGCGATCAAGCCTTGCCGGTGATTGAGATTCGGCCTAAACGCGCCGGTGACTGGTTTAACTACGAAGTTAAGTACGCGCCAGATTTGGTTGATGAAATCGTGCCAGCGCCAATTCCAGCAAAATCATTTAAACAAGCCCAGCAATTAGCTTTGCGCGCCCATAACGCCCTGCAGTGTCGCCATTTTTCGCGCGTAGATATGATTCTGACAGAAGCTGGCGAGCTTTATGTTTTGGAGGTTAATACCATACCCGGCCTCACCAGCGCCAGTCTTTTTCCCAAAGCTGCGGCGGCTAGCGGGATGTCATTTACACAACTTTTGGATAAATTGATAGAGATGGCGAGTTGATTTGACAAAAGACAGGAAAATGTTAGTATACGTCTACTGGGCGAAAGTTTTTGAGAAAAGGAGGGATGTTGTGTGGTATTTAAAATAATTTCAATAAAATATCTTGATGGCGATCAAGTTATGTCGGCTGAGATTACAATTGCAGTGGAAGCAATATCAATCGAGGGGCCAAAATATTTGGAAGATCCTAAGCCATTAGCCATGGCAAAGGTCGTCAGTGAATTTGTTGATAATGATCCAGAGATGCTGGCGATCGTACGCGAGCACATTTCTAACCTCATCGCCGGAACCGAAAAGTAGTAGTTGCTAAATTAAATAACGAAATGACAGCCATTAAATTTTTTTGTTAATCGCCCAGACAACAAAAATTTTTAATGGCTTTTTTTGTTGATCCTTTATTGATAATTTAGATAGTCAATGTTACACTGGGATTAATGAAAAGAAAGAACAGCAAATAGGCGCCAAGTTATGGTTTTAATTTTAAATTTACGAATTTTAAATACTAAATGAATAAATTTTCAAACGGTTTGAAAATTATCTCATTACTATAGCATTATGCCTAAATATAATTTTTTCTCTTTTACAAAAAGATCGTTAATCGCATTTATCTTGGTATTGATGATCGCTGTCGGCGCAGTTTTTATTTTGAACAAAATTAACAACTCGTCTTCAGACCAAATTGACTATCCACCTTTATGGGCGTGTGGGGATTCGATTGAATATGGCGGCCAAAGCTACGCCACTGTCTACATTGGTACTCAATGTTGGTTTGCCGAAAATTTAAACATTGGCGCTAAAATAGCCGGCGCCGTAGACCAGACTAATAATGGCATTATAGAAAAATACTGTTATTTAAACAAAGATAGTTACTGTGATGAAGGGGGCGGATTATATCAATGGGACGAGGCCATGGCTTATTCCACTACGCCAGGAGCACAAGGACTGTGCCCGTCTGGCTGGCATATTCCCACCCATGATGAATACACCACTTTGGAACGGGCGGTCTGCGTAAACAAGATTAATAGTAAAATTATAGACAAATATTGTTTTGAAATAGATAGCAATTGCAGTGCAGATGACGGACGACATCGATGGATTGTGGCCAGTGCATATAACAGTTACCCAGAATGCCTGTGTCCGTCTGGCTGGCATATTCCCACTCATGATGAATACACCGCTTTGTGCGCTCTTTCTTTTCCGTATACGTATGGGGATAATAGCATTGGCACAGGCGGAGGTGGCACTGACGAAGGCTTTAAGTTAAAATTGGGCGGCGGCTCTGGGTTTAATGCCTTGTTGCCTGGCGTCCGGGGCACTAATGGCCCCTTTGGCGGTATGCACGCCTCTTTCTGGTCGTCTTCAGAGAGAGGGACATCTGCCTGGATACGAAGTTTGGACGAAGGTGGTTATACAGTTGCCCGAAGGCGCGAGGATAAGTTATACGGCGTTTCAGTCCGTTGCCTCAAGGACTGAGAAAAGCGATTCCTCGACAAGCTCGGAATGACAAATTTCGGGCAGGTTCTGTTCATGAAAAAATTACTTCGAAAATTTGTTCCCGAATCAATCATCTTGCTTTATCATAAAACCTTGGCTGTGTTGGCGAATGTATTTTATGGTTTTCCGAGCCGGCGGCTAAAAGTAATCGGCGTGACCGGTACTAACGGCAAGACAACGACTTGTAACCTTATTTGGGAAATTTTGACTGAGGCCGGCAACAAGGTTGGTTTAACTACCTCAATCAATTTTAAAATTGCTGATAAATCATGGATCAACCGCACAAAACAAGGTATGCAAGGCCGGTTTCGGTTGCAAAAGTTGCTGAGAGAAATGGTCAAAGCTGGCTGTCAGTACGCGGTGATCGAAACAACTTCTGAAGGCATTAAACAATACCGCCATTGGGGCATAAATTATCAAACAGTTGTTTTTACAAATCTCACCCCAGAGCATATCGAATCCCACGGGTCTTTCGAAAAATACAAAGAGGCAAAAGGGCGGTTATTTGCGGCGCTCAAAGGTCAAGAATTATACTCAAGATTGCTTCGTCACTTTGCTCCTCGCAATGACGCTAAAAAGGTCAGCGTCGTGAATCTGGATGATGAGCAGGCGGAATACTTCGTTAAGTTTGAGGCGGATGAGAAGTGGGGATACGGGGTAAAATCCGAAATCCGAAATCCGAAATCCGAAAAAAATTTCAAAAATCAAATATCAAATTTCAAAAAAATTATAGCGACGGACTGTAAGTTGCTGGCGCAAGGGTCAGAATTTGATTTGGAGTATGAGAATCAAAAATATCATTTTAAAACAAATTTGTTGGGCGAGTTTAATATTTATAATTGTTTAGCGGCAATCGCGGTCGGGTTATTGCAGGGAGTTGAAATCAAAATAATCCAGCAGGCCTTGGAAAAAATGGTTGGAGTGCCTGGTCGAATGGAGGTGATTTATGATTCTAAGCGCGATATAACAGTTATAGTTGATTACGCCCATGATCCGGCGGCTTTGGAGAAGGTATACGAAACGATTTTATCGGTGCGTGGTTCTGGATATTTACCCTCACTGGCCTCAAACTCCTTCGCTTCGCTCAGTCGGGGTTCGCTTTGCTCACCCGAAGCTCGGCCTAGTTCGGGCAAACATCCAGAACCGCACTCATCAATCATTGCCGTACTAGGGGCAGTCGGTGGCGGCCGGGATAAAGCTAAGCGGCCGAAATTAGGGAGCTTGGCGGCGAAGTATGCCAAATATGTAATTATCACTAACGAGGATCCTTATGATGATGACCCAGCGGAAATCATGAACCAAGTGGAAGTGGGCGTCAAAAGTGATTTGAATCGTCAGATAAATCAAAACTATTGGAAAATTTTAGACCGGCGCAAGGCGATCGAAAAAGCGGTTGCCTTGGCCAAACCGAAAGAGGTGATTGTTTTAACCGGCAAGGGTTGTGAAGAGGTGATGGCAGTGAGGGAATGTTTGGTGCCATGGGATGATCGGGCAGTGGTGCGCCAAGTTTTGGGCATTGCTTAATTCATCGCTTAAATTAAGGTTTTTTTGACTTTTTAAATTAAACCTGCTAAACTCAAATTATTAATTAATTTAAAACCATATTCTTAATTAGGGTAATCTTTTAGTTCCTCTACGCATCATGGTCGCTAGTAACGGAATCAGATGATTAAGTTAATTCGGCGTAGAGATGAGTTTATTGGTTTATTTTTGCCTTATGGTCTCAAATATTCGACAGGATGGTATTGCCTGTCGCGCATCCTTGCCTCTTATAAACCTATTATTATTTATCAAGAACTCATTCTACACTTATTGCGTCCAATAGGATTTTTTGTTTACCCTTCAACGTCAGCACCAAGAGAGTATTAGTCTAATTAAGATATGTTTTTGACAAGGTTATGTTGCTAGCAGCGGTATTAACCGCAGTGGTAGCCGGGATTCTAATCGGCTACTTTCTGCGACTTTTTTTAGCTACCAAATACGCGCAAAATGTTGAGCGGCGCGCGAAAGACATTATCGAGAAAGCCAAGGATAAGGAAAAAGAGTTAACTATTCAGGGTAAGGAAAAGGCTTTACAAATTATAGAAGAAGCTAAGCGCGAGGAAACGGAAACCAAAGATGAATTGCGCAAACGCCAGCAGCGCTTGGAAAATCGCGAAGAAACATTTGATGCAAAATTTTTGGAATTGGAACGATCAAAAGAGCAGTACGCAGATCGGGTTAAAAAAATTGAAGAACTAAAGGAAAAGGTAACCCAAATAAAAACTCAGCAACTGGAGAAACTTGAAAAGATCGCGGGGTTAACCATTGACGAGGCGAAGGAAGTTTTGTTTAAAAACACCGAGGATCGGATCCGTGATGAACTGGCGGCCAGAATCCGCAAGATGGAAGGGCAGTCCTCTGACGAAGTTGACCGCAAATCAAGAAGTTTGTTGGCGGTGGCGATGCAGAGAGTAGCTTCGGCTGTTGCCCAAGAGACAACGATTACGGCCGTAACTATCCCGACCGAGGAAATGAAAGGGAGAATCATCGGTAAAGAAGGCCGCAATATTAAAACGATGGAGCGGTTGACCGGCACCGAAATCGTGATTGACGAAACGCCGGATACCATCTGGATTTCTGGATTTAATCCGATCCGCCGGCACGTTTGCCGGATTGCTCTGGAAAAATTAATTTTAGACGGCCGGATTCACCCGGGACGGATTGAGGAAACCATCAAAGAAGCTAAAGTTGAATTGGCCAACGATATTCGCAAGGCCGGCGAAGAGGCCGCTTATCAGGCCGGAGTAGTTGGTTTAGATCCAAAATTAATCCGTATTTTAGGCCGGTTAAAATACCGGACCAGTTATGGCCAAAATGTTTTACAACATTCAATTGAAGTCGCGTTAATATCAAAGATGTTGGCCGAGGAATTGGGCGCTGACGTGTCCATCTGCGCTAAAGGCGGATTACTCCACGATATCGGCAAAGCGGTTGATCACGAAGTTCAGGGTTCACATCCGGAAATTGGATACGAGATAATGAAAAAGTTTAACCTGCCGGAAGAGATTGCCTATTTGGCGTTGTCACATCATCAAGATGGGCCAAAAAGTCTGGAAGGAATCATCAATAAAGTATCTGATGCCATCTCCGGTTCGCGTCCAGGAGCCAGAAAAGACACTTACGAGCATTACATTCAACGGTTAAAAGAGCTGGAAGATACAGCGCGGCAATTTAAAGGAGTCGAGCATGCTTACGCCATTTATGCCGGTCGGGAAGTTCGCGTTTTCGTTACCCCGCAAGAGATCGGCGATTTAGAGGCATTAAAACTGGCGCGCGATATCGCTGATCGCATCGAGCGGGAGATGACTTATCCAGGCGAGATAAAAGTCACAGTTATTCGCGAGACTCGAGTGGATGAATATGCTCGCTAGATTCGTAAATAGTCATTTATGGCTGGTACTTTAAATGTTTTATTCATCGGTGATATAGTCAGCCAACTTGGTCGCCGGGCGGTGCAACAGGTGGTGGCAAAATTGCGCAAGCAGGAGAGTTTGGATTTGGTGATTGCCAACATCGAGAATTTGGCCCATGGTAAAGGCATTACCAAAGGAACTTTAGCCGAAATTCAAAATATCGGCATTGATGCTTTCACGACCGGAAATCATGTGTGGGCCCAACCTGAGGGCAAAGAGCTCTTGGCTGAAGCGAAGAATCAAATTATCCGCCCAGCCAATTATCCGCCTAACGTGCCTGGCCGAGGTTATTGCATTATAAAGGTAAAAACTAAGAAAGTGTTGCTCATAAACTTGATTGGCCGAGTTTTTATGAAGCTGGATTATGATGACCCATTTCGAAAATTTGATGAAATTCTTAAGGAAGCGCCAAAGCATGATGAGGTGATTGTAGATTTTCACGCGGAAGCGACGTCTGAAAAAGTGGCTTTTGCCTGGTATGCGGCTGGGCGAGCATCACTGGTAGTTGGCACGCATACGCATATTCCCACCGCTGACGCCGAACTACTGTCAAAACATAAGTTGGGTTACGTGACGGACGTGGGGATGGTCGGTCCTAAGGATAGTATCCTCGGAGTCCAAAAAGATGAAATTATAGAGGCATTCTTGACACAACTGCCGGTAAAGCATAAAATGGTAGAAACAGGCGATATAGTTTTTAATAGTGTTTTAGCCAAACTTAAGAACCATCAGTCTATTCAAATTAAGCGGATAGATATGATTATAGAAGGGAGGTGATACTATGACGAAAGCCGATTTAGCACAAAAAATTTCTGAAGCTTTAGAAACTACCAAAGCTGGTGGTGAAAAAGCGATTAATTTAATTGTTGACGAAATTACCGGTACCCTTAAAAGTGGCGGAGAAGTCACCTTAACTGGATTCGGAACATTTAGCGTTAGCCACAGGAAAGCCCGTGTTGGTGTCAATCCCCAGAATCCGACCCAAAAAATCCAGATTCCGGCAATGAAAGTACCGAAATTTAAACCAGGCAAGGCTTTGAAGGAAGCAGTGAGATAAAAAAATTTCTTCGAAGAAATAATTTTTTCTAGATACAAAAATTCCCTATCCTATTACCGGACGGGGAATTTTTATTATAAGGTTGATACAGAGTCAAATATCAAAGCTCAATTATTTGGAATTTTGCGTTTGCGGCAGATTAAAAATCAACAAAATCCAGAATAAAAGCGATAGATCATTTTTAAAATACGGTGTATCAACAAGCCCGTGAGCCAGAATGGCAAACAGAGCGGCCAACGCGGGTATCGTCAAGACTAAGCTTTTTTTAAAATAGTTATCTAAGTTTTTTAAGTAGAAGATCAAAATCAGCCAAAAGAAAGCTACGAGGCCAAGTAATCCTGTTTGCAACCACCAAGCTAAGTATAAATTGTGCGGTTCTGGCACCGAGGATTCGGCCGGTTGTTGGTTTTTTGGCAGTTGAGTAACGAAATTTTGATAGGCCGGTTGGAAGTCTGCTAAACCAACGCCCAGTATAGGATCGCGAACCAGAAGTTTTAACGAATTAATCCAGATTGCTTGCCGTGTTTGCCAAGAATTTGTGCGCCAGAAAGAATCATAATGGGAGATGGATTTTTGATATACAAACCAACCCAGAGTTAAGCTGATTATTAGGACGATCGATGCAGTCAGCATTTTTTTTAAATTAAACTTTGGAATGAAAAGGAAGAGGAATGCAAGACCCAAAGCTAGTGCCAGCCAGCCGCCGAACGATTTGGTCAGCAACAGCGTCAAAAGCGCTACTCCGAGCCAGCAGAAGTAATAAATTGTCTGGAGTTTCCCAAAACCGGTTATTTGATCAGCAGGCGAATGGCGATGGCGGCGTGAGAGAATCAAAAAACCAAGAATCAAAACAACCAGCGGGACTAGATACATCGCGACAAAATTAGGCGAGTTAAAGAAGCTGTCTAATCGGCCAGGGATGATTTGATCAGTATTTTTAACATATTCCCAAAATCCATACAGCATAATCGGCCAGGTCGAAACGGTCAAAAAAAACATGATCTGCCGTTTTTGTTCTGGTTTGATTGCATCAAGAAATATTAAACAAAAAAGCAACGGATCAACCAGCCATGCTTTAAAAATGCCTAAAGCAGCTAATTGATTGTCAGAGATAATTATCGAGATGAGCATCGAGACAATCAAAACAATCACCGGTATGATATACGGGCGAACTAGATGCAGTGCGTAATACCAATGCGTTTCTAGAGTTTCTTCGCGAAGGTGTTTAATGAGGCTCACTAGAGCAATTGTGTAAATTGCCAGTTCCAGCCAAGTGGTTGGTATAATCCAGATCTCGGTGCGTATCAGATAACCCTGAATGGTTGCCAAGATTCCATAAATGCCCCATGAAGTATGGCGGTAAGTTAAATAAGCGAGCAATAGTAGGGGAGGGATTAAGTAGTAAAAAGGCATATGCGATGCAAAAATAGACTGAACCTAAACTAACCAATAAATCAAAAGCCCGATCAAAAAGCTGCCGGCGTTGAGTATCAATGAAGTCAAAATGGCTTTAGTTAAAGGCGCTTGTCGTGTGTATTTGGCGATTGACGGGTAGAGCATTATTCCTTCAAGCGTCGTAACAATCGTTTCTGACCAATAAATATTAATTCGTGATTTCAATAAGATAAAGAAAAATAAAGGGAAAGAGACTAAATTAATAATCGGTATCAAGAATAGGGTTTTGCGTTTAAGCTTCAGCTGTCCGCGAAATAGTAAAAAAAGGCATGATTCAATGACAATCGTCGCTAAGAGCAAGATGGCAAAGGCGCTAAAACGGCGACTTTGCACTTGGGAGGCAATTTGCGGCTGATTTCGACTCGCTTCTTGTGAGTACTGTTCGTAGCTGGTTCTGTCTTTGAAGATAATCTCGGCAAGGCTTTCGGGCTTTAAGTTGATTTGGTAACGCAAGGTCAACGCGCGATCATCAGGATCATCAAAGGGCAGATCGTCCAGAAAAATTTGATTTGAAAGCGGTTGGTACTGAATAGCAAGTTTATACGGCCCGCGGCTGGTGAGCGGTTTTGGCAAACAAGGCTTGGTCCAGCAAAAGTCGTCATCAGCAGGCTCATTAATCCAGCTGCAGCGCCCTGAGGCATCGGGGATGTTAAGATGAGTCAAATCAATATTATTGGTGATTTCAGACCAAGCTCCGCGGCAAGCTAAAAGCGCCAGGTTAACATTTTTTTGGTTGAGCGACTCGTTGTTGTAAGTAACAGTAAATTCTAAACTGGGCGGCGGCAGGAGCTCGGCGTGGGCCGCAAGCGGGGTCATAATTGCGAAGATTAAGCCAATCAAAAATGCTATCATAATTTTAAGTAGTTAGTACTTGCCAAGTTTTTTGGGCGGTGGCTTGCCAGGTATACTCGCTCGCGCGCTTTAATCCCTGATTGATTTTTTGCCTTCGCAGAGCCTCGTCGGTTAAAAGCAGGATAATTTTTTGGGCGATATCCTGGGGATCATTTGCGTTAAAATATAACGGAACATCTGCGCCCACTTCTTTAAGCGACGGGATATCACTACAAGCTACAGCAGTACCGCAGGCCATGGCTTCCAAAAGCGGCAGGCCAAAGCCCTCATAAAGTGACGGCAGGACAAAGAGGCTGGCTTGATTTAGTTGATCAACTAGGCCGTCACGATCAATCCAGCCGAGCTGGTGAATGTTGCTCTTGTATGGTGATGCGTCAATTTCGCGTTTGATGTCAGCATAGCCGAAGCCGGGAGAGCCGACTAAAATTAATTTTAAATTTTTAATTTCTAATTTTAAATTATTGATAAGGTTAAACGCTTTAACAAGAGGGATAAGATTTTTTTTATGTTCAAGTCTTCCGATATATAAAATAGTATTTTCTTTAGTTTTTAGTTTTAAGTTTTTAGTTTTAAATTTATCATGATCTACGCCGTGCGGCACGACAAAGATGTTATCACTAGCTAAATCCGGATAATACTTAACAATCTCATCTTTTGTAAACTGGCTCGGCACAATTATTCGCCAGGCTTTTTTTAAAACCTGCTTAATCCCCCATTTCTGCAAGCGAAGCTCTTTCGTCGAATAGACTTCTGGATATTGCTTGAAAGCGAGGTCGTGAATCGTCACAACTAATTTTTTGGGGTGGCAGAGCGGCGGCAAATGCGCCGGAATAAACAACACGTCCGGGGGCTGTGTTAGCATTTCGTAACTCAAGCGTATTTGAGTCCAGAATTTTCTCGGCCACCAAGATAATGGCTTCATTGTTACATTGTTACATTGTTTAGAAATTTGAAATTTAAAATTTGAAATTTGGGCCGGATTTATATATACCTGCAGTTCATCTTCCGGACGCACTAAACGTATTAATTCGCTCGTAATATAAAACGTGTACCAGCCCACGCCAGTCTTTTTCTCTTCAAACGCTTTGGTTGCCTCGACGCCGATCGTCATAATTGTCATTTTGATTTCGTGGATACTTGCCACAAAATTTCGAATAAGGCTTTCTGAGTCTGCATAAATTCTTTGGACTCGATGATTAAACTAAAATTTTCACGTTTGGTGGACATTAAACTGACTTTATTATCGTAAATATACATCGTTAAAGGAAAAACAAAGTTCTCTGGCGCAAAGCGGACGGCGCGCAATTCTTCGCGGCTTTCCGGCCAAATCGGTTTGACTTCGTGCGGGCCGATTCGAATGACATTAAGATTGATACCAGTGGTAGCGCGTTTTTTAATGTAATTTTCCATATATTGCTCGCCCATTTTTTCAAACATGTCCTGCATCGACAAGATGGCGCGCAAATGTTTTTCTTGGCAGGTTAAAGTATCTTCATAAACAATTTTGTACCCTTTAACCCCTTCATAGTATCTTATTTTAGGCTTAAAGTCACTGATATTATAAACGGATTCAAGTTGCGGCAGGATTTTTTGGATTGCTTTTTTTTTAGTCTCCAAAATTTGCTCCAAAGAACTTGGCGGTTCCGCAAAGTAAATTCGAATATTCTGTCGGTTGTATTGGCTGATGATGCCGATTTGTTTGAGCTGTTCTAAAACCTCGTAAGTAGTAGTTCGCAGGACTTGAGCTCTTTTAGCTATATCTTGCACCCTGGCTTCGCCTAATTCAAGGAGTGCCAAATAAACTTTGGTTTGATTGGGGGTGAGGCCGAATTCGGCTAAGGTTTTAATTGATTCGGTCATTTTTTTTGATATTGTCGTCATTTTTTGACAACTGAATTGAGCATAGATGATTTTTGTTACTGTGTCAAATTTGGCTATAGTAAGAGCTGTTTAAGTATCAGGTATTAAGTATTAGGTATTAGGTATATCTATTTGTATAATTTAGTTGGCAATTGTTTTGAGAGGTGTATAATATGGTGTTCTCAATGGGAGGACAAGAATGCTGGTTGAACTATTGATATAGATTCCCGCTTTCGCGAGAATGACAAGGAGTTTTAATGATGGATAAACTAATTAAAGAAGCTCGTGAGTTTGTACAAAGCCAGGTGATGCCGGTGGTGCATCAAAATCCGACTAGATTTCAGCGGACACCAGACCAATATGGTTTTAAGGTGGGGTTTGAAACCGGCGAGAGAGTCAAGGGAAAAGAAATCGTCGTGGCTGTACGAGAGCAGCTTCGCATTGAGAAGAGGGTGAGTCTATATGCACACATGCCCGTGTGCTCAAGACGTTGTCGCTACTGCCACTATCCGGTGGTGGTCGGCGGCGATGTTGGTCGCTTTGTTGAGGGATTGATGAGGGAAGCTAATCTTCTTTTAGAGCAGGTGCCGGAGGTTAGAGATAAAATGGTCACCTCTTTATACATCGGCGGTGGCACACCGACATTAATGTCAATAGCCCAGATTCAAAAACTCTTGAGATATTTTCGAGAGCATTTTCGGCTAGTTGATAACGTCGAAATCACATTTGAGGGCTCGCCGGAAGGATGGACGCCGGAAAAGGTCGAATGTGCCAAGTTGGCGGGAGTGACAAGAGCTAGTGTCGGAGTGCAGGTTTTAGATGATGTTTATTTAAAGTGGCTCGGGCGGCAGGATACCGTAGCTCAAGCAATAGATACGGTTAAAAGATTAATCAGTGCCGATTTTCGGTCGGTCAATGTTGACCTGATTTACGGTTTCCCGCGTCAAAGTGTCGAAAAGTTTGCCGAGGATGTGCAAAGCGTCGCTACTTTGCGACCAACAAATATAACTCTTTATCGCCTGCGTCTGGGGCGAGGGGATCTCAACAGTCAGTTGTCGCGATATTATCAGCAACATCCAGATGAGTTTCCATCACAGGTAGAGACTTATGTGATGCAAATCGTAGGGCGGAGAATTCTTGAACATTCTGGCTATGTCGAGGGACCGATTGGTTGGTATTCAAAGCCAGGATTCCAGCCGCGAGTTTATCAAGACCGCTGGATTGAGCAAGTGTCTCTGATTGGATTCGGCTGGTGCGCGTATTCATATGGAAAGACGTATGAATATCATAATGCCGAATCAATCAGCCGATATTTTGCGGCGCTTGATCAAGGTCAACTGCCGATTGAGCATGGTTGGCTTTATAATCAAAAAGAACAACAGTCGCGTCAGTTTGTGTTTAGGCGAAAGGCGCTTGTAAAAGAGTTGAACGAAGTTGAAAAAGTTTTGGTGGAGGAGGAGATATAGACATAAACCTCCCCTAACCCCTCCTTCGTAAGGAGGGGAAAGCGAGAGTCATTCCATTTAAACCAAAATTAAAACCTGGTTAGCAAACCCACTAATGCGGCGGGTAAACTAACCAGGTTTTTTCTTGTAGATAGACTTTGACCTGGTTAGCTTGCCCGCCAAATTGGAGGGACAAGCTAACCAGGTCAGAATAACGTTACCTTACGATGACTCTACGAATCTCCTCAATCACATCAGTGGCGATCAAACTGTCTTTATACTTTTTCGCGGCGAGTTCACCAGCTTTTCCAGAGAGGTAGGCGCCGGCGCAAGCGGCGGTGTAGCTGATTTTAGCCAAATCAACTGTCTGGCCATTGTAAATGGCTTGCGCGTGCAAGCGCGCGGCCAGAGCGCCAACCATACCGCACAAGACATCACCGGTACCGCCGCTCGTCATATACGGCGAGCCGGTTTTGTTGAGATAAACTTCTGTACCGTCACTTATAATGTCAGTCGGTCCTTTTAGTAAGATAACCGCGCCTAATTTTTTAGCAGTTTTTTTTACAACTTCTGTTTTCGCGTTAATTTCCAGCGCAGTGACATCAATATCAGTCAAAGCTTTAAATTCGCGGGCATGTGGGGTGAAGATTGTTTGTTTCTTGTTTCTTGTATCTTGTTTCTTGCCGAAGGCATAGATGGCATCCGCATCAATGACTGTCGGTAAGTCAGTTGATTTAACTATTTGTCGAACGATTTCAAGTGTTTCTTCTTCACGTCCTAATCCAGGGCCAAGGGCAATTGCGTTTTTCCCTTTAAGCAGTGTCAAAATTTCATCAAAATGCCGTTCCATCAAAAAATCACCTGCTAGTGAATAGGTGATGAGTGCTGGTGAAAAGCCGGCGGCGATGTCAGCGGCGCGTTTTGGCGCGGCTAAAGTGACGACATCAACCCCAGAACGCAAAGCCGCAAGCGATGCCAGTCCGGAGGCCCCGGGGTAAAATTTACTCCCGGCGATAATCAACAAATGCCCATAGTCGTATTTACGCGATATTGCCGGACGGGGCGTAAAAATTTGGTGCAGAAGTTTGGACGAAGTATATTCCATGAATATGTGAATTAATCAGCGACCCGCAAAATTTCTTCCACGCTGGTAATTCCCATAGCCGCTTTGAGAAAACCGTCATGGAGCATGGTGACCATTTTTTGCTCCCGAGAGATCTGGACAATCGCGGTTTCGGTTAAAGCGGCGCTTTCGATACTGGCGATCAATTTTTCGGAAATATCCAAAAGTTCAAACAGGCCAATACGGCCTTGGAGTCCGAGACCGCTGCATTTGGGGCAACCAACCGCTTTAAAAAAATGCAAATCATTTAAATTTATCTCGCCCAGATCCTCTTCGGGAATCTGGGACAGTTCTGATTTTACCCTGGCGCTTAGTTCCGGAGGCAAGGTGGTCGGGGCCTTGCAATCAGGGCAAAGGCGGCGCGTCAGCCTTTGGGCGATAATCAAATTTAAAGATGGCGCCAGCATAAAACCTTTGGCACCCATGGCCAGAAATCTGGGAATGGCGCCGGCGGCGTTATTGGTATGGAGCGTGGTAACTACCAAATGGCCGGTTAAGGCGGCGCTGATGGCCGTTTCCGCGGTTTCCAAATCGCGAATTTCTCCAACCATAATAATATTAGGGTCTTGCCGGAGGACCGTTTTTAGACCTTGCGCGAAAGATAAATTATCATCAATCTGCGTCTGAAGAATCCCCTCCAGCTTGTATTCGATTGGATTTTCTAAGGTGATGATTTGGGTGTCTTCTCGGTTTAATTTTTTTAAAATTGTGTAGAGGGTAGTGGTTTTGCCGCTACCGGTCGGGCCGCAGGCTAAAATCATGCCGCTGGATCTAATGATTTTTTCTTGCATCAGGTGCAGTGCCCGGCCATGAATGCCCAGCGCGCTAAACTCCAACTGGATCGCGTCTGGATTTAATAGCCGGATCACCAGGCTTTCTCCATAGTGCGTCGGTAAAGCGGAAAGACGAAGGTCGATTTTTTTATTTTTCGAGTTTAAGACCAATGCCCCGTCTTGCGGTTTGTTTTCGATGTTTATTTTTAGTTTGCCGATCAGCTTGATTCTTTTTTTGATTTGAAGGTAAATGTTTGTTTCCAAACTAAACAAATCATGCAAAACGCCGTCTACCCGGAAACGGACTTTAACATCAACCTCTTCCGGCTGAAAGTGGACATCAGAGGCGTTGATGCGCAGGGCGGCGCTCAAAATCATATTTAAAAATTCGCTGGTAGTGGTTTGGTGGGCTTTGGTGCCAATTTGGCGGTAGTCGTTGATTTGGGTGCCAATTTGGGAAATGGCTGATTCATCAATATCAATCGTCCCTAAAATTAACATTTGCCTCACGTTTTCGTATTCTTTCAGCGCGACATCAAAATTTTCTTGGGTTGTAATATCAATCTTAACCGGGCGATCGTATTCTTCGGAAAGTTCTTGAGCAATTTTTTGGACGTTTTTGTCCAACGGTTCGATCGCCGCCAGACGGATAACGCTGATGTCTTTAAAATAAATCAGGACTTTGTTTTTTTCCGCTTGGTTTTTGGGAATTATAGAAATAACGTCCGGCGGGATGTGTTTGCCCATCAGTTTAACAAATTCTAAACCAAGGCTTTCGGCCTCGCGTTTAATTTCTGATTCTTTTTCGTGCCGGGCGATTTCGGTTAATTTTTTACCTAAAGCGGACGCCGTATCTTCGTCGGTGATTGTGGGTAAAGGGGCAGTTATTCCCATTTTTTTACTTGGAGAGCTTTTAAGGCGGCTTCGACTTGGGCTTCTTGTTTGGATAGCCCTTGTCCTATAGCCACTAATTCGTCTTTTAAATACACGCCGATAGTGAATGTTTTGGCATGATCTGGGCCTTCCTCTTTTAAGACTTTATAGGTTGGGGTAACGGTTTCTTGTTCTTGAGCGCTTTCTTGAAAACGAGTTTTGGGGTCAAGATACAGTTTGTTTTTAAGAATGTTCGCTAATTTTGAAACGATATTTTTGATAATAAAATCTTTGGCAGTATCGAGCCCTTGGTCCAGGTAGAGGGCGCCAATCAGCGCTTCGAAAGCATTGGCTAAAATATATTGCTTTGCTTTGGGGTTTTGGTCTTTTTTTTCGCCTTTGCTAAGATAAAGATATTTATAAAGATTAAACTCTTCGGCCAGTTGCGCCAGCATAGTCGAGTTGACGAGCGCGGCGCGCCAATTAGTCATTTCCCCTTCCGGCGTTCGCGGATAATGCTTAAACAAGTATTCGGTAACGATTAGCTCTAGGACCGCGTCACCCAAAAATTCCAGTCGTTCGTTGTGGTCGAGAGTAAAGGACGGATTTTCGTTGATGTAGGATTTATGAACTAGGGATTGTCTTAAAAAGTTATGGTTATTAAATCTAACCCGAAGTTTATTTTCGAGTGGCGATAAATCTTTTTCCATAAGATGAGTTTTTTTACTGAGTATTATCCAATGGGTCAGAAGAAGCTTTGTTTTTAAAATGCTCTTCGTAAAGCGTTCCTAAAACGCCGCTCACGAATTTTTGGGAGGATGAGCCGCCATATTCTTTAGCGAGTTCTACCCCTTCGTTTAACGCGACTTTAGTCGGCACCTCAGCTGAATTGAACATCTCAAAAATGGCCATCCGTAAGATGTTGCGGTCAACAAGCGTAAGCCGGTCGACCGGCCATTCTTTAGTGTAGCGGTTGATCATTTCGTCTAAACTGACGCGGTTACCAACGACGCTTTTAGTTAAGTAGTCGATAAATTCGCGATCGCAATTTTTTAAACCAAATTTTTGCAAGTTGTAATCAATATAAAAATCCAAGTAAGAAGCATCCTCCTCATTAAAATCCCACATGAATAAACTTTGCAAAGTTAAAGCGCGCGATAAGTGACGATTAGACATTTTAATTAGTATTTTTGACACTTGGGACACAGATGATGAGGTAATTTTGCCTCTTTACAGTGCGGGCAGGTGGTCAGCGTCTTTTTTTTAAGGGCAAGATGTGAGCGCCCTTTGCCTGTAGCGGCGTGAGAATGCTGTTGTTTTTGTGTTGACATAAATTTTAGTGATTATCGTTTAAATTACCATAGCAGAAATGGGCCGGGGCGTCAATAAAATTATTCGTATCTTAAGGCTTCTATTGGGCTTTTTTGGGATGCCAGACGCGCCGGGTAGAGCCCGAATACCAGGCCGATAAATGTCGCCACCCCAATTCCCAGCATGGCGGCTGAGATCGGGAAAGTAAATGGCCAAGCCAAGGCAGTTACTTTATTTAAGATTGAGGCCGCAATCAGCGAAAATCCTGCTCCGAATCCGATCCCCAGTAAACCGCCGAGCACCGTCATCATCATCGCTTCGGTTAAAAATTGGCTTAAAATATCTTGGTCAGTCGCGCCAAGCGCCTTGCGCAGGCCAATTTCCCGGGTTCGTTCAGTCACCGATACAAGCATGATGTTCATGATGCCGATTCCGCCCACGACTAAAGATACGGCGGCGACTGATACCAGAAGCACCGTCAAAATACCAGTAATAATTCCGACCCGCTCTACCACCACGGCCTGGGTAACAATGTGAAAATCGTCTTTTTTTGGATCAGTAATGTTATGTAAAGTTCGAAGTGTTTGTTCGATATCTCTAACCGCGGCCGGAGCTGCTTCTTCGCTTTCGGCTTGGGCCATGATATCTTGGAAATAATCAATTCCCAAGAGATATTGTTGGGCAGTGGTATAAGGCACGAGCGCCATTTTGTCGACTTCAAGCATCATCACTTGCCCTTTGGGTGCGATTACGCCAATTATGCGAAAAGTCCGGCCTTTTATTTTAATTTTTTGGCCAATCGCGTCACTGGCGCCAAAAAGTTCATCCTTAATTTTGGAACCGATAATTGTGACCGAAGACCGTAATTTTACGTCATCCTCGGTAAAAAAATTTCCGGTCTCCGGCTGAATATCAAGAATATCCGCGATCAAGGGCGAGCCGCCGATAACGTTGGCGCGGTACGTTTCGTTTTGATAGGCCAGCGTGGCCGGTAACATCACGAGTGGCGTAAGATTTACCAATCCGGGAACATTACCCTTGTCCTGCAGAGCAACGAGTTCCCGTTTTTTGAGTGAGTCAGTGTAAATTTCCGCCATGTCCGAAGGGCCTTCCGGCATCCGGCCAGGTTCAATTGAAATTGTCCGCGAGCCTAAACCTTTAAACTGGCCCAAGATGGCCGACTGCGCGCCGGCGCCTACAGACATCACTAAAATAATGGAAGTGATGCCTATAACTATCCCCAAAAGCGTCAGCAGAGTCCGCGATTTATTAACGCTTAAGCCGTTAAAAGATGTTTTAATGGTATGCTTAATGGTCATATTCAACTAATTTTTTCGTCTTTGGCGAGTTGGCCGTCCCTGATGTAAAGAATGCGCCGGGCGTGTTTGGCGATATCCGGCTCGTGAGTGATTAACACAATCGTGTGTTTTTCCTCGTTTAAGTTTTGAAAAAGTTGCATGATTTGCTCGCTGGTTTTGGTGTCCAGATTGCCGGTAGGCTCATCAGCAAAAATAACCTCTGGTTTGTTGATTAAGGCGCGGGCAATCGCAACGCGCTGTTTTTCTCCGCCTGAAAGCTGGGCTGGCTGGAAATTCAAGCGATGGCTTAAACCCACGGCTTTGGCGGCGGCGCTGGCCAGCGTTGTCCATTTTTTTTCCGGGATATCAGAGTAGAGCAGTGGCAGTTTAATATTATCAAGAACACTGGTACGCGGTAATAAATTAAAAGACTGAAAAACAAAGCCCATTTTTTGATTGCGGACGTGGGCGATTTCGTCGGGAGAAAGATCATCAATCGTTTTGCCGTCAAACCGATATTCGCCGGCAGTGTGACGATCGAGAAAACCAAGGATATGCAAGAGCGTTGATTTGCCGGAGCCCGAAGGGCCCATAATCGCCACAAATTCGCCTTTCTCAATGGAAAAAGAAACCTGACACAAAACCGGCGTCTCCACGCCGCCGGTGTAATAAGTTTTTTCGAGCTTGGTTAATTTAATTAGAGGCATAGCCTAAGGATTTTCTTTGGTGTAAACTATTACTTTGTCGCCTTCAGCTAACCCTTCAGTAATTTCGATATTCCCGTCTGAGCCGCGCAATCCGGTTTTAACCGGAACTTCTTTCATCGTTTCCCTGTTCGTTTGAGGGTCAATAACAATAATCTGCACGAATTTATTGCCGTCTTTGTTAATTACTGCGCGTTGCACAATGGCGAGCACTTGGCTACGCTGGGCGGTCAGGATATCAACATTGGCGGTTAAGCCGGATTTAATCCGCTCATCTTTTTGATTCAGCTTAAGGGTGGTTTTATAAGTCGAGACGCCTTCGATGACTGTTTCGGCCGGATCAATTTTAGTGACCTGGGCGGAAAATTTCACGTCATCACCATAGGCATCAAGGGTGACGGCCGCAGTGTCGCCAATTTTAATTTTGGCGGTGTCTGCTTCCGGAATGTTCGTTTCGATTTTGTATTCCTGCGGATTTAATAGCGAGATAATGTTTTTTTGAGCACTGACAATCTCTCCGACTTTAGTGTCTTGCTTGGTGATGATTCCGGGTATCGGAGCGGTGATTGTGGCTTTGGCAAGTTGGGCTTGGGCGTTTTGCAAATTAGCCTGCGCCTGTTTAACTCCGGCTTGAGCAGATGTTGCCCCGGCCCGGGTTTGGTCTATCTGCGACCGTTGAGTGTCCAGACCTGCTTGCGCTTGTGCGAGAATTGCTTTTTGGCTGGTGACGTTGGCCGCGGCTTGCCTGACTGCGGCTTCTTGTCCGGCGATTTCTTCCGGCGAAGCCTGGATCGCGGTTAGTTGTTGTTCATTCTTAGCCAAATCCAACGCATTTTGCGCGGTGTTCACTGCTCCAGAGGCAGTACTGATATTATTTTGATTGGTAATTTTTTGGCTGGCAATTCCTTGTTGCGCGGTCGTAATCGCGGTGAGTTCGGTATTAATGTTCGTTCGGGCGGTCACGACGCTCGTTCGGTAGGTATTTAAAGTAGTTTTACTGGCTGATGCGTTATCAATCCCGGCGTTTAGAGTGTCCATTTGGCGGATTAAAAAATCACGGACATTAACTAAATGATTGCGCGATTTTTCCAAGGCGCGATCCCAATTTTCGTTGGTTGAGGTTGCTGAGAGACCATCAATTTCTTGTTTCCAGGCGGCGACTTCGTCTTTAATGCCGGAGTATTGCCGTTCGACGTCAGATTTTGCTTGCAGGTCAGAGGTGCTGTAACTTAATTCATAAGTGGTGCCGCTTTTATTCCAGAGATCAGTAATCTGTTTGTTAATGGCGTCATCAGCTTTGGTGTAACTGGCATAAATCGTATCCGAAACGTCATCATAAAGGCTCACCAGATCGTTAGTGGCTTTGTTTTTAACGTTAGCCAGATTAGTTTGCGCGTCAATTAAATTATTTTGCGCATTGATGACTTTAGTTTGGGCCACTTGTAATTGTTCTGATCGCGCGCCTTTTTTAATTTCGACCAATTTGACTTGTTCTTTTTCCAAACCAGCTTGATATTGCGCTAGGAGGGCGCGGGCGCTGTCAATTTTCGCTTGTTGTTCTTTGAGCCCCAGCTGACTGCTTTGAATTTGCGTTTCCGCTTTTGAGGCATCAGCCAAGCTGGTATCCACGGCCGCCTGCGCTTGCGCGAGTTTGGCGTCCAGTTCGGTTGTGTCTAATTTAATGAGCACTTGCCCAGCGGTAACCGAATCGCCCACAGCCGCGTAAATTCCTTTTACTTTTCCGGTTATTTCGAAAGACAGATCAGCCGAGTCTTTCGGAACAATTGTGCCGGTAACACTGACCTCTTGGGTTAAATCAACCTTATTAACTGTCGTAAATTCATAGACCAGCGGTTTATTTGGGTCTAAATAAAAAACTTTAAGTAAAATCAAACTTAAAATGATAACGATTATTGCGGTGATGATGATTAATTTTTTGCTGGGTGGATGCTGGAAATGCATAGTAATATAAAGTGTAGTATGTCTTTGTCATAAACTGTCCAAGAACTGTCATTCCGAGCGTTAGCGAGGAATCCCTTTCTATATTCGTGCCTTAAATAAGAGATCCCTCGGCAAGCTCGGGATGACAAACTAGTGCTTTGTTAATTTTCGGACAGTCTATCTATAATAGTAATCAATTAATACCAAAAAGAATACTTCGCAGGTATTTTATTCTGGCAGTTTTTAACTTTTTTATCATATCATTTTTTAGACAAATCAGCAATCGCGTGCTAGATTATAGTTATGACTCTGCAAATCAAACGAAAATTAATTTGGGCGGCTGGTGGGATTTTGTTTTTTTTATTGATTGGTGGTATTTGCTTGGCCTGGCAACCTCAAGCTGAGCCATCGAAAATATCAAAAAATCAACCTCAAGAGCCGGTTTATCAACTGCTTAAAGTCAAAAATACCATTTTAATCGCTGAGCTTGCTGATACCAACGAAGCGCGAACTTTGGGGCTTTCGCGACGCCAGTCTTTGATTTCTAACGAAGGCATGCTATTTATTTTTCCAGCGTCTGATTACCACTCTTTCTGGATGAAGGAAATGAATTTCCCATTAGATATTATCTGGTTTGATCATAATCGGCAGGTGGTTGATCTGGCTACGGATGTCGCGCCAGAAGGCCTCCAGCCGAAAAATTCGTATCGTCCGCGAATGCCGGCGCGTTACGCGTTAGAGGTTAATGCGGGTTGGGTGGCGTCGCACGAACTTGAACTCGGTGATAATTTTATTTTTTGCGATGATCCTAATTGCGGATATCTGCCGCCTTTAGTTGAGCTTGTTCCGGACATCAAACTTCCGATAGCGCCGGATGTGCCATTAGCGACTGACGAGGCGACCACTATTTTAAAACCAGAATCTCCAGCCCCAGCCACTGTCAAATTTACCGTTTCTTTTACTTCGCAAGCGCCGTTTGGCAACTGGGCTGATCCGCGCGAGCAGGATGGTTGTGAGGAAGCATCAATTCTGATGGCCGCGCGCTGGGTTAAAAACCAGGGCTTAAATTTGGAGGAAGCGTTAACCGAAATTTTAGCTTTATCTAAATATCAAGAAGAGAAGTTCGGTTATTATCAAGATACTAATGCAGTTGATACGGCGCAGTTGCTAAAAGATTATTATCAGGTAGCCAACGTCAAAGTTGCAACTGATGTCAGCATTGAGGCAATCAAAAAAAAATTAGCTGAGGGCTCTTTAGTTATTACGCCGATGAACGGCCAAATATTGCGTAATCCTAATTACACTGCCCCAGGTCCGGAGCGGCATATGATTCTGATTATCGGTTATGATGATTCAACCCAGGAATTTATTACCAATGATTCCGGCACCCGTCGCGGCGCCGGCTTTCGCTATGATTACGATAATTTTTTCGAGTCAATTCGCGATTATCCTTCCGGCGCTGATCTGCCTTTTACCGGGCGCGAGGGGAAAGCGATGATTGTGGTGGGGAGGTAGGGACGAAAATTTTTAATTTTCATTTTTACTTTCAGTTCCCCTCCTGCCGGAGGAGGGGTTTCACCCGCCTAAATTTTTAGCAAAAACTTTGGCGGGTAAAGGGGAGGTGGGAGTGGAATTTCCATTATTTGACACAATAAATCCGGTTGTTTATAATGCCAATGCATATGAAAACCTATAATTTTCGCATTACAATTGAACAAAACGGAGACGGTATTTATGTGGCCAAATGCCCAGCTTTACCGGGTTGTCATACCCAGGCCAAAAGTTATGATCTCGTTATCAAACGGATGCAAGAAGCAATTAGTTTATGTCTGGAGGTTCTCAAAAAGAAGCGCGAGAAATTGGAATTAATCCAACCCAAATTTGTTGCTTGGCAAGATTTAGCCGTTAGTGTATGAGCACGCTATCGCCGATTAATACCAGAAAATTGGTCAAAATCCTCATTAAGCTTGGTTTCCAACTGATTCATCAAAAAGGGAGCCATGCTTTTTTTGAACATTTAGATGGCAGAACTACGGTTGTGCCGATGCACTATGGTGAAGATATTGGCAAAGGGTTGCTCAGTGAAATCATTAAAGACATGCGCTTAACCGTTGCTGAATTTAATCGATTAAAATAGTTTTACGTCGTAGCAAAATCAAAAAAATCCCGATGATGGGATTTTTTTATTGGTGTCGCCCTCGATTAATCCGCTTGGATGGCGGCCAGGAAAGTCGCCATTTTCGGAGAGAGGATGGTGCTAAAATCCCCGCTCACTTTTTAGGGGAGATCAGGGATTATAGTTTTTTCCCTGACTTGTGCCCCGTCAAACTGGATAGTCTGACGGGGCGTGCCACTTAAGCGGATTAATTGAAGGCGCATGTTTATGTTCCTTCTCTAAAATCGTCTCTTTAACTGGATTTTGTCATTCCCGCGAAAGCAGGAATCTATGCAATAGTTCTTCGACTCACTGGTCGAATTAGAGATGATTTTGGAGAAGGAAACGTGTTTGTTTGTCCAAAACATTCACGTATCCTTTTTCTGTCCATTTTTTTTACTATTTAAGATTCCACCGACGGCTGACTTTTGCAGTTTGCAACAGTCATCATCAGTTTGTAGGCGTTGATAATGTCAGCGCGACGGTGGATTTGATTTTTCACCATTCTCCCAATGGCTCGGCCACAACTTTTTTAGTTAGCATGTGGCGCTAGGCTTTTATTCCTCGGTGTGCTCACGCGCGAGGACTGTTTCTGGCTCTGGGCCATAGCCATGGGCTTCCGCCCAGTCATAGTTGGGGTCGAGTTCATCGTTGCCCCATTGGTCCTCTGCCCAGAGGGTTTCCACACGGTGGAAATAATTTGAAGTAAAAAACTCCAAATTATCTCCAATTGGGAAATCCTCTGTCCAGGTTGCGGTTTGATCTAGATGATCAAACCCGGGGATCTCACAGCCGTGGCGGCGATACAACATCCCTGAGCCTTTGCTCGAGGGATACGGATCCAGAACATCGACGAGGACGCAGCCGCACTCGTAGACCTTTACGATCTGATGCGAGCTGCTGCCTTTTGATGCCTGATGGAGTTGTGTCCAGAACAACGTCGGTTCCCAGGTATACGCCTTCGAACCGACGTAATTCTGGTACCCTTCCTCTAAGTAGAACGCGAAACGTGATGGCCCTTTGGGCCTTTTCGATGTCTTGATTTTTTTTATTCTGATCATTTTTTTACTCCTTTTAGAGTTGCGAGGCAAAAATGAAGCGAAGCCCCGTCTTCCTTTTCCGGACGACTAAATCCGTAGCTGCGGCGTCGGCAAGCAGGGAAGAAGTTTATTTAGATCATGGAGACCAAGCGAAAGCTTGTCTCCCAAATTTATTTGCGGGTCATAACGACCAAAGTGAGAGCAGACTGCGCGAAAACAAGATTTGTCATCCCGACCGAGCCCGCCGAATCGGCGGGTGAGTGGAGGGATCCCTTAGTATAAGCCGAAAGGGATTCCTCGACTCGGCCGAAGGATATCGGCCTCGCTCGGAATGACAAAAAATTAATTCCCAGCCATGTACGCACTTTGGTCGCTACGACCTTATTTAATTTTCAAAGAGCCCTCTCTCCTCACTAGTTAGTTAGACTAGTTAGCAAGGAAATTGCTCAGGACAAGCGAATTGGCTTCTCCTGAACGTCTCCTTATTAACGAAGACTTTTTTCCGCCTCTTCGGCGGACCGCCATAAGGCGGTTTGGACAATCAGCTGGGCTGGGTAGCCCAACCGGGACATAAGTTTTGTTTTCCGTTCCGCCCTTCGACAAGCTCAAGGCAGTTTTGGTATTCTTTCTTAGTCCGCCCCCGAATACTCGGGGGGGGGTCCCCATAATAGGCTGTGTTCTTGGGTAATCACCTCTCTCCAATATTTATTGATTAGTGACTTTGATCTCCCAAAAGCACTGGCACTATTTTTTAAAGAACTTGCCACATATATATGTGGTCTCACCTAGAGCGGTGAGAAAGGTGTGGGGCGCGGGTTACGGGCGCTTGCCGTTGAGCCAGACTGCTCCTTTTTTGTTGGAGCCCTCCAGCTCAAGGCGTATCCCATAGTTATTATCCCTCTCTCCACACTTTTCTCATCACTTTGCGGTATAAAGAAAAGGCGGCTATCAAATCTATATCTTTTTAAGGAGAAAAGACTTGATAACCGCCTTCTTTATATTTTTGCATATTATATAAATGGTTATTTGGTTTATCCACCCAGCTTGCGCCTGGTAGCCTCTCTCCGCTTTTATTTGGTTTTCAATTTTATTGATGTGGGTATTATAGCATACTTATAAAATATTGTCAAGGGTTGCTGATAGAATAATGCTAATATGCTATTAAATCATTAAAAATGGGGCAAAATATGTTTATTTTAACAAATATTACTGTCAAATTGACTTGACAGGAATAATAAGGTGGAGTATAATACTTATAAAACGTACGCGTTTAATGACAAAAAAATTTGATTTTGTCATTCCCGCGCAAGCGGGAATCCAGAATTTTGTTTATCCATTAAAGCCCTAGATTCTCGATCAGGTCGGGAATGACACCAAATACGTAATTCTATTCAATATGTACGAAGCAGTAATCAATCAAATAGGTTTAACGACTGAACAGGCGGCGATCTACGAGGCGCTCGTTTCCGGCGGACCAATGAAAGCCGCCAAAATCAGTCAAAAAACATCGCTTAAAAGGGGTTTTGTTTATTTTCTGCTTGAGCAACTGGTAGCTTTGGGTCTCGTGGAAAAGGAAGTAATCAAAGCCAAAACCGCGATTTTCAAACCAGCCCATCCTTATAAACTCAAAGAACTGGCCGAAAAAAGAGAAAAAGAGGCCAAAGAAGCGCAGATCGCGCTTGACGGGGTTCTGCCGCAACTGGTTTCTAATTTTAATTTAGCAAGCGGCAAGCCTGGGGTTCGCTTTTTTGAGGGCAGAGAAGGCCTGATCAAAATTTATGAGGAACTGCTTGACGAAAAGTCGCCGATCGACAGCATCGAAGATAAAGGCGAGATGGCCGAGTTTATTATGGATTATTCTCACAAGTTTATTAAAAAACGCCGTGAGCGCGGCATTTTTAATCGGGTAGTTTGTCCGGCGAGTAATCCAATTAATAAGACAAGCCCGGAGGAACTGCGGGAAACCCGGACCATTCCGGTTAAATTGTACCCGCTTTCGATGGATATTAAAATTGTTAATAATAAAGTGTCGCTGATTACATTACGAAAAGAGAGTGCCGTGGGAATCTTGATTGATCATCCGGAGATAGCCGAGAATTTCAAGATCATTTTTAAATATCTGTGGGATTCATTGGAAAAAAATCCAAGTAAAGAAATAGCTGGTAATCAAGCCGCAATAGCCAGTTCGTCCTCAGCGTCGGTCACCACTCCTTGAGCCTCTTCCAGTTTTTGTAAAGTATGCCCAGTGGCATCAAGACCGGCAACGTCATATTTTACTTTTCCGGCCTCACTTACTAAATCCTCGAGCGCGACAATTTCGAAGCCAGAGTCCAAGTTAGAAGCAATCAATTGCGAATAATCCTTATTCTTTGAGATAACCAAGGCAGAAGGCACTTTTTCTTGGCGATGATCCTCCCCAGGGAAACCTTCGCCTAAAATCACCGCAACATTTAGTTGATAATCGGCCTGGCCGTTTTTTTGTTTGGCTTGCTCGCGGTTAATAAATTCCACTGCTTCGGCTAAACGATAATACCAGCCGTCGTTATCGCGGACACAATCAGCGATATATAGCCCGTCAGAGGATAATTTATCCGTCATTTCGACCAAAAAGTCGACATATTCTTGGTTGTATTTATAAACCGTGGAGCGGACGCCGATCGCTAGGTCAACTTGCTCACTTTTAAGCGCTTCGATAAGGGAAAAATCACCCACAATTATACCAGCTGGATAAGCTGGTACGGCTTCAAAGGCGTCTTTTTCAGCGACGTATTTGTTTATTCTTTCCGCGTCACCAATTTCTGCAATCGCTTTGGCTAACGCCGGTGATGATTCCTTGGCCTGTTTTATGTCGCGTTTATAAGTGTAAATCACATTTCCTTTATCATCGCGGGTGCTGATGGTTGTTGGTACGATTGATATATCCGGCAGTTGCGGGGCGATTTCTGCTAAAATTTGGCGGATGGCGTTTGGGTTATTTTTTAAGCGTTCCATCCGCTCGGTGTGATATTCGAAGTGGTCCTGCTCGGTTTGCCGGTCTTGAATCATAACAACTTTATAGAGCATGTCAGAGAGTATTTCTTGGTCAGCTTCGGAAAGTTTTATACCAATGGCTTTCTCAAGCTTGGGCCAATCAATCATCGCGTTGACAAAACCGTTCAAAGGATAGTAAAGCTTGTCAGCCATGGCAATGTCTGTCCAGCGGCCATCTGTTTGTTCAGTACGTTCTAGTTTGCTTTTGCCGCAACCCGGGCCAAATTCAAACAGAATTTTTTTACGCTCGGGATCAGCCAAGGCTTGTGTTAAAATTTCGATATCAAGCCCAAATCTCAGTCGGTATTCTTCTAAACCTCGGTCGACCCGCCAGTGGATTTCCGGAATTTCGGCGAGCTCGCCACGACTGGTTAGTGCCCGTAAAAACATTGGTAGCCCGTTGTTTTGTTTTAACTCATTTAAGATTTCATCATTCTGACGCACTAAAGATGTAATTTCAACGCTACCCGGCTCCCGATCGGCCAGTAGCTCGGCAGTTTTCCTAAAACAGCCGGAGACTGTGCGTTGTTTAGGTGATTCTTGTTCTAATTCCCCAATTGTCGAATTGATAACTTGCTCTGGGTTCTCGCCTTGTTTTATTACTCGGCGATGGGCGGTCATGAGAACGTCTTTTGCCCGGACTAACAGGCCTTCGAACACGGCTGACTCAAAAGATGTCTGCTCGTTGTCGGCCATAAATTCTTTTGCCAGTTCGGTGCTGTTAGTTTCGGCGTAGTTTACAAGGGTACTATATTGCTTTAGGATGGAGGTCATTTCCGGAGTGGCAATTTTTTCCGCCAGCTCGAGAATTTTTTTGCCGGCTGCGGGATCAAATTCCAGCGACAGGAAAGCGCGTAAGCCCTCGTGCCCATTTTTTGCGATAAAATCCTGCAATTGTTTTATCTCTTCCACTGATTCGGTTTCCAAAAATGATAAGAAATTGCGTTGTTCCCACAAACTTAAACTTTCCACCGGCATTTTAAAATCATCCTCAAATCGTTTTCGCATCTGCAAGCTCAGCAAATATCGATACTCGTACTTGGCGTTATCATCTCGCTCGCCCAGCGGGAAAAATTCTTTGGCATATTGTTCTTCTGTTATAGATTCGGGCGGTGTTTGTTGATTTTTGTGTTGTTGAATATATTTTTCGTTATTTTCTAAAATTTCGGCTGTTACCAGTGGATGCAGATTAGCCAAATCGATTCGCTCGGTATCAAAATAAAATTTACGTTCCGTGGCTTTTGAACCTTTGAGAAAATCCCAAATATTTTGGAGTTTAGCAAGTTTGTCTGATACGCTGGCGTTGTGCTTCCAGGTGTCCCCTTCTAGTGCATCGTAAATATATTCGTCCGCCGAATTATTTTTGGCAGCCCATTCTTGCTCCTCTTGTTTAGTAACAGCAGTATTAGACAGTTGATCCTGCTTGTAGATTGTTTTAAGCGAGCCATGTTCGTACAGGCCAGCATACCCGGGCGCCAGCGGCAGTACCGGATGGCTAATGTGATTCCCAGCCGAAATATTATTCGCCGCGCGCAGTGCTTGGGACTCCTGCTGGTGAGCGAAGGCGTAGATGTTTTGGTCCACCGAGCCGCCGATAACATTTCCCAATGCGCCTTCTTTCAATGTCGTTGTCGCATCTTCGGCAAACATTATTTCTTCCGCGTCTAATGCATCCTGCCAGTGTTTTTTTAACAGGTAGTTCGGCGTTTTTTTGATCTCCCGCTCGGCGAAGCCTATAAATTCCTCGTATAATCCTTGCGCGCCATAGGGGCCGTATAAATCCGATTCATCAGAGTTTCTTAGTCCATCTTCTCGCGCGGCTACCATGTACTCAGTCATAAAATCTAGAATTTTATGTAAAGCCAGACTTGACTCTTTTGTATTTAGCCGGT
Source organism: Candidatus Jacksonbacteria bacterium RIFOXYB2_FULL_44_15 (assembly GCA_001818235.1). Taxonomy (GTDB): domain Bacteria; phylum Patescibacteriota; class Patescibacteriia; order UBA9629; family UBA9629; genus UBA9629. The sequence continues at coordinate 12,158 of MHJY01000010.1, read as the reverse complement.
TTAAAACCGCGATTTGATCAAGAACCGCTGGCGGCAATAATGTTTGCTCGGCGTCTTCGAGCGGGCGCATCAGATCGAAATCAACGGAAAATTTGTTTTGTTGCGAATTAAGTTCTGCCAGCGCCGCGAGCAATGTGATGGATAATTCGTTGCCTTGCTCAATATGCTTTGTCAGCCGCACTTCCAGTTGTTTGATGCGTTCAGGCGGGTCTACGCCGATCCACGTCGATAGGCGATTGATTATGCCGGGTTTCATGAGTTGTTTTTCGGTAAGCAGGCTTAAGATCGTTTCCAAATCATACTCTGGCATTTGTTCAGGCTCCTCGTTGCTCGCGAGTAGCATTGTAAGTTCTAGCGCGTCTTTGTCAGCGAGTGTTCTACTTCCTTTAAATCCAGCTTCCGTCGCGCTAAGCGAACTGTAGCGATGGCCAAGACTTTCGCTGGGTAGACTGTTGATAGACTGAATTTGTTTAAGTAGATTATAATCAACAACCTGCGGTTTAGCGTTTGTTTCAGTAAAATTTTCTATCAGCTTGGCTTTTGGCCGATTAGGTAGATCTGAGTTTGTTTCAGTCAGCTCAATAGATTGTCCACTTTCTCGAAACATATAAAATGAGTTAAGTTACGTGTTTATCATAATGGATTTTTTGTTTTTGGTCTACAGTTATGTTTGGTTATGGTAGAGTCATTATTTACTTAAAAAAAGTAGGGCATGGAAGAAAAGTTTTCCATACCCATAGACTTTTTGAAAATTGATTGCGATGTTCTTAATCGCTGATTTTGATGGTGTGGTAAATTTTACGCTCACCTCTTTTTTCAAAATCTGCGATTACAGCTTTGCATTCCTGGAGCAGTGACTCAAGTTCGTTTTCCGGAGCGCCAAGCAGAATTGTTTTTGCTATTTCTGGGCTGTCTGGTTCGACAGTATACCAGTAATCTGGTTTTGTTGGCGAAAGAAACGAGTCCTCATCTTTCAATTTGTGCAACAGAGAGCCGACTGCGATGCTACGATTACTTGTAAAATTAATTACTACGTGTCTGCCTTTTGCTGTCATTTTTGTACTCCTTGTGGTTTTCCCCAATATTATCGATACGCCGGTCATCTAAGCAGATGACTGCATAAGTTATCATAAAGAGGCAAAGCTGTCCAGAAATCGAGAATTTGACCCAAGATATCGGGTGTGTTAAGATTTTTATTAGGTTTCGCGGGTATAGTATAATGGTATTATGACAGCTTTCCAAGCTGAAGACACGGGTTCGATTCCCGTTACCCGCTCCATTCTTCGCTAAAGCTTCGAATGGCCTTCGGCCAGTTAGAAGCGAGCAGAATAGCGAAGGAAGTGCTAGTCCGCCGACTTGTCCGCCGAAGCCTTGGCGAAGACGGAAGCTTTAGCGTAGGTGGGTTCCCGTTACCCGCTCCAAAAACAGAAATGATTAAATATAGGCAATTTGACAGATTTTTATTGACATTGTAAACTAAAGGTAACAATAATTGTTACCTTTGTATATTATGGAAAATAGTGGATTATCAACAATTTTACGGTCAAAAAACACTGTCTTTACTTTTAAAGACGTTGTTTTATTATGGAGAGAAGATGATTCAAACTTGGCAAAGAGGCGCGTAAATTATTACGTAAAGGCAGGCAAATTGCACTCCATTAGGAGAGGAATTTACGCTAAGGATAAGAATTATAATAGGTTGGAACTGGCTACTAAAATTTATACTCCCTCGTACATCAGTTTTGAAACCGTGCTACGGAAAGAAGGTGTAATTTTTCAGCACTACGATACTGTGTTTGTCGCTTCGTATGTGAGTAGAGAGATTGTTGCCGACGGCCAGACCTATTCGTATAAAAAGTTAAAAGATATCATATTAGCGAATCCTGCCGGAGTCATAAAAAGGGAAGGGTTCATGGAAGCTTCAAAAGAGCGGGCGTTTATGGATGCGTTGCATTTGTACAAGGATTATTATTTTGATAATTTGGGTTCCATAAATTGGAGCAGGTGTTTTGATTTGCTGTCTGTTTACGGCAATAAGGAATTAGAAAAAAAATTAAATTCATATCACAAAAATGCTTGCAGATCGTAATGTGCATAGAGCAGTTTTACTACAAATATTAAAAGCCGTTTATACCGACACTACCATTGGGCCGATTTTAGGTTTTAAAGGCGGCACGGCTGCCTTGCTGTTTTATGGGTTGGATCGTTTTTCAGTAGATTTGGATTTTGATTTGTTGGACAACAGTAAAGAGGACTATATTTTTGAATGTTTAGAAAAAATATTACCTGAGTTTGGAACTATAAAAGAAAAATATAAAAAATATCACACCTTATTTTTTATGCTTTCTTATTCGGAAGATGCTCATAATGTGAAAGTAGAAATATCCAGAAGGCAGTTAGTAGCGCACTATTCATTGCAGAATTATTTAGGAATTCCCATGTTGGTGCAAGAGAAAGAAGATATGTTTGCCAACAAACTAATTGCTATGGTTGAACGAAAAAATCCTGCTAGCCGCGACATTTATGATGTTTGGTTTTTCTTCAAGAACCACTGGAGTATTAACAAGGAAATAATTGAGGATCACAGCGGCTTATCGTTCCATGAGTATTTAAAAAAAGCTATTGATTGCCTGGAGCGGTTTAACGATACTTACATTTTGCAGGGCTTGGGCGAATTGCTGGACGCGAAACAGAAAGATTGGGTAAAAAGACATTTGAAAGAAGATGCGTTATTTTTGTTGCGAGTAAACTTATGACAGGGCGATGAATGGCAAACGCGACTTCTGGTCGTCACGCCGGACATCGTCAACAAACATTAAAACGATACTTCATAAAATTTTTTTATTGCGGAGTATATATAAGGAAAAAATTTAGGCGGGTTATCCGCTCCAGTTATTTTGATTATTTAATATGGCTAATCGACATCATTTATTGCTTGATTTAGGTATAGTTGCCGCGAGTGTCATTATTGCGGTAATTTTGGGGCTAACAGGGGTACTCAAAGATGTTCTGTTTTTCAGCCAAGGATTCAGTTTTTTGGGTAGTTTTGTGGCTGGTATTTTTTTTACCTCAATTTTCACTGTGGCGCCAGCGACCGTAGTACTAGGAGAAGCCGCGCAGTTAAACTCGTTGCTCGCGGTAGCTTTTTGGGGCGGACTCGGCAGTTTACTTGGGGATTTGGTTATTTTTCGGTTTATTAAAGATCGGTTATCAGAAGACTTTTTATGTTTGCTCCAGCAATCAAAATTCGAAAAGGTAAGATTAATTTTTAAATGCCGGCTTTTTAAGTGGATTTTGCCGCTGGCAGGCGCAATAATTGTGGCCTCGCCATTGCCCGACGAGATTGGGCTGATGTTATTGGGGCTTTCCAAGACAAAGACCTGGTTGTTTATTCCAATTTCCTTTTTGTTAAATTTTACCGGTATTTTAATTATCGGCTTAATTGCACGGGCAGTGGCGTAAAGCTTTGCCGGAGAGATTTAAGGCAGTCTAAGATGCAATAAAAACTCGCTTAACGGCGGATTTTTGTTTTACTATTTAAAGTCAATTTGTTTAAAAATGCCGCATTATTTTTCGTTTAAAAGCTTCGCCACGCCGTTGGTTTTTAGAGATTGAGAGCGTGCAGGGCGCTTTTTTTTGAAACAGATCAATTAGTGCCAATTGATTGATGTCTTGTAAAGATTTGGTATTGGCATAAAGTTGATGCAGGTACTCGGCCATTTTCTGATCAATTTTTATATCTAAAAAAAATCCGGCGACGTAGTTCAGGTAATGCGTTTCGTCCGGGTATAAAGATTTGGGCGAACACCAGTGCCTAACGTGATTCGGGAAAAAACGTTCATTCCAAGTATCAAGAAACGTTTGAGACCCGATAATTAAATAAGTTTTAGCGTTCATTTGCCCCATGCTCCGGTTATATTGCGCTTCGATGGCGTCATGCGCCAAATAAAACCAGAAATGTGGATTATAACCATAAACAGTATTATTTTTCGGATATTGCGCACCGATATACACTAAAGCGTGCGCCCAAAAACTGTTTAATGCCAGTAGGCTGGAAAAGCGGTAAGTTATTTTTTCCTTTTCACGGTTGGGTAATTTAATGACGGCTGTTTTGCATGGTTCGATATAATTTTGTTTAAGCGTTTGCGACCAGCGTAAAGCATCGGCTACCCAAGATGTATTCAACGAATATATCATTTTTTGTTTGATGATGACCCCGTTTTGCAGAAGTTTTTTAAGCGCTTTATACCAGCCCTGGGGAGTAAGAGTTTTTTTGTATTTTGGTTCGATTTGTTTTTGGAGTTCCGGCAAAGACAGGTTTGGCTGATAAGTAAGCGCTTGCACAATGTGCTCGCTGATATCTTGTTGGGGCGTAAGTAACATATTTTTTAACTTTAAGTTTAAAAACATCATTATATTAGCAAAAAAGTTGAATAATGTCAAAAAGAGATTTATGATGACGTTACATCAAATTTTTGATGGATTAGATTAGCGTTTTGATAAAAAGGAGGTTAGAAAAATGACCACAGAAGATAAAGAGGAGTTTTGTATTTATTGGAATGCAAAGAATCTGACCGAAGAATATCTAGGAATCAAGTCTGAAGAGCAAAGGATAAATTTTTTTGAAAAATGGGAGATTCCCCTTGAATATAAGGAGGAAGCTGATCGACAATCATGGCTTGATATGATGGTCCACCAAGATTACAACAAAGTGGAATTTGAGAAACCGGCATCAAAAAATATCAAGGAAATAAAAGAACGCGTTGAAAATTTTATTTCCTATCTGGAGGACTTTAATTTTTGCGACTTTGAGAAGGCTATTCATATTGGAGTGCATATAGCGTATCTGACTGTTACAGGCGCGCGAGAGGGAATAAAAAAGAAAAGTATTCTAAAGGAATTCCTTATAATAGAATAGTTGCATTCAAAAGGCATAATAGCACGTTAGCCGTAGCTGTCTTACAGTTGCGGCTTCTTTTGTTTTAAGACATTGTATACCACGCCAGTCGAAACCCGCTTTATGTTGACCAAATCTGAAAAATTGCACATACTAATTACAGATGGCGCATTTTTAAGATGCTCTGTCCAAAAAGGCAATGCTTGTATTTCATTTTTATGGCATCAAGAGAATTAGACAATTTATTATCGGCCGACAGAGAAACGGAACATTTGGAATTTAAAGAATGCCAAGGTGAGACATTTTCTGTTTCAGGTGCTGGGGGCAGAAAAAGAAGATCAATTTTAGGGTATTGGAACGAGTGCAATTAAAAATATCCAAGAAGTTAAGGAGAAAATTTTTCAAATTACAAAAATTAGAATTGAGATAGAGGAAATTACAACCAGCGCTGGCAAGATTCAAGTTATTTACATACCATCGAGGCCAATCGGAGAAGTGCTTAAATTTTATGGTTGCCCATTGATGCGTAGCGGTGAAGATTTGGTTGAAATGGATAATAATACTTTGAGAATGGAAACGTTGCAGATTATCGGATTGGTTGAAAGATCGGGTGTAGGTTTGGATAGAATTTTTATGACGTCAATTTCCGAGGGAAAGGGCGCTCCTGATTTTTTCGGAACAAATGACGAATACGTTGTTTTGAATATTCCGGCCAAAATTAAAGATTTAAATTTTGTTTATTATTTAAAAAAAGTGGCCGCGGAAAAACAAATTACATTCGGTCAAGCTAAAGATTTTGTTGAGTTAGAGAATATAAGAAAATTTGGAAAATCAAATGATAAAGCACGATTGCGATATTTTCTTGAGAATGGTCTTATAGAAAAAATTGGAATTGGCAAAGGAACAAAATATATTTTAAGTAAGCAATTTTATGAATTTATAGATAAAAGAAGCGAGTATACTAGATTGAAGTGGCTTAATAAAGATGAGCAAAAAATGCTTTTGCTGAATTATTTAAAGCAGCATGAAAAGGGAAGAATGCGTGATTTTAGAGAGCTTTTTAAAGAGAGACCGTTAAAAAATCAACAGATAAATCGCTTATTAAATGAATTAGCAGGAGGCGGCGTTGATTTCGAAGGGAAAAGGAGATCTAAAAGCGGTTATTGGAAAATAAAGGGTAATAGTAATGATATAGAAAAGTGATAGAAACTAGAAAATTTGCCTTAAAATAAGAGAAAAAAACTATTGGGGAATGATACAGAAAATGATACAAAAAGAGGATAAGAGATTGTTAAGCAATTTTCATCACCCTTCCCTCATTCGCATCAACCATTACCGTATCGCCAGTGTGGAAGACTTTGGTGGCGCGGTTGGTACCGACGAGGCAGGGGATTTTAAATTCGCGCGCGATAATCGCGGCATGGGAGGTGAGTCCGCCTTCGTCGGTAACGATCCCGGCCGCGCGTTTCATAATCGGCACCATATTGGGTTGCGTCATCGTGGTTATCAAAATCTCTCCAGTTAAAAAGCTTTGAAGGTCTTGCTGTAGCATCTGCAGATCACCTGGGATTATCACGCGGACTATGCCGGTAGCTTGGCCGAGGCTGGCAATTTGGCCGGTTAATTCGTTTTCCAGCAGTTGTTTGTCAATCGCCGGAAATATTTTGGCGATAATTTTTTCAGCAACCGGACCAGAAGCAAAAAGCAGCTTGCCATTATTTAAACAAAAGACATAGACTTTTTTTCTTTGCGCTATTTCGTTAGCAGTGAGGCGTTTACCAGTCTTAAGCGCTTCGCTAATTTCATCCAGCCGGTAAAACCAGGTTAAATCAGCAGGATCGATACCGGTCCGTCGCGTCAATTCATCAAAAAGTGGCAAATAATAAAATCCACTGCCTGCCCAGCCGCCTTTTAAGCGCATCCGTTCCAGAGAAAGTTCGCGCAAGAGCCAGGCCAGATAATTTAGCTTTTGATTTTTAAATAAACAGGATAATTTTTCTTGCTTTATCACTAAAGCATTTTTTTGTTTGATTTTTTTGCGTAATTCGCAAGTAATCTCAAGCAGATTATTTTTGTCGTCCAGACTGCGCTCGTGCAGGCGCGTCAAAATTTCTTCTTCGCTGTAAGTATGAGCGACTAGCCAGGGGTAGCGCTCTAAATGTTGCCAACATTTTTGTTTGGTAAGTACGGGAGCGTCAAGTAGAATCAGCCAGTCAATAAATTCCCAGTCCACTTCGTCAAAAATAGCGGGTGTAGTCAGAGTTTCGAATATTTGTTGGCTGGCGCATTTACTGGCCAGTAATTTTTTTAGTCTCTGCTCGGCTGGTTCGTGAAATTTACGGCCCGAGGTTTTAAAAAATGCCCGGAAGCGCGAATGATAAAAATAGGCTTTTTTGAGAAGGGCTAATAATTGATTATTTGAAATTTGAGTAAGGACAAAATGATTTAAGTCTTGTTGAAAAGAGTGGAAGTCAGCTCTTAATTTTTTTCCATCAGCTAATAGTTTTAAAACAAAATCATGTTTAAAATATTTTCGGCCTAAGCGTGACCATGAATCATTATCAACTGCACGGTGGAATTCCTCGGCAATGCCTTGGTGCGCGTAAATCAAAGAATGGGTATGAGTACTACCTAAAACATCACGCTGATCAAGGTATTGTTTTAAATGAGCCTCGATTTCAATTATTGGTCTTTTTTGTTGCCAAATGGAGCGATAGTTGTTAATCATACAAAATATGTAGTTAATTCTTGACAAAATTATATAACAATGCTATACTACTTTTACGCTACATTAGTAAATAAACGGCTAGGCGTCAATATCAAAGGTTAATAATGTAGTAGATTTTCTACAAAAATTATGATCACTTCCCAAGAGCTGGAACAATTCGGGCTTAATGCTAAACAAGCCAAAGTATACTTAGCCGCCTTAGAGCTGGGCATGGCTTCGGTGCAACAAATTGCCAAGCGGGCTGATTTGCACCGCGTTAGCGCTTACGATGTTTTAGACAGTTTAAAGAATCAGGGCTTGGTGGCCAGTACCTCACATGGCAAAAAACGTTTCATCATTGCCACTCCGCCGGAGAAGATGTTGGAAGTTTTCCAAAAAAAAGAAGCGCTCTTGCGAAGTCTCTTGCCGGAATTTAAGGCGATTCAAAATAAGGGAGTCGGCAAGCCAAAGGTGATGTACTTTGAAGGCCGGGCCGCGGTTTGGTCTGCATATCTGGATCGTATTCGTTATCGATCGGATTTAAAAGAGAACCTGGTTTATGGCAGTTCTGAGCTTTTGCTTAACACTTTTCCAGAGGAATATCACAAATTCGTTAAAGAGCGATTGGAGCGCGGGATTAAATCAAAACTGCTTGTGGAACGTTCGCGCAGTGGGTTGTGGGAAGAAAAAAATGCTCCGGCCGAACTGCGGGAAGTAAAATTTTTGCCAGCGGGCAAAACGTTCAGCGCCAATACTATTATATATGCGGACCGGGTGCTGACGGTTTCCTGGGAAACAATGCTGGCGGTAATTGTCGAGGACAAAAACATCGCCGAGAATCAGCGGACGGTGTTTAACCTGTTGTGGGAGTATTTGCCGGGGTAGGGTGAAAAAATTTTCAATTTACGAATTTTCAATTTTCAATCAATGATCAATGACTAAATTTTCAAACAGTACGAAAATTAAATCATTAAAGAATTTAATATTGATTGGTAAATTGGGAATTGAGAATTGAAAATTAACAGCGGAGATTACTCGCTCCGCGCTTAGAATTACAATTCTCGGGCGATCTGACTTTGTTAGTGGTTAGTTTTTTGACAATCTAAATTAGGAGGTAGTGAAGTGAAGATAGTATTGGTTTCTTTTGGAAAAAGGTATGTGGAAATTCAAGGACCAGCCTTTGAGGTTGATACGTGGCTGGAAGATCCGGTCGGCAAACTGCCGGATAAACCTGGGACTGATCCGGAGATTAGCGAAGCTTTGTTGAAAGACCTTGGCATGCAGGCCGGGTTAGAGAAAGCAAAAGCGTTGATTTCCGAACAACTTGAAAAGTTAAAGTCGGTGAGTGTGCTTGTCAAAGTTGTTAAGTTTTACTTTCGCTGTATGGGTGGATTTCAACGCTCGGTCGTCGCGGCCGAAGCGATTGGCGCGTGGTTGCGTGAGCAAGGACATGAAGTCGAAGTGATCCATCTGACGATGGATTTGGCGTTGGCGTTAAAAACAGGGTCGTATTTAGAGGAGGAAAAGAAATGAGGTATGATGTACTTACAGAAAAGCACAAGGTTGAGCCGGTGTGTTGGGCGTTGTTTGTTGGTAAACTCCCGAAAGGGTATACGCGGATGGGCTGGAATGTCGTTATGACAAAATTAATGGCAGGTGCCAGATTTGTCATACAGCCTGACTTTGGGAGGGTCGAGATTAAACTTCCAACTGAAGAATTTTGGAATGAAATGATGGCTCTTATTATGACATCTGCAGCCGACGTGAGCGAAACGGTTCCGAACCCAGATCAAATTACCGAAGATTTGCTGACAGAAATGGGCGCGGATTGGGTCGCGATTGTTAGTGAAGATTATCGCAGGATAGTGGCCGTAACCAGTGAGCGGTTAGATCGCTTGCGGGCAAAAAATGTCACACCAGATTTTTTGCCTAATTTTCAAATTCTACCTTCGTATTACCTTGCGAGAAGGTTTTATCGACAAGATTTATCCCGGGAAGATTACTTAGAGTTAGTGGATTTGAAAGAATTAAGGCAAGACCTTATGAAAAAATATTTTGTAGAGGGCGTCGATAAAGTCGAGCAACTACGAAATATTTTGTATGTAACCCAGGGGTTGCCGCCTTATAAGACGGCATACAGCTTGGCAATTATGCAGCGGATTGCAAACGAATCTGGGCTAGAAGTTAGAGCCCAATTTGAAGATGAGGAAATAGTTATAAAGCCGTCGGAGGTAAAATCAGCTGACGAGTAATATCGCATATTTAACCAACCGCAGTGGATTGAAATTTAATTCAAAACACTGCGGTTTTTTTGTTTGCTGAAAGTAGACCGTTCCTGAAATTGTCATTCCGAGCGTAGCGAAGCGGAGTCGAGGAATCGCTTTAGTTTTAAATAAGGGATCCCTCGACAAGCTCGGGATGACAACCTTAGCTTCGGCTTGCTGGCCATTGGCCGTTCAATCACTCCGTTAGAAATGAAATTTCTGACGGGGTTCGGGATGACAGGCTAATGTTTATGCTTTATAATGACTACGGAAGCTCAAAATTAATTTTGCCTGGAGTTGGTGCCGAAATCATCAATTATCTAGGCTAGGAAAACATATGTGTTATGTAGCGCCTTTGGCCGGAGCGGTCGTGACGTCAATTTTGGTTCGCAAGAATCAAGCCAGTAAACTTTGGTGGCTTAATTTGATGTTTTACGGTGGCGCGCTGTTTGGCGTAATTGATCATTTATGGAACGGTGAGTTATTTTTGATTTCAAAGAATATCGTCAGCGACTTGATGTTGGGAATAGTGATCACAGCCGTGATTTTCGGTTTTTGGCTGATTTTAGGCAGGGCAGTCAAATTTCGCGCTGTGGCTAAGGCTTAAAAAATTTCAAAAAATCTCGAGTATTGGCAAAGTCTGATATTTGTGCTAAAATCGATAAATTATTTTGACTTTGTTGCATTTATGGAGCAGAAAAAAGCAGGCGTAGTAACTAGATGGGCGGTCGTGTCTTTGGCACTGGAATTAGGTTTTATTATTGCTCTGCCGATTGTGATTTTGGGGCTTACAGGCAAATATCTTGATACGCGTTTGGCAACTGGAGCGGTGTTTAAGATCGTTGGCATGCTTTTGGCGATTACCGTGACCAGTTTGTGGATCAGTCGGCGATTTGCGGAAATTTTTCGCTCGATGACTCAAAAAAGTCAAGACGATCAAAATAAACAACATCAAATCAATCAAATTCAAAAAGACGAAGAAAAACCTTTATGACTTTACCTCCTTTGTCCGCGGAACCGATATTTTATCTTGGAAGTTTCCCGGTAACTAATACGATGATTAATTCGTTGATTGCGTTGGGTTTTTTTTTAGTGATCGGACTCTTGTTACGACGGTCATGCCGCGAGCAACCGGGCAAATTGCAGAATTTTGCCGAGGGCGCATTGGAGTTTTTATTTAAGTATTTTGATCAGGTTACCGGTAGCCGGGAAAAAACATTGCGTTTTTTGCCGATTGTCGGTAGCCTGTTTTTTTTCATCTTATTTTCCAACTGGCTGGGGCTTTTGCCTGGCATTGGCTCAATCGGCATTTGGGAGGTAAAACACGGGGTGCGCGAATTTATCCCTCTTTTCCGTCCGGCGGCTACGGACTTGAATACGACGCTGGCGATGGCTGTTTTGGGGGTGGTTGTTTCCCATATCGTTGGCATAATGACGATTGGTTTTTTCCGTTACGCTAATAAGTTTATCAAATTAGGCAGTTTGTGGCAGGCGATTCGGAGCTTTAATCCCACTAAAATTTTGGTCGCAGTGATCGAACTTTTTGTCGGTTTGATCGAAGTAATTTCCGAAGCCGCCAAAGTTTTAAGTTTATCCCTGCGGCTTTTTGGTAACATTTTTGCCGGTGAGGTTTTGCTGACGGTTATGGGTACTTTAATGGCTTTTATCGTGCCCCTACCGTTTATGATGCTGGAACTGATTGTCGGGGTTGTGCAGGCGACAGTGTTTTCGATGTTGGTACTAGTGTATTTAACGGTGGCGACGATGGAAGTACACGCCGAGGCGCATTAGTTTGAAAACAGAAAAAGGAATTTAAGCCATGGCCAGTCACGACAATCAATTTCGCATAACGTGATCAGTCGCGGGATAAATTTCTTGCTTAGTATCCGACTTTAAATAAATAAAAATCCAGTCGAGAAAAAAGCGGACCAACTCGCCTCGCATGAATGGAAGCGCAAGCCTTTATTTGTGCAGTGGTGAGATCAGAAAAATATGGAATCAGAAGCAATTATTGCTATAGCCAAAGCTTTCGCCATCGCGGTTGGAGGTATGATGCCGGCAATGGCCATCGGTAAGACGGCCAGCAAAGCCATGGAATCAATCGGCCGCAATCCAGAATCAGCGGACAAGCTGTTTGTGCCGATGCTTTTAGGCATGGCTTTCGCCGAAGCGATTGCCATTTATGCTTTGGTAATCACGTTTATTTTATAGGTCGCGTCAGACTGACCGTGGTTTGTCATTCCGAGCGAAGGTCCGACTTCAATCGGACCGCAGTCGAGGAATCGCTTTT
>MHJY01000009.1 GCA_001818235.1 Candidatus Jacksonbacteria bacterium RIFOXYB2_FULL_44_15 | reverse complement strand
AAAACGAGTGTAGTCAAGACGGCTGACAACTAACGCAGAAATATCATACTCAGCCTTGATCTGAAGTTCGTAAGAATAATCCTTGCTCTCAAAAATCATCGGGATAGACGTTAAATGCTTGCGCTGTAACGGCTGTTCTACAACCGCCGGATCAAAATTTTTAATGCTTCGATAATCGCGAGCAATAAAAAAGGCTACTCCAAAAGTAGCCAGCAACAGGACAAAAATAAGCTTATTGAGTTGGGAAAGAATTTTGATCACATTTTCGCGTACTTATATATCATCCTCGGCGTTGCTTTCCATTTCCTCCAGCAAATCGTAATAATTGCCGATTTCGTTTAAATGGGCCCAGGCGATTTTCCCGGTCATTACCGGATCATCATTCGTTACATTGGTTTTGGAATCGCGTTTGCCGTGTTCCAGCTCCACGTTCATTCCGCGGCGAAACTGATCGATGTCGAATTCCATCTCGTCAAAATCAAGCCCTAATTTATCAGCCACTGCTTGGGCGTCGCCTTCGGTAAATTCGGTAAACAAAATTTTGTGTTTAGCCGGTTTAATTTTATTTTTGGGCATAGCAAAAAATTCACCATTCGCCAAAAGACGGATACTGGTTTGACCCGGCTAATCGCGAATAATTTTTAAGCTAAAAATAAGTTATCAAGTTAAAATTATAACTATTATAGCAAGTCCGCTTAAGATGAGCAAACAGTTTTCAAGACGCACTCCCAGCCAACTGTCCGCAAGCGGCCTGGATATCTCCGCCAAAACTACGGCGCCGCGTGGCATCAATTCCGCGGGCGAGCAAGATTTTTTCGAAAGCTAAAATGTTATTTGAGTCACTGCCTGCCAAGTCGCCGCCATCAATTGGATTGCAGGGAATCAAATTAATTTTTCGCACAGCTGTAGTCATCATATAATCAGCCAGAACGCGCGCCTCGCGTAAACTGTCATTTACGCCGGCGATTAAAGTATACTCAAAAGTCAAATATAAACGGCGATTGCCTAAATTGACCGCGTAACGGTGCGACCAATCAGCCAACTTGGTTAAAAAATCAGGCGTTGAGCTGGGGACAATTTTTTGGCGTTCCACCGAATCTGCGCTATGCAAAGAAATTGCCAAGCGAACCGGCGGCCAGGTTGCATCAATTAATATTTCTTCGAGTTTAGTCAAAAGGCCGACCGTCGAGACAATAATATGGGTGGGGCCTAAATCAGTATTTTCGAGCCACGTCAAAATGGCGGCCTTAATGTTTTCGTAATTCGCCAACGGCTCGCCCATCCCCATAAAAACGACATTGCTGATCCGCTCTGTGTTCCCTAATTTTTTCACCAAGTGCTGCTGCCAAAATCGGTACTGATCCGCGATTTCATCAACCGTCAAATTGCGCTTAAAATCCATGGCGCCGGTCGCACAAAAGCGGCAACCCATGGCACAGCCGATCTGCGAAGAAACGCAAATTGTCCAAGCGCCGCGGGCATTCGGCAAAAGTACAGTTTCAAAATACATGCCGTCGAGCGTCTGCAATAATGCTTTGGTCGTGTCATCAATATCGCTTGTTATGAGTTTTGCCAATTGGTGGGAAATCCACGGCACTTTGTCTTGCAATGTTTGGCGCTCCAGTTTTGGCAAAGTTGTGATGCCCGCCCAGCCATCAATCTTTGCATCAAAAAAAGCCCGCTCGCGTTGTTTGCGGCGATACGCCGGCTCACTCGGAAATAATTGTTCGATTAATTCCTGACGCATCGAACTAACTTTATCCATCTTTTAAAAAATTACAACACCACGCTATTATCCTCGTCAATCTCAAATTCGCGCGAGGGCAGGATATAAACGTCGGCGCCGTACAAATCGTTGCCGACCCATTCGCCTTCGCCGTGAGTTATTAAATCAAACGGCTGGCAGGCGCGGCAAGTACCGCTCGGGCAGTCAAATTTTTTTAACTGGCGCGCTAATTTAATTTTGCGGGCAATTGATGAAATTTCGCGCTCGACTGCGGCCATATCCGGTAACGGTTGTTCCTGCGGCTCGCGATCGCTTTCTAAAAACCAATAACTGATGCGCGATACCGGCCGTTTTTGGCAATGGCTGGCGAGCAGATAGTAGATCGGCAATTGCCAAGAATGTTCCTGATTTCGTTTTTGGCCAGTCTTAAAATCAATAATGTGAACGCTGTTCGTTTGCGGCAAAAATTCCAGCCAATCCAATTTACCGCATAAAATGATGTTATCTTCCTCGGATAACCAATATTTTGCCAAATCTTTCTCGGATTTAATTTTAACGGACAATTCGGCGATTGGACCTGGGTGCTGATACACCCGCTCCAGCATCTGTTCGGCCCTTTTTTTAAAATAATGTTCGCTTTCACTGTCCAAAAATCCGCCCCGCAGTCCGCTCACTTTTTTCCAGGCTTCGTTTAAGCGCTGATATAGCGGTTGCTGAAAACGTTCAGACGTTTTTAAATGCGAAAGTACCTCCAAAACCTCATGCACACTTTGCCCTAAAGCCAGATTCGGTGACATCAGCGTAATTTTTCGGCCGCTACCCGGATCTTTGTAAACATTCTTATAGTAATATGCCCGCGGACATTTAAGATAATCAGAAATTGACGAATGCGAAACCCACAAAGCGGTAAATTTATCTTTGGCCATATTTATCCTGACTAATCAAAAATTTTGGTATCATTAATTAAAACCTCGACTCCCTCGACGTTCGGAAACTGTTTGGCCGTCTCGGTAATCTGCGCCCTGATCCCGGGCAAAGTGCAATCACTTTTGGCCAATATTTCTGGTGGAACTCTTAATTTAACCGTTACTTGATCCAATGAGCTTCCAACCTCGTTAAACGTCATCGCCGCTGTTAAATAACTAACATAGCCCGCTTCTTTTTCTTCGCTGGTTGGCCCCATAATAAGTGAATCCAACGTCGTATATAATTCCGAACCAACGGAAATTTCTCGCTCGACCGAAAAGACCGTTGAACAGTCTGCATTCGCTTTAGTAGTATTGGCAAAATAAAGCAACACTTTAAGCTTATCAACCGGCGTAAATTTAATCGGAATTTCCACAATTTCTTTAGCTAAAGGGTTTTGCGAGCCGCCTGGAACGGCAAATATTTTGCCGCTTGTTGCCGGTGTTGGCAAAAATCGCAACTCTGCAGTAAAAGTAATAAAGTCGCCATTTACTTGACTCACTTGGGCTAAAGCTGTACCACTCGCCACTAAATTGCTATCTCGGTCCACCACAAAAACTCCGAATGAACTATTCTCGAACCAAGCATCGCGCGCTTGCCCGCTGATTTTGAGCGGACTTTTAATTGACGCATTTGGCGCCGGCTCAGTAATATTAATCAACTCCGGTTTTAGAACCGTGCTCGCGAAATCTATTTTTTTCGCGTCCTTAACTACCGCGCCGCAAGCGTCTTTCTCGACTGAACACTCTTTTGCGACAGCGGTTTCTTTGTCAGTTGAATTATTCGTTTTCGGTTGCACTGCACAAAGAGTGTTCGGTTTGTCGATCCTGGGCCAACCATGTTTAATCCACTGGCCATTCTTACACACCCAGCTACTTTCTGCCAAACGAATGAAAAAAAACGCCACGCCCAATAAAACAACGCCTAACAAAACCATTGCGCCACTGGCACTTAAAATATTCTTTAACCTTGGCTTAAGCACCATAATTATTGATTGATGATTTCGGATGTTGCTGTCGGCGGCACGATACGATCGTCACTCGCGGAATTAACGCTAGTTACCTGCCAATTTTCGATAGTCACCAAAAACGGCTTAAAATCAATCGTGTTAAAAATGATCTCGTAACAACCAGCACACTTCTGCGGGCCGGCTTGATCCACGGTTAAGCCGAGCTGGGCGCCGACTTTGTCCACCGCTATTTTTATCGCTCGCTTAGTTTGATAATCATTGATCTCCCAGTTGCGCGTACAGGCGCCGACTGCCGGATCATAACTATAACCCGCCGCCCCTAAACAACCAAACTCGTCACGATCGCCTCCAATAACTGGTTCGCTTGGCGTGTCAGTTTCGTCAACCGCAACCGGCTCCTCGGCAACAGGCGCCGTGTCATCAGTATTAGTCTCAGTTCCGGTCGCCGCAGGCGGAGTGGGTTGAACCGGAGTGGCGCTACAGCCGGTGAGTGAAATCAATAGGCTAAGGCTGAAAATAAGTGAAAAAATTATTTTAGGCATAGATGATTTGACGAATTAACTATTTAACATTATTCATTTTTGGCTCATTTATTTTGCGTGTTAAGAGAATCTTACTCTAGCCAATCGCGCTTGTCAAAAACATTACTTTTT
This sequence comes from Candidatus Jacksonbacteria bacterium RIFOXYB2_FULL_44_15, assembly GCA_001818235.1. Lineage (GTDB taxonomy): Bacteria > Patescibacteriota > Patescibacteriia > UBA9629 > UBA9629 > UBA9629. Next base: position 10,360 of record MHJY01000009.1, on the reverse strand, counting down.
TAACGGCGAAAACGTCTGCAATATTTTGTCGAGCATCGCAGCTACTTCGTCGTATTCAAATTCCCGAATGCCGAGATTTCTTTCATAAATTCCAATATTCCCGGAAAAAATTTCCAGATCAATCGCTAAGCACTGTTTTTTATAAACCGCCCGATAGCTGATTGAGTGTGTAACATTATTTGGATCAGACTCATTCTGACCATAAAAAGTAAAAAATTTAAGGCGATTAACTGTTCTTTCGGCGCCGCCAAAAACATTCGGATTTATCGGCAACTTTCGGCAATTTGCTAGCGCCTCTTTTGCACCGCTCGCGCCGACCGTCAGCTCAGCTCGTTTAAAATTCGTAAACTGCGCGAAGGATGTCGGAACGGTAATTTTTACCAATTTTCTGCCGGCGACTTTAACGCTCTTGTACAGCCACCAGTCAAAGCTAGGCGTCGCCACCCCTACTTTGACATCAAAATTATCCGGGTATTGCAGAGTAAAACCATACTCTTGATTCGGATAAGTTTGCCAATTTTTACTGACGCCAACGTCCGGGCCAGGCACGTAAATATTTGCGCTGTAAAGTAAATCAGGCGCCGCGCAGGCAGGCGTCAACGACCGGCAGACAGGTTCACCGATTCCGTAAAGCATGGCTTGGCCCGGATTGATCGTCTGCCACTGGCCTTGGTCGTCTTTTTCAAGCGCCGCGTTAGCGTTAACCGGCGCCACAATATTCAGATCGCTCGAAGTGATGCGCCAAATATAATCTGTACCAAACTTAATAAGAAATTTTTGACCTTTGTTGACGACAACTGTTTTTGCACTATCGTTGATAGAAACTATTGCACCTTCGCCCTGAGGCAAAATTGTTTTTCCCCGCGAAGTAATTTTTCCAACAGCTAATTGTGATGGCAATGCGGAGCTGATGCACGCTGGCGTTTCTGTAAGCGACCGCTTTAAAGGCGTTAAAACCGGTATTTCCAGCGTCTCATCGCCGGTTGGAAATTTTAAAACAATTGATATCGGTTGATTAATTACATTTCCACACCAGTTAGACCAAACGAGATTGATCACTGCCGGATAAAATTCCCGGACTGTGATTTCCTGCGCTCCGCCCTGGCTTAAATTTTCTTGCGTGATAGCCAATATCTTATCGCCGCTCTTTAAACTGATTTCCGGGTACCCCATCAAAGAACAAGTACCGGTAGTTATTTTTGACAGTTCTATGTTTCCTGAAAAAAAATTCGCGCCCGTCTGCATCAGAGCAACTGACCAAATATCTGCCGGCTGGCAAGGAGGGCCTGGTTTTGACAGCAAGCCGTTTTCCGTCCCAACAGGATTTGAGGTGCCCAATTTAGCATATACAAAAAAAATGAGCGCACCGAAAATTAAACCCAGAATAATCAAAACAAAGATTAATTTAGAGGTCTTCATATTTTTTTTAAGTAAATTTCGTCAATCGCGCCAATTAAAGTTTCGATCTTGCTGTCGCCGTCAGCTACGGTAGCGGCAATTTCTTTTTGCAGATCAGTTCGTCGTTGCGAAAAAACTTCAATTTTATTTAAAACCACTGACTTTTCCGGCAGGACCTGTTTCCAAAAACCGTTTGGATCAGAATCGATGCTGGTAAGTGTCCCTGGTTCATCTTTTTCCTGCGTTTCTTTAAAATGGATCAGCTGGCATTTAATGTCTGTGAGTTTGGCAATCATCACCGCGCGCTCGGTTTGGAGTTCTTGCCTCAAATTATCCGCCTCAATCGACTTTTCAAACTGCTCTAATTGGGTGATCTGCGCGCCTTTCTCGGCAACGCGCCCGGCCAACGCGCCACTAGTCACTTCGCTTTCCATGCGCGAAAAATCGCTGTTTTGATCTAGAAGTGCACGCAAAACCAAAAATTGAGTCCGCACTTGATCATAAATTTCCTGCCAGCTGGTTAATCTTTGTTCCAGCCACGAATAAGCCGGTTCGGCTTCGGGTGTAGTGCAATCCTGAGAAAAAGGTTGTGTTTCGCTAAAAACCATATCAATATGAGTAATACTAAATTATCATATATCATTTGACATTACAAGTTATCCAATCTAAAATTATCAGGATATACGCGTTTAGTGTCATTCCCGCGCCTGCCCGCCTTTGGAGGGAAAGCGGGAATCCAGTTTCGTTACAATCTTTATCTGGATCCCCGCCTCCGCGGGGATGACAGACCTAGTTAATCTGGCATGAAAAAATTTTTATTGATTCTTGCGATACTTGCGGCAATCATTTTTGTGATTTTCGCGCTCACAGGCCGACAAGGCCAACCAACAAGCGACTCCGGGAAAATTACGATTATCACCACGCTTTTTCCGCTTTTTGATATGGCGCGCGACATTGGCGGCTCTGACGTCCAAGTAACTTTGATGTTGCCGCCGGGTGTAGAAGCGCACGCCTTCGAACCCACGCCAAGTGATATTGTAAAAATTAACACCGCTGATATTTTTGTTTATACCGGTAAATTTATGGAGCCATGGGTCGAGGATATTTTGAAGGGCGTAACAAATAAAAATTTGATTATTGTTGACTCAAGTGCCGGCATTAGTATCAACGAACAGACAGGCGACCAGATTGATCCACATATTTGGCTTGATTTTGATAATGCTAAAATGATGGCCGAAAATATCGAGCAGGCATTGGCAAAAAAAAGTCCAAACAATATTGATTACTACGCTCTGCAGTTGCAAAATTATTCAAGCGAGTTAGATTCTCTCGACAATCAATATAAAACTGAATTGACCAACTGCAAAACAAACCAGATTATTTACGGCGGGCATTATGCTTTCGGCTATTTAGCGCGTCGTTATGACTTAAAATATTCGGCCTTGCAAGGCGTTTCTCCTGACGCCGAGCCAACTGCCCAGGATTTAGTGCGTCTGGTGGAAGAAATCAAAATAAGCGACATTAAATACATTTTTTACGAAGAATTGGCCAGCCCCAAATTGGCGCAGACTATTGCTCGCGAAACCGGCGCCAAACTATTACTCTTGAACGCGGCGCATAATATTACCAGAGATCAATTAGCCGCCGGCGTTTCTTTCTTTGATCTGATGCGCGCGAATCTCGATAATCTTAAAATTGGTTTAGAGTGCCAAACTAAATGAGTCTCGATATTGATTATTCGTATTTTGTCATCCCGAGCTTGTCGAGGGATCCCTTCTCTTGGCCAAAAACAAAAATCGACCATTTCTTTGGATCGATTTTTTGATTACGAAACAAATTTTTAGTTTGTGGGCGATACAATATTCTGCCCCCGACCGACTTGCCCGTCTTCCAAACGTACTTTGATTCCGTGCGGATGATACCCAGAGCTCGTTAAAATTTCCGCGACAATTCCGCGGGTCAAAATTCCGGTTCTTTGATCCTGTTTTAAAACAACCTCCACTTCCGCGCCAATTGTTACGTCTTCTCTATTTTGTCCGTACATTTTTTTTCTTTTTTAATTTTAGCAATTTTTTTACCTCGCGATCAAAGTCGGAAACATAGCTTTTATCCTGAAATGAACGGTATTTTTCATATTCGCTTTCCGCCAATGCCGTTGCGACTTCGTGACTGATTTGACCGCAATCATGCAAAATTTCTTTTCCATTAAAATCCAAAAAGGCATCTAATTTTTCCACCCAATCTTTCATCCGCATTGCGATACCTTTTTGCGTCTGCGTTTCGGCATAATCAAGATACATCGTCACAATTCTGTTAAGTCCGTCCAATTCTTTCTCGTCCAAATAATTTTTAGCAATCAGCGCGTCATTTTTTCGAATCGCTCCTTTGGGCGCATTTTTCCATGTAGTTAGGCCCATATTTGGTTTTTGACTGTTTGCGCGCTTAATAATGATTTCCGAAGCAGTTTGACCGGATATCGCAAAATGCAGTTTATTTTGCACAGTGGCAAAAAATTGTTTAGTAATTTTCTCATTCGGATCATAATCGATACTGCACTGAGCATAAATATCGGTAATCTTTTGATAAAATCTGCGCTCGCTGGAGCGGATATCTCTAATTCTTGCCAGTTGTTCTTCAAAATAATCTTTGCCAAAAATATTATAAGGGTCTTTTAGCTTCTCGTCGTTCATCGTAAATCCCTTGATAATATACTCTTTTAGTCTTTCAGTTGCCCAAATGCGAAACTGCGTCGCCTGGACGCTATTTACCCGATAACCAACGGAAAGAATCGCATCAAGATTGTAAAACTTGATATTATATGTTTTTTCATCAGCGGCAGTATGTTCCAAAATGGAACTAACTGAATTTTCATCTAGCTCATGACTCTCAAAAATATTTTTGAGATGTTTAGTAATAGCCGGTCTTTGAACACCGAACAAAATAGCTATTTTATCTTGCGTTAGCCAAATATTTTCATCGCGCAAAAAAATCTCCACCTTTACCTTGCCATTTGACGTCGTGTAAAGCAAAAAATCCGTAAATGTGTTTTGTTTTGAAATCTGTTTATTCTTTTTCATAAATTCATGGCTTAATCGCGCTTCTCATCAAACACCGATCTTCCAAACATTCTTTTCCAAAAAAGCTTCAATAGTTTGCCGATTAGCTTTATTTATGAGATTTGAATGGGAAAGTTTATTATTTTTGGCATAATCGACCAAAGTAATGATTTTTTTCCCCTCCAAATACGCCAATCGTTTATGGTAACTGTTAGTAAGCGCTTTGCCCACTATTTCTTCCATCTCCAAAGTCGCGCCTTTCTGATCAAATTCTCTAAAAGCGTCATAATATTTTTGCCGATCAATAAACTTGATATTTATTGGGACAAACCCTTCTCGTATAAGCACATAATTGTTTATTACCCTGCCAATACGGCCATTACCATCAACAAATGGATGAGTATGTTCAAAAGCAAGGTGCAATTTTGCCAGCCGTTTGATGATATTTTCTTGGCTCGCGGCATTATACTCGGCTAACATTTTTTCTAAACGATCAACCACCTCTTTCGGACCAGGAGCGATATAACTGCCGACGCGAACATATTCATTGTCCATTCTAAACCTTCCGGCAACGTCGTCGCGGATATTGGAAATCAACATTTTGTGCAACGATAAAATCACTTCGAGGTCAAGCTCTTTTTCCTTGGCCCTTTTTTCTATATATACCACGACGCGCGCCAAATTCTTGGCTTCAAAAATTTCTCTTTCGGTGATATATCTATCCAGATCAATTTGCAAAAGTATTTTTTCCGTTTCTTCCAACGTCAGCGTGCTGTTTTCTATCGCATTAGAGTTATATACCTGCTCAGCAACTTCGGTTTCCGCAATCAGCTGTAACAACGCCTCCTTGCCAGTAGCCGCTTTATAGCATCGCTCGCGAAGAGAATTTATCTTATTGAATACATTAAGTATTTTTGACATATGCTTTTATTGTATTCATTTTTCACGTTTTTGTCAATATAATCGTGAAAAAGTGGAGAAAAATGGTATGTTTTCACGGTTATGTTCTAATTCCATCTTACCAACCTAAAACATCGCTAATTTGCACAGTCTTACCTTGTCTTCTTTTTTAAAAATATTTTCTGTTTTCCTATTTTCATTTTCTTGCGTTCCGTACTTTATATGATATTGAATGCCATATTTTTTGCAGAAATCAGTTACAGTGTTTGCACAATCAGCATAAAAATCTTTATTGTTCTCGAATTCTGTCACTTTTACATTGTAATTTAACTTTCCAAAAATAATTTTATCCACAAATTTCACTTTATTCAGTACTTTGTTCAAATCCTGCTTAACCAAATTCGGTGTTGGATATGGCTCCATGCTAACCCACGTTTTTAACCCCGTATCATGAAGAAATTTTAATGCTTTTATTCTCGTTGCATAAGGAGCGGCACCTGGTTCAAAATTATCCTTAAAATTTTTGTCCAAAGAAACTAAAGTAATTGCATATTCGTTATTCTCACCATACTTTTTTGTATCAGTTAAAACTTTGGGATAAATACCCTTGGTCAAAACTGTGCACCGGATATTATCATCATTCAATCTCTTGATGATACTCAAGGTCAAATCTGAAACCTCTTTTTGTTTATACATAAAAGGGTCCGTCGTAAAACAAAGGTGTACAACTTTAATTTTGCTTTTCAATCTTGGTATTTCATTATTTAATAACTCAATTGCATTTTCGACAATTCTAGGCTTAATCCAGTCGTTATAGTCCTTAATTAAACCACACCTTTTCTTCATCATCATGGCGTAACAAGGAAAACGGCAACCGTGTGAGCACCCCTCAACATGATTAATGCAATAATCAGCATATTCCACACCACTTTTATATAACAATGATTTTCTTTTTATTTTTTGCATAAATACTTTTTATGCTTGTATTATAACAGATAACCGATCAAGTAACAAAAAACCTTTCTAAAAAAATACTATAAATATACTATTTTGCAAAGTTTTTGTTCGCACCTATCTTCGGATATATAAAACCCCTTAGTTTTAGTTGGCTCTAAATATTCTAGCCTAATTTTACCTTCTTTTTTGAGCTTTAATAACGCTTCTTTAGCAAACATTGGCTTACACCTTTCCTGCACCGCAAATTCAATAATTTCAGTATTAAACATTTCTTTCTCCTTGATCAATTTTTCAAGCATCCTATCTTGAAAGTTAGCTATACAATTTTTATATTCAGTATCAGTGGTTAGTAGGGTTGATTTTGAAAAAAGACTTAGATTTTTTTCGTAATGTTTAATCTCAGAAACATTCAAGGATTTCCCATCGTAAGTTTCCTTCAAAAAAATATTATTAAAAAGCATGGCTGCTTTAATGTGTTTCGTGATTAAAAATAAGGAGTTTTTTGTTCGGCCAACATCGATCATAGCTTGTTGGACAAATTTTATCTTTAATTCCTTTCTCACCTTATTAACTATTGAATCATTAAACTCGCAAATATTGGAGTAACCATATACACCTTTATCTGTAAAATTATTTAGAAAGTTTACCAGTTTTGGCGGATTTTTTGGAGACGTTATAAAGCGATACGCAAAAAATGTCGGAAGAAATAGCATTATTTCAGAAAATTGCATTTCCATCAGCTGTTTTATTTCTGCTAATTGTATATCGCCATACGTAAATGGATCTAGAAAGAAAAACTTGGGCATAGAAGTTTTGATTTTTGCTATTTCTGAAACAATATTCGAAAATTCGTTACTTCGCGGTTGAATTATTTTAATATTTGAAGGATAAGTAAGTTTAGCCAATTCTATATTTAATTTATCAATATTTTGTTTATCACTATCATTAAATAATATTACAATTGTAAGCAATTTATGTTTTTTCGAAAGAGCCGTATTTTCTAATATTCTTTTTGCCACCTTAAGTAATATTAAAGGGCTACCATCAGCATTACCATTTTTACCAGGACCACAAAACAAATCAGCAACCATGCAACCTCCAAACTGCATTAAAACTTTAAAAAGATAGCCCTCAATATAATCTTTATAAAACTTAATTTTTACTGAAGTGCCATCACTCTGTTCATTGAAAAAATTCTCATTTACCATAATTTTTTCACAATCTTTAGTTCCTCAGGTAGAATGTCGCAATACTCATAAATCATTTGATCGTTCTTTTGTTCCTAAGCCCGTTTTAAGATTCTTAGCCGGAGTTGTCGGATTCGCACCCATACCCGCTTTCGCCTTGCAAGATGGCTTAATTACTCCTTAGTCGGGGTAGTCGGACTCGAACCGGCGGCCTCATGCACCCCATGCATGCGCGCTACCAACTGCGCTATACCCCGACCAAAGAGTAATTATTTGATTGTACTTATTCAGCGGGCGAAAGCAAGGCGGGCGAGCCATGCATGCGCGCTTCACCCGCCAAAATTTTTGTTTCGCAAAAAACTTAGGCGGGTAAACCAACTACGCTACAGCCCGAACTAAATTATCAATTCTCAATTTACAATTTACAAATCCACGGCATGACGCCATGGCATGCGGTATCAAATTATTTAATGACTTAACTTTTAAAAGGTTTGAGAATTTGTTCATTTGGTATTGTAAATTGATTGAAAATTGAAAATTTGTGAATTGAAAATTAAATCCACTCCAGCGCCCTTTCCACCTGCGCTTTCCGCACCTCGTGAACAGTTTGTTGCGCTTCAGCAATTGGCACCCATTTAAATTGCTTACATTCTCGCGCGTCCAGCTTGATGTCTTCGTCAGTACCGGTAAATTCTAAAATAAACAAATCCTGGCGTTGTCCGGCATAGCCGCGGCGCAGGCGATCAAGTTTTGGCCAGCGATAAGAAAAAAAACGCGGCACATGTTTAACTATTTTAAATTTATCCGTGCCCACTTCCTCCGTCATTTCCCTTTTTATCGCGGTCTCTGTCGTTTCGCCAGGCTCAACCCCGCCCTGCGGCAACTGCCAGTGGCCGTCTTCGTCGCAACGCTCAACAAGCAGAATTTGAATGTCGCCCTTCTTCGCATAAAGCTTCGAAGGGCACTTTTTGCTTTCACAAAAAGTGGAGCGGGTGACCGGGCTCGAACCGGCGATCTCCTGCTTGGGAAGCAGGCGTTCTACCACTGAACTACACCCGCGAACTATTAGTCCTAACACATTTGACCGATAAACAAAAGTCATTCGCAGTCTCCATTTTAACACAACAAAAATAAATTTCAACGTGGCATGATAAATTCTTTTGATCCGATGCGGCTCAGTTGTCACCCGCCATAACCATTCCAACCCAATCGCGCGCATTAACCGCGGCGCGCGCAAAGTTTTGCCGGCAATAAAATCAAAAGTTCCGCCCACGCCGGCCGCTAATTTGACGGTCGCTAATTTTGATAAATTTTCGGCGATCCACTGCTCTTGCAAAGGCGCGCCCAACGCAACCAGCAATATATCCGGCTTTACTTGATTAATAGAATCAATTATCTTGTCATTTGAAACATTTGGTATTGAACATTTATTGAAGATTGAAAATTGAAAATTGAAAATTCTTCCAGGGTACCTCCCCACTATCTTTACACCCTGATACTTTTCCTCGAGAATTTTTTGACATTTCTCAGCGACGCCATCGGACGCCCCAAATAAAAAAATCCGCCAGCCATGATCAGCGGCGAGTTTGATTAAAGCCAGACTATAATCCACACCCGTAACGCGATTTGATAGTTTTTCGCCAAGCAACGCGGCGCCGAGTTTAAGCCCGATACCGTCTGGCAAGGACAGCCAGGCATCATTTAAAATATGCTGATAAGCATGATCCTGTTCGGCTAACAAGCAAATCTCCGGATTAGGGGTAACGATATATTTTGCCTGCCCAGTATCGTTAGCTAAAAAATCCGTGGCTTTTTCAAGCACTTCTTTAAGCGATAAATCATCAATTTTGGTGCCGAGAATTATAGGCATGCGTTTACTATTATATAGATTCATGCCTTCCCTCCTTCGCACAAGGCTTCGGAAGGGCACGGCGCAGGAATGACAATAGCATATTAGATTTTCGCCAGAGTTCCATTTGTCATTCCCGCGAAAGCGGGAATCCAGTTTCATTGCAATTTTTAACGATAAACCTAGTTAACCTTTTTAGCTGACTGGCTAAATTTATATCTCGCTATTATTCCATACACTGCACCCGCCGGCTGTAGTTCACTGCACATCAAATCAAGTGAACTGGCACTAAAAGACAACGGCGCGCGAGTTTTAATATCGAAATGCCGAACAGCGTGCAGATCTTGAATTATCGGCGGATGTTTGCGGCCGATCGTAATATGCGGCGTATACTGGCGAGCTTCTTCCGGCGGTGCGATTCGCCGTGCCGCCAACAAAGTATCAACTGTCCGATATAAAGCGTAAAGCGGTGCGGATCGTGCCAGAAAAATCGCAAAAATTCGGCGATTTAAAAAACCAAAGTGCGTTGCTGAGAGCTCAAATGGCTTAAACTGCGCGGCGACCGGCTCAACCGCCTCGCGAATCAAAGGCAAGACTTCCTCGTCTAAATCATCTAAAAATTTTATGGTTACATGCCAATTGCTGGCAAGGATGGCGCGAAACTTTAAATAATCAAACCTCGAAAGTTCGGCCGCCAAAGTCTGCTTTAATGCTTCAGGTAAATTAATCGCTAAAAAAAGCCGCATGAAAATAACTCAAACTTTAGCTTAGGATTTAGACATTAGGATTTAGAAATTAGAAATTTCCTACAGCCCTTCCTCTTTAAGTTGTTGCAACAACTTCTTCGCCTTCCCGCTCGGCTTGTCCGGCACGACAATATTAACGGTAATAAAATGCTCGCCCCGGCCGTAGGAACGCAAGTGCGGCACGCCTTTATTTTTTAATTTAAAAACAGTGCCAGAGTCGGTGCCAACTGGAATTTTAAGGTTGACTTTGCCGTCGATCGTATCGAC
>MHJY01000008.1 GCA_001818235.1 Candidatus Jacksonbacteria bacterium RIFOXYB2_FULL_44_15 | reverse complement strand
TTTTTTGTTTGTCATTATGTTTTTTTTGTTGTATCATTGTTATATATGAACCTTAAAAAACTCAATTTGCCTTTGATCGGCTTTTTGCAGGCGTCCGGGGTAATCAGCTATTGTTTTTTTATGGGCATTTTTTTGTGGTTCGCCAACCGCCTGATGGGGGAGCCGCCGGAATTTTGGGGCGTTACCTTAATGCTGATTCTCTTGGTTTTTTCCGCTGCCATTACCGGGGTGCTGGTTTTTGGTTATCCGGTATATTTGGTGATTAACCGCCGGATTAAAGAATCGCTGTTAGTTTTCGCCTACACGCTTTTGTATCTCTTAATTATGATAATTTTTCTTACCGCGCTGTGGGCGATGTGGCGAGGACTTAAGGCATTGTGAAAATTAATAACCAAGACGAAGAAACAAGGTACAAACACCTGCCCGCCAAGGCTTACGCCCTCAGGCGTTGGCAGGCGGGAATTACAATAATCAATGCCTTAATAACCAAATAATTTGGTTATTACGTCTAAATCAAAAAAATCCCGCTTATCATAGCGGTTTTTTTAATCAGACGCGACAAAAAAAGCACTCAGTTACGGGTAAAGAATTTTTGCCGCGAGTACCGTATTGCGCAGGAGGTGAGCGACTGTCAGCGGGCCGACGCCGCCCGGGGTGGGCGTTAAAAATTTTGCCTTGGCGCTAACCAAATCAAAGTCAACGTCGCCCTGGATTTTATTGTGAACAATGGTCGTGCCGGCGTCTATCACAATCGCCCCATTTTTGACCATTTCGCCGCGAATTAAATTAGGTACGCCGGCGGCGCTTATAATTATATCAGCCGCCAGGCAGTGCGCTTTGAGGTCAGAAGTTTGATCATTGCAGGCAAAAACCGTGGCCTCGGCATTCATCAGGGCAACAACCAAAGGTTTACCGATTAAGCGGCCAGTGCCGACAACCGCGACTCGCGCGCCTTTTAGTTTTATTTTCAGGCTGGAAAGAATCGTCATAATTCCGGCGACCGTCGGCGGCCAGAAGTACGGTGTGTTCACCAAGAGTTTACCCAAGTTGGCGCTGGTGAGGCAATCAACGTCAAGCGACGGCCGCAAAGCATCAAGGGCTCGATCAGTCGAAAGGTGCGCCGGTAGAGGGAGCTGAATGATGAGTCCGGAGTAGTTGCTTTTGGTTTGGATTTTTTCAAGATTAGCGATCAACTCAGTTTCGGTTATCTTTTCATCAAAATGATTTAGAGTGATGCCGATGCCGTATTTTTGAGCCGCTTCTTGTTTTTGTTTGATGTATAAGAGTGATGCGCGGTGATCGCCAACTAAAATAATTCCCAGCTTGGCGATTACTCCGCGGGCGCCGAGCAAGCGGACTTCTTGAGTCAAATCTTGATACATTTTTTCGGCCAACGCCCGGCCGTCAATTAGTTTAGCCATATCAAATTTATTGTATTATATTCGGCTAAAATGGGCAAGGTCATTTTTTCTTGCCTTATTTTGGCGGGATTGATATAGTTATAAACAAGGATCAATTTAGAGCGATTAATTCGTTATTAAGAACGAAAATTTTGGAGGTCTATTTTTTGTAATTTAATTCTTGGTCTTTTGTAGGCAGGGGAAAGGCAGGAATTTAGGCAAATTTATATGGCAGAACATATTTCGCATCACGAACAAGCGATTAAATCTTTCAAAACAGGGATCGGTCCAGAGATTCTTCGAAAAGAAACAAACGAGGGAATGGATAAAATTAAGATTGATGGTTGTGAAGTTGTGGAAGCAGTTGAGTTTGGCGCGCCGTGCGAACGGATTGACCGGGGTAAATATGCGGGTGAAATTCAAACGCCGGTAGAGTTGGAAAGGGTTTTATATCATTCTTCGGAAAAAGTCAGGAAAGACATGGAGAATACTGGCCAGGGAGAGCCTGTGGTGGATGCAGGTTATGATCAGCAGACATGGGTAGCTAAATTAGATCGGTTTAAAGACATTATTAATAAAATTGATCAGGCAACCGCCAAAGATCTTCAAACAGACAGTCTGGTTGATGAAGAATTGCTGAGCGATCTCGAGGTCTTAATTACCGAATGGCGTGGCTCGTTGCCAGAAAGTCATGATTTATTAACTTATATAAAAACAGTCTGCGATATTTTAAGCGCGGAGTATCTTTATTTTATTGAAGATTTCAAGCACCAACCAGCTTCCGAAGATCCAAACGCCCGGGGTGCGGAAGCTAGCCTGATGATCGCTCATTTAGCTGGTAAATCAGAAGAAGTAAAATTCATCCAACAACATCCAACATCCGGCGCGACATTATATAAAGTTTACAAATATCTGGAAACGATATGCCTGCCTAAAGTGGAACGCTTAATAAATGACATTCAGAGTAACGCGGTCGATCAAGACGTTTTGCGCGATAAAATATTGGAAATATCAGCCGACTCATTAATTTATGAGATGCCGATTGGCGTGGGAACCAGAAATCGTTTTAATCTATCCAAGAAAATAATTAAGGATTTATTAATTCAACGACTAGAAAATCAGCCTGTTGCGGGCATGGCGGGCGAATCGATTGTCGTAGTCAGTTATGCCGCTGGTTCCGGTTTGGCGGTTAACGAGGCGGTGGCCGAGGCGCTTGAATACGCTAAGAGCCATCATCCAGAACTTAAGACACCGGCAATTGAGTTGTATTTCATTGATACAGATAACGAATCACTAGCCTTGGCGTGGCAGGTCGCGGAAAACGATTTGAAGATGTCGGATAATAACGTGAGCGTTCACCCTATACAGGCCAAGCGAGGGGATTTGCGAAATACGAAATTTATCACCTCTTTATTAAATGGAAAACAGGCAGATATTTGCGAGGCGGTTGGCATTTTCGACTATCTTTCCCCGGATTTGTGCGAGAGACTGATTCAAAATTTGGCAAATGGAGTGCGAGATGGTGGAAGCGTTTTAACGGCTAATATAGATAAAACATCGACCGATGAATTTGTTGATCCAAAGAAGGGAAAGCGTCCGTATCCGCAACGGGAGGTGTTGGAAAATTGCCTAGATTGGCAAGATATGTGGGGCAGAACTGCCGCGGAAGTCGGGGCAATACATGTTGATGCAATGAGAAAAGCCGGCGGAGAATCAAAAATTACAATTATTCCCGCAGATGCCACAGTGAAGTACCCAACAGACTCTGATTTAACTTACCATATTGCCATAGTGGAGAAAGGATCATGATTTTAGATTAAGTTTTCATATGTTTACCGTTAGCAATTATTTAGCGATTTCCGGATTTGTGATAGCTTTTTTTGCGGTCATGTTAGGGGCTATCGCTATTAGCAAAAAGCGAAATAAATTGCATTTGTTATTCGTGTTATGGTGTCTATCGATTGCGGTGTGGTCGTTACCATACGGTGTCTGGCTGTTATCAAGTTCTTATGATACTGCCTTATTGTTTGCCCGGATATTAACAATCGGGTCAATTTTAATACCGATTTTCCATTTACACTGCGTGTCGGTTTTTTTAGATCAAGAGCGAAAACTTAAACCAATTTTGATTTTGGGCTATATTGTCGCCCTATTTTTTTTGCTTTTCAGTTTTACGCCGTGGATGGTTAGGACAGTTGAACCGACATTTGGATTTATGTTTTGGCCAAAACCAGGCATTCTGTATCATTTTTTTCTGGCTGGTTTTTTTATGCCCTGTTTTATATACAGTTTTGTGGCGATTTTGATTCGTTATATCGGCAGTCGCGGTCAAAGTCGGGCGCAACTGCGATTTATTTTTTTCGGCGTTACTTTAGGCGTTATCGCTGGCTCAACCAATTTTGCTTTATGGTATAACATTAATTTGCCGCCATACGCTAACCCGCTGGTGATCGTGTATATGTCGGCTTATGCTTATGCAATCATCCGCTATCGGCTAATGGATATTCGGTTAGCCGTGCGGCGAAGTTTTGTTTATTTAAATTTGGCAGTTTTTACTTATGTAATGTTTTACGTAGTTGCTTATTGTTATACGCAAATTTTTGGTAGCGTTTTTGCGCCGCAAACATATATTCTTGGACTCGTGCTGGCATTAGTTTTCGTTTTGTCTTTTCCTTTAATTCAAAAAAATGCGATCCGTTTCGCTAATCGTTATCTTTACGCCAACATCTATAATACGCAAGAGACGTTAAAGCAGACGATTAACAAATTAACGACCATCGTGCAATTGTCGGAACTCGTCAATCTGATTACGGAAACGGTAATTAAAACCTTAGGCGTCAGCCGCGTGGCCGTGCTCCTAAAAGACAACGAGAAAAATAATTTTGTTTTGTTAAAAGCAGTTGGTTATGACCGGGCGCGTACCCCTTGGCTTGTCAAAGACAGCCCTTTAACGCAGCGGCTGGCGAAGCAAAAAAAAGCCTTGGTTTACGATGAAATTCTTTTATGGAAGCGCAGTGCCTTGGGGGCCAAGGATCAAAAGCATTTTGAAAATTTAGGGAGAGCGATGGTCCGGATAAGGGCGGCGCTTCTTTTGCCGCTTATTGCCCGGAAAAATCTTTTGGGTTTTATTGTTCTTGGTGAACGGCAAAATTATGATGCTTTTACGTCGGAGGACATCGAACTTCTGGAAACGCTCGCCAATCAGGCGGCGATTGCTTTGGAAAATGCTCAGTTTTACAATCAGATGGAGGAATTAGTCGCCGAACAAACCAAAGATTTGCGCGATAAAAATTTGCACTTGGAAAAACTCCTCAAGATGCGGAGTGAATTTTTGGATATTGCGTCGCATCAGTTGCGGACGCCGGTTTCGGTGATCAAAGGTTATGTGTCGATGCTTTTGGAAGGCGATTATCGGGAGGCGAAAGAGGAGGAAAGGCGCGAAGCTTATCAGGCGATTGCTCAAAAAACGGAAAAACTGCGCCATATCATCAACGATATTTTATACGCATCGGAATTGGATACCGGCGCCTTCGAGTTGCGTCAAAGAGATTTGGAAAAAATCGAGCTTATTTCATTCATCAAAAATCGGTTAACTGATCATGGCGAACAAGCCCGGAGCAAGAATATTACTTTAAGTTTGGAGGCGGGCAGTGACGCGCCAATTAAAGCGTTGGTCGCGCCGCGTTATTTGGAAGTTGTGCTGGATAATTTGATTTCTAACGCGCTAACTTATACCGCGCCCTTGGGAAAAGTAACCGTACATGTGATTCCCAAAACAGAGGTGGTGCGAATAGAAGTGATTGATACCGGCATCGGCATTCCACCGGAGAATCAGCCTAAATTATTTACCAAGTTTTCCCGCGGCAATAACGCCAATACTATGCACACCGATGGCTCAGGACTGGGATTATTTATCGTAAAAAAAATGATTGAGGCTCATCCGCAGGGTCGCGTAGGTTTTAAGAGCGCGTTAAATCAGGGCACTACATTTTGGGTTGAGGTTAAGCGTGCGATTTAATTTAAAAAAATGGCCAAGCAAACTAAAACCATTTTATTTATTGAGGATGATCCTGTACAGCAAAAAATATATTCTTTTGCTTTTACGAAAGCCGGTTATCGTCTTCTGTCAGCGTTAGACGGGGACACTGGGCTTGATTTGGCCGAGCGGGAACAACCGGATTTGATCTTGCTTGATCTTTTGCTTAATGG
The DNA here is from genome assembly GCA_001818235.1 of Candidatus Jacksonbacteria bacterium RIFOXYB2_FULL_44_15. Taxonomy (GTDB): domain Bacteria; phylum Patescibacteriota; class Patescibacteriia; order UBA9629; family UBA9629; genus UBA9629. Next base: position 8,552 of record MHJY01000008.1, on the reverse strand, counting down.
TTTGAGCGCCTTGGCCGGCGGGATAGAAACGTTAAAAAAACTGAAAGCGAATCCGCGAACAGCCGATATTCCGGTAGTGATTTTTACTAACTACAGCAAAGACGAAGTCGCCAAAAGCGCTCTTGACTTGGGTGCGCGGGAAATAATTTTAAAAATTGACGTAACGCCGCATCAAATGGTAAAAATGATGATTGAGCGTTACTTATCTTAAACGTTTCACGCTTTTTTAAATTTGAATCAGCGCCATACTCACTTTTAAGGTGAGTATCTTGTTACTTATCACTAATTTATTCGTATACTAAGTAGGAAAGCATATGCAAATCAGTGAACAAAAAACCATTCGCCGGTGCCAGCAGGGTCAATTAAATGAATTTGGCCAACTCTACGACCGCTACGCCGAGCCGATTTATCGGTTTATTTATTATCGTACGCACCATCAGCCAACGGCCGAAGATTTAACCAGCTCAACTTTCCTGAAAGCCTTGGAGCATTTTAATAATTTTGACGCCGGGCGCGGCACTTTTTCGGCCTGGCTTTATCGGATTGCGCGCAACACCATAACTGATTATTATCGGACCCGTAAAGAAACGGTCGACATTGAAGATGTCTGGGATTTGGGCACCAGTACCGATTTGCCGCGCGATCTCGATCTCCGGCACCAACTCAAACAGGTGAGTCAGTATTTAGCGCTTTTTCCGGCGCGCGATCGCGACATTATCTTGATGCGCGTTTGGGACGAATTGTCTTATCGGGAAATTTCCGAGATTATAAATTGCACGGAAGCCAGTTGTAAAATGGCTTTTTCCAGAGCGATAAAAAAGCTACGCGCGCAATCAACTAGTCTATACCTATTATTAATGTTATTTAAATACGCACCCTTAGCCGGTTAAAAGGGCGATACCTAAAAAATATGGATAAACAAATTGATTTGATTTTACAGGATCTTTATCGACTAGATCCCAGCTTAAAACAATATGACGGACAGTTGCGTCCGTTAGTTAACGAATTAATCGCGGCCCGGCCACAGGCTGTTTTGGACGAAAAATTTCGGCGGGAGTTGCGGGTAAAAATTTTAGAACGCGTGGCAGTTTTAAAGGTTTCAACGCGCGGTATGGGTATTGGTGATCAGCGGACGTTTTGGTCTAAATTTAATCCATTTTTACGCCCAGCCGCTTATGTGGTTTTAGGCGTAATGATTGGAGCAGTGGTAATCATTCCAATGTTGACGAGGCCGCAACCAAAGCCATGGGCGCCAAGCGAGGATGGTTTACCGATTATCGTTCAGAAAGATGAAGCTTTAGACTTAAGCAAACTGGCTCTAGAATCCAGCATTACTTCGGTTGCCCCAGGTTCTTTCGGCAGTCTGTCCAATAGTCAGTCAGTAGCGTCAGCTCCGGCCCTAGGCGAATCAGCGGCAACTGGCCGGGGCGGCGGTGGAGGAGTTGCAGATCAGGCGCCCAAAACAACCAGCTCAATTTATCCGGCGCCGCCAGACATAGTTGTTTACAAATATGTTTATCAGGGCGAAGAATTAAAGTTGCCGGCAGGTAGTTTGCCGGTATTAAAAAGGATCAAGTCGAAAGAAACGGGAGAGCAGTTATTAAAGGAGATCAAAAATGTCAAACTTGGCCTTTTTGATCTGAATAACCTTTCGGCCGCGCGCGTCGATAACATCACCCTGACGGAAGATCGGCCGCTAGGATATTCGTTAACCATTAATTTACTGGAGGGTACGCTCGGCTTGTTCGAAAATAATACCTGGCGGACAATGCCGGTAAATGGCGTTTATCCGGAAATGTCGCCGATTCCGATGACTGATGTGCCGACTGATGCTCAGCTGGTAACGCTAACCGACGCTTTCCTTAAAGATTACGGCTTTGATCTGTCGCTTTATGGCCCGGGGGTAGTCGACAATAACTGGCGTCTGTATTCACCGCAACCAGTGGAAAATTATGTGCCTGAAGCGCTGACCGTAACTTATCCTTTAATTATTGATGGGCAGAAAGTGTACGGCAGTGGCGGTGAAGTTAGTGGGTTAACGGTAAATTACAATTTGCGGCCGAAAAAAGTTTCGGCGGCGTGGAACGTTAAATCTCTTCAGTATCAAGCTTCTGATTATCCGGTGGAGTCTGATGTCAGCCGCTTATTAAAAGTTGCTGAGCAAGGCGGCCTGTATAATTATTACGCCCCTCCTGATCAATCAACCAAGTTGGTGGAGATTAAATTGGGCGCGCCGGAATTGGGTTATCTAGAAAGCGGCAGTTGGCAAGACGAAATTTACAGCGAATTATTGGTGCCGGCTTGGATTTTCCCGATCACCGAAGTGCCGACCGGAGCGAATGTTTGGCAAAAACGGATTGTCGTACCGCTTATTTCTCAGATATTAGATCAAAACAGCGGTGGCAACTATCCATCAGGGTTGCTAAAATCCGGCAGTGGACAAATGGAAGCCATCTCAGTACCGACAGATAAAATTGTGCAGTAATTGCGAAAGAAAACCGGTCAGAATTGCGTAAATAACATAATGAGAATATGATCAGTTTATGCCCCCTATTTCTCCAAAAGATTTATTACAAAAAAATGATGAAGATTTGGTTAAACTGACCTTAGAAAATCAGGAACTTTATTTGTATTTAATGCGGCGTTATGAGCCCAAGTTGCTGAGGTATATTTTGCGTATTTCCAACGTCTCGGAAGCCGAAGCAGAGGATGTTTTGCAGGATGTTTTTATTAAGGCTTTTCAACACTTAAACGAATTTGATCCTGATCTTAAATTTTCGTCGTGGATTTACCGGATTACGCGCAATCAAGTAATCAGCAATTACCGCAAGATAAAAGCGCGTCCCCAGACCGTGGAGTTGATTGAAGAAGCCGGGACTGGCGTCGAAAAATTGCTCTCGGATTTGGATATTGAAGAAGCGCTTAATAATCACGAGTTGGCTTTAGAGGTGGAAAAAGTATTAACCGCGATGGATCAAAAATATAAAGAAGTGCTGGTTTTAAAGTACTTGGAAGATAAAAGTTATCAGGAAATTTCCGACATTTTAAAAAAACCATTGGGTACGGTGGCAACTTTGCTTAACCGGGCCAAGCAGGCTTTTAAAAAACAAGCGACTGTGCAAGGGGTTAATTTTGCCCTGGTAGAAGCTTAATGCCTAAAATATGACGATTAGCGAAAAGACGTTCGCGGCAATTAAAGAACAAAAAATTACGCCCAAGCCGCGTTGGGAATTCATTTTAAAGGATTCAGTGGTTTGGGTTATGTTTTCGCTCGCATTAATCGTCGAGGGGATGTTGGTTAGCGTTACTATTTTTCTTTTCTCTGATCAAGATTGGGATATTTACAATAAACTGGAGAAGAATATCGTGGAGTATGCTTTAATTATTGTCCCGTATTTTTGGTTGGTCTTGATGGCCATTTTTTGTGGGCTAGCTTGGCTTAATTTCCGGCAAACGAAAAAGGGTTATCGGTTTCATACTTATTTAGTAGTGCTGGTTAGCGGGGTTTCCGGGCTTATTTTAGGCACTACTTTTTTCTACTTTGGGCTGGGGAATAAAATCGATCAACTATTTACGGCGAAGGTGCCGTACTACGAGCGGATGGTTTGCCATAAATCAGAATTTTGGGAACAACCGAAACTTGGTCTTTTAGCCGGAGAAATTGTATTATGGGATGGGCCGGATCGATTTGTTATTAAAGATTTCGATAATGGCAATGAATGGATTGTCACCGGTGCCCAAGTTATTTGGCGAGAGCCTTATCAGCCCGGACCGCCTGGACCGCGACGAAAAATTAAGCTGATCGGTAGCCAGATTAATGATAATACTTTTCGAGTTTTGGAAGTAAGGCCTTGGCAATAAAGAAGATTTGGGCGGACGAAAGAATTTTTTTTAGCTTTGCGTAGTAGTTAGTAACAGCTTCGAACTATCGTCCTGGTTTACGGCGGATCGGCGAGGGAGGTACTCTCTTAATCGCTATTCCGCAAGTGGCAGATTTCGAGTAGGATCGGAGCAAAGGTCGGTAGAGTGTTTGTTTTAAACACATTTTGGTCGCTCAAGAGGGACATGGTTTAAACAGGGCCAATTAGACTCACCTCCAAGTTGTGCGGCTTATGGTTTGTCCCTCTTTCGAGTGACGCACCGACCAATAGCATTAAGTTTTGGGGAAATAGCGGCCGGCAGTTGTCTTGGGCAGGCGATTGCCGGCAAAACGTACATTTTTTCGTGGGCAGTACGCAAAAAAAGCGATTAATTTCGCTTTTTTTGTTTGAGGGCTTGTCCCGCTAGATTTTTATTTACTTTAAATAATTGTTGAAATCATAAAAGACGCCTGAGTCTAACTGGGCTTGTCCATCAAAAGTTCTTTCATCATTTTGGCGTCATCGGGATAATAACGCATGCCATGTTGATAGAGAGTTTTTTGTGCCAGTTGGTAGAGTTGGTGGGCCAGCGGAAAAGTTACTTTATTTTTTGCCCGCGAAATATTGAATAAAGCATTTAGAGTGATCATTCTTTTTAAAAAAGCACGATCAGTCTGATGACGCAGAATTACGTTGCGGTGCGTTTCTTCCCAACGCCCGGTCGAAACCATGTCGATCACGTCAGCGTTTAAAATAATGTTTTTATAGACGCTGATGCCCGGATAAAATTTTTCTTCCAAAAATTCAAACGTGTGCTCGCCTAAAATGGCGATTGCAATTTGCGCTCGCAACTGCTTGGGCAGGCGCTTTCGGCTTTGTTTTAAAAAGAAGAGCGAACTGCCGATTGAATCTTGGCGGTGGATGCTGTAAATGATTAAATCTTGAAGAATGTCAATTTTGCGCAAAGCTTTACGCCAGAGCGAATTTTTGGAGTAGAGAAAACCCAAGTGATTAATGCGGTAAATATCATGCCAGATAGCCGCCGTGGCCAACACTCCCCAATCCAGCCGGGGATGCGCCGGCCGGAGCGCTTGATATAATATCTTCGCCAGCCGTCCACAGCGAATGGCGTGAGTAAAACCATGGGCCGGGTCTTGCGAAGTTTGCATCAAGCCAAGACCTTCTTTGATTAGTTTTCTGATTACCGGCAGTTGGATGTTGTCTCCGGGCGCGAAATCACCTTGCAGAAAAAAATCGTAAATTGCTTCTTGATTGTAGGTTTGGTCAAATTCTGAGTAAGTTAAAATATCCAGCGCATGCTGAATAAACTCCGGGGAAAGTCTCTCAATATCAATAGGCTCTAATCCGAACTGTGTTTTAAGCTCTTGAGGCTTTAGCGAGTTGGAGAGAATTTTTGGACGCCACAGGTTAAGCCATTTTAAAGCTTCGGCATAGTTCCGGCGGTGCGGGAAAAAGGGAATCGAATTCTTAAAATAACGCTTTAAATCCATAAATAAGAAACGAGCTAACTCGCGTAATTGTAGCAGAAAAAAACGATTTCGGGAACCCCGTTGTTAGATTAGACGTCAAAGCGAATAAATGGTAAAATTATTTTATCAGCATTTAAACAAATCAATTAGGAGGCGGCAAGGTTTGGGCAGAAGTTTAGCTAACCCTGATTTTGCCGGCTTAGTCATCAAACATATGAAAAAATTGCTAACTTATCTGATTTTTGCGGCTTGGCTTTTAACATTGGCCGGTCCAGTGCTTGCGGTAGATGAAGTATCAGAGGCGTCGAGCGATTTGGAAGAAGTCACAGCCGAGGATCTTGGAGCGACTGCGAGCCAAATTAACGGCGCTACCCAAGAGGCGACCGAAACCATCACCGAAACTGGAACGCTCATCGAAATCGGCAATACTACAGCCGAGGAGACTACCGTAATCGTTCGGGTAACGGCAGAGGACGGCACAACCGAAGATAACACTGTGGAGATCGAAACTGCGCAGGTCGATCTGGAAACAGCTGAAGGCACGGAGAGCGATTTAAACGATTGGATTGCCGGCGACCAGTTAACTTACCAGGCAACGGAAAATACCAATAGCGGCAGTATTGATGCGACTAAGATTAAAAACCGGTCATTGAGTCGAAGCCAGCGGGGTAAAAACGGCTGGATTACCGCGATTCGGCCGGCTGAACAAAAGATTGATGTTACTTGGCAGGGCGCGACATATACGCTCAACTTAACTAGCGCTAAGATTGTAGCCGGCGTAAAAAATCCGGCGACTATTAATGACCTTAAAGTCGGTGATCGCATTCGCGGCCGTGTAGTTGAGGATAACGATGGTAATGCGAAAACTTGGGACGCTAAAATTGTCGTCGTGCTACGACGCGGTAATACTTTGTTTATGCGGGTGACGCGTTGGGTGGTGCCTGGCAAGATCGTGGAAATGGACGAAAATCCGACTGTACCGACAACGATTTTAATGGAAATTTCGGAAAGTAAGTTCTATCAAAAAGGCGATGTTAATAATTTAGTCGGGGCGCCGGGTGAGCAAAAGGAAGTTTATATCGACGAAAATACCAAATTACGCCGCCGCTATTTTGGCAGGAGCTTAATCGGCGAATTTAGCGAAGGGGACATAATCCAAGTAATTGGCCGGCTCAACGAAACAACCGGCAAACTTGAGGCTCAATTTATTCGCGACACCAATATTCAAGTTTTAGGCGTGGCGCGGCGAATTGGCGTCGTTAAGGCAATTGATTTGGCCAAAGGGCAGATTAGCGCTACTGTTGCCGCGACCAGTGTTGCCTGGCAAGTCAACGTCGGAAGCGATACCAAAATTTATAAGCAAGGGAAAGAGGCAACGCTGGCTGATGTCGCGATCGGGGACAAAATTAGAGTATTGGGAACTGCTAATCGCCGTTTAAATTTAGTAGCCGCGAAAAAAATTGTTATTTTGCGGGACAAATAATTGACTTTTTTGGCAGTTTAAGTAAGATAACAGCCACGAAACCATTAGTTACATCCGGATAAATCCGCAGATTATAGGGTACGGATTTGATGGATTTTTTGTATTTTATGGAAACGAAAGTAATTTTGAAAAATTCAGTCGGCAAATTGGGAAATAAAGGCGATGTCGTTAAGGTTAAACGCGGTTATGCCCGTAATTTTCTTTTGGCCAAGGGTTTGGCTAAAATTGCCACTGCCGGAGAAATGGAACAGCTGGAGCAACAGAAAACAGCCGTTGAGAAGCACCGGGTTAATCAGCTGGGGAAACTGGATGCGATGAAGAAAGCGCTCCACGGCAAACGGATTTCCGTAAAACGGCGGACCAGCGGCAAAGGTAAATTGTACGCCGCCGTCACCGCGAACGAGATTCTCGCCGCCATTCACGACACTTACGGTTTTGAACTGCCGGAAGAATCACTAAGGCTGGAATCAATCAAGGATTTAGGCCTGCACCCTTTTAAAATTATTTTGCCCACAAAAGGGGAAGTTACCATGAAAGTGCGGATTACGTCAGCCGCTTAAATTTTTTTTCAATAATCATCACTTGCGACATGAGGTTCAAGAATAATTTTTTTTGGCCGGTGTTTTTTGTAATTCTCGCCATTGCCTGGCGTTGTTTGCGTCACTTTGGAGTTTTAGGCTTACCGCCAAATTTTTCTCCAATCACCGCGCTGGCCCTCTTTGCCGGCGCCTATTTGCCGAATCGTCGGCTGGCTATTGGATTACCGCTTTTGGCGATGCTGATGAGCGATTTTATCATTGGGTTTTACGATTTAAAAATTTTGTTTGCCGTGTATTTAAGTTTCGCTTTATCCGGATTTTTGGGGTTGCGTCTGCGCTCGCGCCTGTCGCTGGGCGCGGTTTTTGGGTCATCTCTGGCGGCTTCCCTAATTTTTTATTGCTTGACTAATTTTGCGGTTTGGCTTTGGTCCGGCATGTACGGGCACTCTTTTGAGGGGTTGATTTCTTGTTATACGCTGGCTCTACCGTTTTTTAAATGGACTCTGCTTGGCGATTTGGTTTTTGTTTCGTTATTTTTTGGTCTAAGTGAAATAATTAACCGAGTATATTCGTATAAACAAAAAGGAATATGCGCGGTGAATATCTATGCCTCTAATTCAGGACGAAAATCAACCCGAAATTATCGCGGAATTAAAACGCAATCGTGAACTTTTGGAAAAAATATATGCGGCTACATTTGCGACTAATCGGTATATTTTTTGGCTAAAAATTGGAGCTATCCTCAAAATCATCATGGTTGTCGGCGCGCTTATTATTTTCGTGATTGTGTTTATCTCCTTGGGCCCGGATCTTAAAAAAGCGTTTGATTTATACACTGGGCAGAATCTTTTAACTGAATAATTATGCCGATTAAAAATGAACTAAAACATTTAATTGCGACTACTGTTATAATCAGCATGATTTTAGGCGGGGTGGCCGGCGCAGTGGCCGGGACAGTCACCTGGACAATTTTGTCCAGAAGTACAAGTTTATTGCAACCAGCAACGACGGAATCGACAGCCACGCCCACAGCAAAAGTTACAGCTCAGGCTGGTTTAGTAAGCGAAGTGTCCGAGGAGAAACAAACTGTAAAAGTGGTGCAAGGTTCTCTGCCGGCTGTCGTCAGCGTAATCGCCACTCAGGAACTTCAGAATTTGCCGCAGTCGCAATTTTATAATGA
>MHJY01000007.1 GCA_001818235.1 Candidatus Jacksonbacteria bacterium RIFOXYB2_FULL_44_15 | reverse complement strand
ATCACCTGGCCAAAAACGTTGCGCGCGGCGCGGCCGATGGTCTGAATCAAGGCGGTTTCTGAGCGCAAGAAGCCTTCTTTATCAGCGTCCAAAATCGCGACGAGCGTCACTTCCGGTAAATCTAATCCCTCGCGAAGTAAATTAACGCCGACCAAGCAATCAAATTTTCCCTGCCGGAATTCAGTTAAAATATTAATTCGGTCGATGGTGGCGATATCGCTGTGCAGATATTTGGTCTTAATCGCCTGTTCTTTGAGAAATTCAGACAAATCCTCAGCCATTTTTTTGGTGAGCGTAGTAACGAGGCAGCGCTGGTGCTTGATAGCGCGTTTTTTAACTTCTTGAATCAAATCCTCCACCTGGCTCAAATTTCCTCCGCCTCTTCCAATAATCGGTTTGATAATAACTTCCGGATCAATTAAGCCGGTCGGCCGGATAATTTGTTCGACAATCTGGCTTGACATTTGTCGTTCCCAGACAGCTGGCGTGGCCGAAGTAAAGATACATTGATTAATACGCGCTTCAAATTCATCAAACTTAAGCGGCCGGTTATCATAGGCGCTTGGCAGGCGAAAACCGTTGTCGATAAGCGACTTCTTGCGCGCGAAATCGCCGCTGTGCATACCGTGTAATTGCGGCACGGTGACGTGTGATTCATCAATAATTGTTAAATAATCTTCGGGAAAGTATGCCAAGAGGGTGTCTGGCGGTTCACCGGGCGCGCGATCAGAAAAGTGGCGGGAATAATTTTCGATGCCACTGCAATAGCCGATGTTTTTAATCATTTCCAAATCATAATTAGTGCGGCGTTCCAAACGCTCAGCTTCCAAAAGCAGATGATGATCATTAAAATATTTTAGCCGTCCTTTTAATTCGGCTTTGATCGTTTTTATCGCCCGCTCCTTTTCTGGCTCGAGCGTGACAAAATGTCTTGCCGGAAAAATCCATAAACTGCTCTGGCGGTCTTGCACTTTTTTGGTCAAGGGATCAATGATCAAAATTTCCTTCAGCAGTTTATTTTCGAATTCCAGTCGGTAAAGCAAGTCCCCGGAAACCGGCATCACTTCTGCGGTTTCGCCGTGAACTCTAAATTGTCCGCGCACCGGCGCACCGGTAGTCCGAACATAGCCGAGACTGACTAGCTGGCGCATAAAATTAGTGCGATTTAATTCCCCTTCCACCTTAATTTCCACTGCCTGGGCAAGGTAAGCTGTTGGCGTGCCTAAACCGTAGATGCAGGAAACTGAAGCCACGACAATTACGTCGCGACGTGATAGCAAAGCTTGGGTGGCGCTGTGGCGCAAGCGGTCGATTTCGTCGTTAATCTGCGCTTCTTTCTCGATATACGTGTCGGTCGGCGCCAGATAAGCTTCGGGCTGGTAATAATCATAATAAGAAACAAAATATTCTACCGCGTTGGACGGAAAAAATTCCCGAAACTCATTGCATAACTGGGCAGCCAAAGTTTTGTTATGCGCTATCACCAGCGTCGGTTTTTGCATCTGCTCGATAACGTTGGCGACGGTAAATGTTTTGCCGCTACCGGTAACGCCCAAAAGCGTCTGGTATTTAAAACCTTTGGTTAAGCCGTCAGCAAGCTTGGTGATGGCCAAAGGTTGATCCCCAGCCGGAGAAAAAATGTTTTTAAGTTTAAAAGTCATAAATATTACTAAAAACACGAAAACGGCCTCCAAATTTGTGTACTAGGGAGACCTATCAGCAGACTATAGCAAAGATGATGATAGCGCGCAAGACAAACGATCAAATCAGCAAAATCAATTTTTTCTGGCCAATACAAAATTTTTCATTTTGAAATTATGTGCAGAGTACTTAACGTTTTTGAATCCAGCCTGATGACAGCAATCAATAATTTCTTCTCGACTAAAATAATGTTTGTGATCAGCAATTTCTTGCGCCGAAAGCAGTTTTAGCTTAAAAGCGGCAAACTCAGCTAATGGTTTTTCTTGCCATGTAGGAACGGTCAAAATCAATAAGCCATGATCGTTGAGTGTCTGATAAATATTTTTCAATAAATTTAGCGGGTCTTCGACGTGTTCGGCTACTTCGAGACAAGTAGCCAAATCAACTTTTGGCAAATCAGGAAAACTTGGATTATTTAGATTCCACTCGATGAGTTGAATTTTCTCACTATTTTTTTTTTGATTAACCGGTAAATCAATTCCAATACCATGCGAAATATGTGTAGAAAACCTATTTAATAAGTGGCCATTGAAACCACAACCAATGTCCAGTAAAGTTTGCCCATTCTTAATGTATTTTGCAATCTCAAGGTGCCGCAAGAGCATTAGTATATATTCAATTAAATGGAACTTCTGCAAATGGGAATGTTTGCGTGCGCTCATAGTAGGGTGGTGAGTGTATTTAATTTAGGCTAGACTGATTTCCACAAGCCGTGAATGTTGCAGTATTCGCGGGCGGTAAATTCTTTAGCCGACAAACAGAATTCCGCTTCCGGCAGATCACCGGGAGACAAAAATTTGCGATAGACGCGGCCGTCGGCAATCAACTCGATCCACTGGATATAGTGTTTTTCTTCCATCGGATGAGGTATTGAGCCGACTTTTACCTTATAGCCGTTGGTGATTTTTTCGATCACCGGTACATGTTTTTCCATTCCGACATCCTCCAATTTTTCCGCTTGCAATTGCATCGGCGCGCCGCAACAGACCAGTTCCCCGCCGCCGGCAAAAAGTACTTCCACGATATTGCCGCAAACAGAACATTTGTAGACTTGATTTTGGGTGATCATAAAAAATATATAGGATTGTCGAGATTTGTCATTCCGAGCGTTGCGAAGAATCCCTCTCCATAAATAGCGTATTAACTAAGGGATCCCTGCCTGCCGGCGAGGCTGGCCTCGACAAGCCCCGTCGTTCGCGAGTGACGGGGCAAGCTCGGGATGACAACTTGACGTTAGAGTTTTTTAAATCGTCAAATTTTCACAATCAGACTCTTGCGGCTTCTCGTGCACGGCGCGGATGTAGCATTTTTCATCGCCTAATGGCATGCCCCAGCAATAAATACTGGCCGAACCCAGTCTGAGTTGCTCCTGCCGCCAGCCGTAGCATTGTCGTTCCTGAGTGATGGTACTTGTACCCGGCACATGATATAGCCAATGCCCGGATTTTTTTGGCCATATTAGCGGGCCGAGCAGAATCAAAATGACGGCTATTAAAATTAAAATTTTGTGCGGACGAGTCATCAATTTTTTTTAAAAAAGCGGCGTCAAAGTCGATGTTTAAGTATATTATCATGGCGATAAATTTGTGGCAAGGAAAACAAAAAAATCGCCCATGGCGACCGTCGAGGTGCTTGCACTGCGAAGCCTTGGCGAAGCAGTGGGCCACGTCACTCGCGAGCGACGTGGCACGTCATTCTCGAATGACGTACCGTGGTGGGCCGGGAGGGATTCGAACCCCCGAAGGATAAATCCGCCTGGTTTACAGCCAGGTGCGTTTGGCCGCTTCGCGTACCGACCCGATGCCCTTGCTTTACAAGGGGAATGCCTAATATCTAATTCCTAATTCAATAACTTGTTTTCATGGAGCCGTTGCGCGGGATCGAACCGCGGACCCCATCCTTACCATGGATGTGCTCTACCAACTGAGCTACAACGGCGCAATATTAAAGCTTTTTTAATTCCTCAAGCAAATCGTCCAACCCGCTATTCTCGCCGTTAATCTTTTTTAGCCGTATATAATACTTCCAGGCCAGATCTTTTTGTCTGGTTAAAATACAGATTTTTGTCAAAAAATGCAATATTTTCGGATTAGACGGTTCTAATGATACGGCTTTTTTGGCTATTTGTAAAGCCTCATCCGCCTTATCCAAAAGCAATTTTACTTTCGCCAATTGCAGATAATCAAGCGCCTTAATTTTTTTCAAACGCTGACCAAGCTGTAGGATGTGTTCCAGCGTCGCTTCGGCATGGACGAAATTTTTCTTGTCAAAGTACATATCCCCCAGCATTTTGTAAGCTTCAAGATTCTTTGGATCATTCTTGATTAATTCAAAAATCATTTTCTCGGCATCTTCCAAATTATTTTGCTGTACCAACTGTCGAATAGCGGCTAATCTTTCGTCATTAACCGATTGGTCGTTAGGCGGCGCACCTGTTTCATTTTTTTTACGCTTGGCGTTTTTAAGACGAATCAAGTACTCTTTTTTTGCGGAGTTTAAAATTTGAACAAAACTTTTTACGTTGTCTATTACTTTTGAGCCGTTTTGAATCAAACTGTTTAACTTTATGCGTTCTTTAATTTTATCAATATTTCGTTTTAATCTTTGTTCAACTAGCAGATACTTAGCTTTTTTCTCGCGATCGACTAATTCCAATTCAATGTGTTTGAGTAACGGAAATTTGCGCGACAAAATGATAATGATCACTGTTAAGGAAACAATAATAATTAAAAAAGCTGTGAGATTAAGCATAAGTTGTTATCCCCAGGTTAAATATTATTTGCAATCTCTAAAATTTTAGCAAATTGTTTATAATCAACGCTCGCGGTTCCAACTAGCACGCCGTCTACCGATTCTGCGCGTAAAAAGTCGCTGACATTGGCGGAATCAACACTGCCGCCATAGAGGATAAAAGCGTTATTTTTGGCTGTTTCGTCGGGCAATAGATCAACCAGCGTTTGCCTAATAACTTTGTGCATGTAAACGCTTTCTTGCACGGTGGCCGGTTGCCCGGTGCCGATAGCCCAGATCGGTTCGTAAGCAATCAGCAATTTTTGAGTGCCCACGATATTAACGTTTTGCAGTGCCATTTCTATTTCGCGGCGGATAATATGATCCTTGCTTCCAGATCGGCGTTCATCATCGTTTTCGCCGACGCACAATATCGGGACTAGCCCGTTATCGATGGCACAACGTATTTTTTTGTTGATCATGGTGCTGGATTCGCCTAAATTAGACCGCCGTTCCGAATGTCCGATTAGAACATAATGACAGCCGACGCTTTTAAGGTGTTCCGGCGAGATCTCGCCAGTGTAGGCGCCGTTGTCTACCCAAAAACAATTTTGCGCGCCGACGTAAAACGGCGTATTTTCCAAAATTTGAGCGATACTCCAGAGGCTTAAAAAAGAAGGATTAATGCTGACTTTTACTTTTCCTTGATCAACAGCCAGCTCAATAATTTTTTTTGCCAGGCGTATTTCCTCGACCGGAGCAAGTTTGATTTTCCAGTTGGCTATAATATATTTCATAATATTGGCGATTTAGCTAAGCAATATAATTTTAACATCAGGATTTTTTTTAAGCAAGAAACATTTTTACTTAAAATTTTGCATTGCCCACCACATTAAAATTTTAGCGTCTTGAAAGCGGGCATCAGACGATGGCGCGCCGAGTACGGCGATTAACAGCTCTTTGCCAGATTTGCCAGCGGCTTTAAGTACTAAGCAGTAGCCGGCCTCGGTAGTGTAACCGGTTTTGCCGGCAGTAACTTCGAATAAATCAGAGGTCAATAAATCATTTGTTGATGGGATTTGCCGCGTATAATCAGAATTTAGCGGTTTAAAAGCATAACTTGGTTGATTAACGATTGAGGCTAGTTCCTGGCGTTTGAAAATTTGCCTTCCCAATTGGGCGATCTCGTAGGCCGTTGACATGTCTTGATTATCCAATCCTGAAGGTTCGCTGAATTTGGTGTTGACTAAGCCCAAATTTTTTAAAGTCGAGGCGGCAATCTCGGCGTAATTATCGCTAAAACCGCCGGCTCTGGCCAGGGCTACCGCGGCGCTATTGTCCGATGGGATTAAAGCCAAATTTAAAAAATCGCGAGCAGTGCCGGTTTCGCCGCGGTAGACGTATCGTTGCCCGCCGTTGCGTTCATCACTGCCCTGCAACGTAATTTGCCGTTCCAAATCCGCGTCAGTTTGCTGGAGGTACAGGTAGCTGGTAAATAGTTTAGTGATGCTGGCTACTGAGCGCGGCTCATCTTGATTTTTTTTGTATAATATTTGGCCAGAATCAGCATCAATAATAACCGCGGCCGGTGAAGTGATTATAGGCTCAATCGCCAATTGATTGCTTTTTTGCCAGCCCGGTGAAACAGATGCCGAAATACCTTTCACGATAATTCCGGACGGCTGTGGCAGTGCCAGCCCGGTTATTAAAATTCCCAGAATGAATTTGATAAACATAATTAAACTGTTAAGATCGATTCGATTTTTTTATCGTGGAAAGCTTGATAATCCGGTAATTCTTGGGGTCGGGTTAATCCCAAGGCTTTCAAAAATTTTGTGCTAACTTGGTATCTGGTTAATCGCTCGTGCGTCGCCTCGTCGATTAAATCACTGATTTTTAAATTTTTTAAAATTTGGGAGCAATTGACGCCTCGAATATCTTCCAGCTCCGCTTTCGTGAGCGGTCCATTGTAAGCTAATATAGTTAATGTTTCCAATTGCGCTTGCGTTAAACTCTCGCGCTCAAAGGCGATTAACTCCTGAACTAAAGAGAAATTTTCCGGTGTCGTTGTTAATTCGACATGCGAATTGTTCGTGGTTAGTCGAACGCCACGTTCAAAATTTTTGTAATCGTTTTGCAATTGTTCAATTTCTTGGCGGATAGTCGGCTCGTCCGATTTAGTTATTTTTGCCAATTCTTTGTAAGTGAGAGCTCTACCGGCTGAAAACAGCAACGATTCTAACAGCGACGATAAAGATGTTGATGGTGACATGTTAAAATTTTTTAATTTAGACGGTAATTTTTGTGATTCGTATCTTGGCGAAAAATTGTCGCTGTTCCAGTAATAAGCTTTGCTTTCTGGATAATTCCAGCAGGGCCAAAAAACTGATAATGATTTCGTCTTTGGATAAGTTTGCCGACAAAACTTCATTAAACCATAAACTTGTTTTTTCTTTTAATATTCGGCTAATCAAAAGGATTTTTTCGTGAATATTAAATTGTCTTTTTATGCTGGTGGTTGTCAAAGGATTTTGAAGAGCTTTTTTAAAAACGCGCTCGGCAATTTTTCGAATTACAATTGGCGTAAGTTTCAGGGAAGACAAATCAATTGGTGCTGACAGGTGCCGAACGCTAGTTTGCGTAGAAAGACCGATTGTCGTTCCGTGATTCCAGGCGAGCTGAATTTGCTTGCATTTGGATAAATAATGTTCGTAAATTTTTAAACGGGTTACTAAATCGGTTTCCGATTCCAGATCAGATGATTGCAAATAAGGCAAGAGGGTTCGAGTTTTGATTAAAATTAATTGGCTGGCAATTTCTATAAAATAAACCAGGACTTCGGCGGGGATTTTTTTATTATTTCGAAGATACTCTAAATACTGGTCGGTTACGTTGGCCAGCGATACTTTTGAGATGTCGAGTTTTGCCCGTTGAATCAAATCCAAAAGCAAATCAAGGGGACCCTTGAATTGCTCCAGCTTAATTTCCATGCAGAAAAAATTAAGAAGCAATAATCGCTTTTATTTTATCCCACACTTGAAACCTGGCAATGTCGCGCGCCGTGATTAAAACCGTTAAGCCGATCAATAACCAAAAGCCGATTACGTGAATCCATGTTTCCACATTCAGCGAAATCGCGCGTCCTTTAAATTTTTCGATTAGCACGAATAAAACGCGACCGCCATCCATGGCCGGAATCGGCAAGAAATTGACAATCGCCAAGTTTAAAGAAAGCAATGCCAAAAATTGAATTATATAAATCCAGCCCAGCCGCGCCGCCTGACCAGATAAGGCGGCGATCATCACCGGCCCGCCGATGTTCGGGCTAACTTTATGGGTAACAATCAAATCTTTGATTAAAGTTCCAAAAGCGTCCATTATTTTACCGGTATAAACTACCGTATTTTTAGCTCCCATACCGATAGCTAAATAAACCGGATAGCGTACTACCCCATACTTAGCCAAAGCTACGCCAATGCCTATTTGCGGCGTCGTATTTTGATCTTTGGAGCTCGTGTCCGGATTAATCGGCAATTCGCCGGGCGTTAACGCCACATTGATTAATTGCTTATTACGTTCAATTTCCAGGTTTACTTCCTGATTTGGCTTGCTTTTTATTAAATTTTGAATGTCCGCTAACTCGGTCGATTCAGCGCCGTCCACTGATTTGATAAAATCACCGGCTTTCAATCCTGCCCGCGCCGCCGGCGTTTTTTTTTCCACGTAGGCAATTATTACGTTTTGTTCCTTAATATACTTAGACGCGACTTTTTGTTCAGTTAAATCTTGCGGCCACCCGAAACTGTAACCGATGGTCAATAATAAAAAGGCCAAAAGAAAATTCATCAAAACGCCGCCTGACAATATTACAATTCGCTTCCACGGCGCTTTATGCCCAAAACTGTCCGGCTCTTCGCGGTTTTGGCCGTCCTCGCCTTTTAGCTTAACAAAACCGCCAATAGGCAACCAATTTAAAGTCCAGTTAACGCCGTCAGCCGAACGAAAAAGAGTTTTCGCGCGCGGCGGAAATCCCAAGCCGAATTCATCGACGCGCACGCCAAAATGTTTGGCCGCAATAAAATGCCCGGCTTCATGGGCGATAACTAAAATCGAAAGCACAATAAAAAAAATTATGATTGTCAGTAACATATTAAAACGAAACATTGTTTCCTCGAGTTAGAGGTTAGGTCTGGATTTTAATGCCAGGTCCCATTGTTGAACACAAAGTAATGCTTACAATAAAGGCGCCTTTAATGCCTTTGGGGCGGGCTTTACGGATCACCGTCAAAAAAGCGTTAAAATTTTCGAGTAATTGGTTTTCGTTCCAGCTGGTTTTCCCGATTATCTGATGAACATTGCCTGCGGTGTCATTGCGAAAGTTAACTTGTCCCAATTTAAGTTTTTTAATAATTCCAGCTACATCAGCCGTTACTGTTTGATTTTTGGGCGAAGGCATCAGTCCTCGGGTACCCAAAATTTTAGCGGCTTTAGTGATTTCTCGCATAAAATCCGGCGTCGCGACAGCCGCGTCAAAGTCGGTTTTCCCGGTTTTAATAATTTCTTCGATCAGTTCTTTGCCGCCAACCAGGTCAGCGCCGGCGGTTTTGGCTTCTGCTTGTTTTGATTCTGTGAAAACCGCGACTTTTACCTCGCGGCCGGTACCGTGCGGCAGGGTGACGATGCCTTTAACAATTTGCTCAGATTTTTTCGGGTCAATTCCCAAATTAAAATGAATTTCCACCGATTCGTCAAACTTGCCCTTAACGGTTTGCTTCAGAAGACCGATTGCTTCGGCGATCTGATATGGTTTGTTGCCAATTCTGTCTTTGGCGGCGCGATATTTTTTTGATTTGGTTTTCATAGATTATGGTGTGGTGGTGGCGAATAATAAATTTTTTGATTCATTACTCTCCCACTTAAGTTATAGATTTATTGCTAATCTCGTGTCGAGATAAGTTTATTACTTCTTTAATGTTGCTGTTGGATATAAATATAATGCGCCCGCGGTTGTCCTTAAGAATCGTTGAACGCATATTAACTTTTATAACCTCGCCTTCTAAATCACTGATTTTTATTTGCTCGCCGATGGTATATTGGTTTTCGAGTAGAATAAACATTCCGGCGATAAAATCCTTAACCAATGTCTGCGCTCCAAAACCGACCGCCAGTCCGATAATTCCAGCGCCGGCTAAGATTGGTCCGATGTCGACAGAAAATAAACTCAATAACATGACGATGATTACAAAATAAATTGCGACATTGCCGGTGGTTATCATTACCACGGCTAAAGTTTTGGCCCGCGGTGAATTTTGCGGTACTTGGCGGCCGGCGGCGGCGATTTTTAAAATTCGATTAACTAAGCGATGCAACAAAACTTCTCCAAGCAGTAATAAAATTACAATTAGCCCTATTTTTAGGCCGTAAGTTTCGAAAAAAGTTTGGAACTTCAAAGCAATTTTATCCATTCAAAATTCTGATTATAAATGCTTTATTAAGCAAAATAAGCCACTAGACTCCCTAATTTATTTAAATTAAAAGTTAGTGGTTTTGTGATATTGTATCAGACATAAGACAAAGAGTCAATCGGCTTCAAGCAAAGTCAAATGGCCTGTTTTAGTGAAGTTACAGCGGAAATTTTTTTAGCATAGAACCATTTAACCGTTTCGATCAAGCCAACGACGATTAAAGATTCCCCGATGATAATCAGCCACTGGATCCAATTTAAAGATACTAATTGGAGAAATCGCTGGAGCGGCGGTAAATATAAAGCCATTAGCTGAAAAAGCAATCCACCGGCAATTCCTGCCACCAGCCAGCGGTTACCGAATAACTTGGTTTTCCAAATCGACTGGTTTAAACTTCGAACGCTAAAAACGTATATTAAAGAATTTAGTCCTAAAGCCGCGAAAGCCATAGTTCTGGCTAGTTGTAAATCCGTTTTGAGCCAGAAAAATAAATAAATACCGAGTGCCATCAGTCCGGTTGTACTACTGATTAACAGGATTAAGAATTTCATCGTTGAATTTAAAATCGGCGCGGTTGAACTTTTCGGCGGCTGTGACATTATGCCCGGATCGCGCGGTTCAAAAGTCAAAACAAACGACGGAAAGCTATCGGTGATAAGGTTGATCCAGAGAATTTGCGCCGCGGTCAACGGCAGGGGCAAATGCGCAAAATAATTAAAAGAAGTAAGCAAAAGCCCCCCTAAAATTAAAACAATTTCGGAAAAACTACCAGACAAGAGGTATAAAATTAATTTTTGAATGTTGGCAAAAATAACGCGGCCTTCCTGAATAGCTTTAACCAGCACCGAAAAATTATCGTGCAACAAAACCACGTCGGCGTTATCGCGCGCCACGTCGGTGCCGGATCCGAGTGCCACGCCGATGTCGGCTTTTACCAGAGCTGGTGCGTCGTTGACGCCGTCGCCAGTCATCGCGACAATTTCGCCGCGATCTTTTAATATTCTAACCAACCGCAATTTGTCCTGCGGTCCGACGCGCGCAAATACTTTTACGCCGGAAAAATTTCTGTTGGCGTTAAAATCAGAAGCGCCAGCGATCGGATATATGGCGGCCAATAATTCCGGGTCAGTCAGGCGATTCATTTCCAAACCAGTTAAAACCTGGCCGCTGTCTTTAATGAGGCCGATTTCTATGGCAATGGCTTTCGCCGTCAGCGGATGGTCTCCGGTAATCATCAAAGTGTCAATGCCGGCGCGCCGAGTTAGTTTTAGTGTTTTTTTGACGGTTTTTCTGATCGGGTCGCGTAAACCTATAAGTCCGACAAAAATCATACCTCCTAAAATTTGTTCTTCGGCGTCAGGTAAATGGTCGCTGGAGCCCGCGATTTTATAACCAACCAGCAACAATCGAAAGCCTTGCGAGGTCAAATCAGTTATTTGATTGATTAGTAATTCTCGATCGCTCAGAGAAAGCGCAACGGTTTTTCCTGTAAAATAAGCCCGCTCACAATAAGGAATTAGTTTTTCCGGAGCACCTTTGATTAAGATTTGTTTTTCCGAACCAATTAAGTGCAAAGTAGCCATAAAGCGCTTTTCGGATCTGAACGGGTTTTCGTCAATTTTTAAGTAAGCGCGCTTTAATTCTGATAGGTTTAATCCGGCTTCCAGCGCCGCCATCAGCAGTGCTTTTTCGGTCGGCGAGCCGTGCATTGATTGCTCAAATTCGGCGCCCTGATTTTCTGGATTGTAATAAGCATTATTGCATAAGGCGGCTATTTCCAGTATTTTATTTAGGTCACTTTTCGCCTCCGCTGAATTATCAGCCTGCGAATCATCCAACAAAGCCCACGGCATTATTTTATCAACCTGCATTTTGCCTTTAGTTAAGGTTCCGGTTTTATCCGTGCAGATCACGGTGGTGGCGCCTAATGTTTCGGCCGCCAATAATCGGCGCACGAGAGCTTTTCTTTTTAGAATGCGGCGCATACCAATGGCTAGAATAACAGTTACCCCGACTGCTAAACCTTCCGGTAAAGCCGAAACCGCGACCGCGATCGCCGTTAAGAACATTTCGTCAAAAGGCCGGCCTGCCCAAAGGCCAGTGATTAGCACGACAACAGAAATAATAATAATGATTAACGCCAGCCAGCGCGTGAATCCCTGAATTTTTTTTTGCAATGGCGATGCGTCGGTTTTGATAGTTGACAGCGATTCGGCAATTTTTCCGATTTCGGTTTCGATGCCGGTGAAAGCAACCGCAAACTCGCCTGTCCCGTCAACCACTGAGGTGCCGCTCCAGGCCATATTATTGGTTTCCGTCAGCGATACGTCGGCGACAATGCTCGCACTATTTTTGTTTACGGGTATTGATTCTCCGGTAAGCGTTGATTCGTTAATTTTTAAATCATTTGTTTTAATCAGCCGTCCGTCCGCCAAAACGCGATCCCCGCGTTCTAAAATCACGATATCGCCGAACACCAGATTTTCCGAATCAATAAAGTTAATTTTGCCGTCGCGTTTAACTTTAGCTTGATATTTTATAATGCGTTTTAAGGAAGCAAAGGCTTGATGCGCTTTATATTCCTGAATAAAGCCAAATACAGTATTAGTAACCACCGCCAGTCCGATAATCAAAGCGTCGTTAAAATGATCGATAACAATACTGATGGTTAAGGCAATCAGCAGGATAATGATCAATAAATTTTTAAATTGATCAATAAAAATACCCAGGGCCGACAATTTTGGCCCACTGGACAAACGATTATAGCCATAGCGTTTTAAGCGTGAAGCTGATTCTTGATCAGTTAAGCCGTTTTCCGTGGTTTCCAGCTTATATAGCGCCTCTTGGCTTGATAATTGATAGAGATGTTTATTTGCAGGTGACATGTTAAAACAGCATAATTATAGCAGAGGCAGACACTCTGCACAAATAGAATGATTCAAACAAAAAAATCCCGGGTAACAGGATTTTTTGCGATTTGATATCAGACATTTATTTTTTTTTGTCCCACTCATACAAAAGCGGTGAAGCTAAAAAGATGGAAGAATACGTCCCGATTGAAATACCGATTGTCAGCGCTAAGACAAAGTAAAAAATAGACGGCCCGCCAAAAAGCAGGATGGCGAACAAGACCAAAATAATGGTGACAGAGGTATTTAATGAGCGCACCATTGTTTCGCGAACGCTTTGATTAATAATTTGTTCCAAATTTTGCGACAAACGATGCCGAATCATGTTTTCGCGGATCCGGTCAAAAACCACAATCGTATCGTTAACCGAGTAACCGAAAACCAAGAGAATTGCGGCAATAAACGAGTTATCAATTTCCACATTCATAAATTTGCCCAATACCGCGAAAACGCCGACGGTTATCGTCACGTCGTGCAAAACCGCGAGCACCGCGGCCACGCCCATTTTTATCGACATTCGGCTTTTATCTTTGGTTTGGCCTACTTTTCTAAATGACCAAGAAATGTATAAAATTATACCTAATGCAACGAGCGAAATTTCCCAGAGCGCATTGCGTTTAAGTTCGGCGCCGATTACCGGGCCGATTGATTCAAAACGATTTTCAGTGACGATGATTTTAGAATTTTGTTTTTGATCAACTGCGCTAGGCGCCAATTTTTCTTTTAACAAACTTAATACTTTTTGATGCTCTTCCTCGGTCAGGCTACGCGAGCGTATCATCAATCCATTGGCCAGCGGCTGAATTTTGATGTCGCCCAAATTTAGCGCAGTATCAGGCTTCAAAATTTGCTCAATTTGCGCCGGTGTTACGGTCGTGCCGGTAATAGAAAGTTCCATTAACGATCCGCCGGTAAAATCAATCCCTAATTTCAGGCCAAAAAAAGCTATTGCCAAAATACTTAAACTGACTAATGTTCCGGAAAATATATAATAAATTTTTCTAAACTTTAACATACATCAATATAATATTTTAAACTTTAAATTTAATTACTTTCCCCACCACCAGCCGCTGACTTTTACTTGTTGCGCAATAAATTTTAACAGAACGCGGGTCACGGTTATGGCGGTAAACATACTGACAATCACGCCAAGTGCTAAGGTGATTCCAAATCCTTTAACCATTGTTTCTCCCAACCACAGCAAAATAAAGGCTGTAATAAGCGTAGAAACATTGGAATCGCGGATAGATGTCCAGGCGCGAGCGAAACCTTCGTCGATTGCCGCTTGCAGACTTTTACCGGCGCGCAATTCTTCTTTTAGCCGTTCAAAGATCAAGACATTAGCGTCAACGGCCAGACCAATCGTCATAATAAATCCAGCCATACCAGATAAAGTCAACACTACCGGTACTAATTTAAAAATCGTCGTAATAATTAAAGCATAAATAATTAACGCGATCGCAGAAACTAGTCCGGGCAAGCGATAATAAGCGATCATAAAAATTATCACCATCAGCAATCCCAAAACACCGGCTAAGAAGCTGTTTTCCACTGATTCCTGGCCTAAACTGGCGCCCACTTGCTGTTGGCTTAGCAAGGTGATTTTAATGGGCAAGGCGCCGGAATTTAATCTTTTAGCGAGTTCTTTTGCTTCGACGATGCTAAAATTACCGGAAATAACCGCACTACCGCCGGAAATTTTTGATTCTACCCGCGGCGCGGACAAAAGAATGCCGTCAAGAAAAATCGCCACTGGTTTACCGACGTTCCGGCCGGTGATCGCCTCAAATAAATTAGCGCCTTCTTTATTAAATTCCATGCTGACTATCGGCATGCCGGTTTGATTATCAAATATAACTTTAGATGCT
>MHJY01000006.1:3411-21952 GCA_001818235.1 Candidatus Jacksonbacteria bacterium RIFOXYB2_FULL_44_15 | reverse complement strand
GGATGCGCTTGTAAATTAATTCGTCCCAGTTAGTAACAAAGACATTAAACAAAAATTTTAGATATTTAGATTCAGCTAGCCGCCGACGGTAATTTGGCCGATAAAAGCCGGCTAAATTATAAATGGCAATCGCAGTGAGAGTTTGGTAATTTTTAATTTGAGAATTTACCATCGACTGGCAAAATATCCAATTATTGGCCTGAACAAACTTTTGATACACGTTATTTTCATTATACAAAGGGCGTAATTGCCGTATCCAATAGGCTAAATAGTTATCCTGAATACAAATTTTGTACTTTGATAAATCTAGGTTATCTGCCGTAATTATAAAGCTCAAACAAATTTTATCCTGATTTTGACTCTCATTAAAAACTTTTTCTTGATTTATTCGCGCCGGGGATCCAGGACGCAAGTTTAACAATTTTAACAATAATAAACTAAAAAAACGCACTGCCCAAATCCGACCGGGCGAGGCAATAATAAACAAATCAATATCACTCTCTGGTTGCGCTCGATTATAAGACAAACTATTGCAAACAGCAATCATTTTAACTCCGGGAATAAAGCGCAGACAACGAGAGATTTTTATTGCCCGACGATATTTGGCTTGAGCGATCCGATAAAAATTCATAAAATTTAGGATAATACGCCGCGCAGAGACCTGCCTGTATAACTGGCGCGAATTTGGGCTATTTGACGCGGTGTGCCGCAAGCTACGAGCTGTCCGCCATCGGTTCCGCCTTCTGGGCCTAAATCTATCAGCCAATCACAGGATTTAATTAGATCTAAATTGTGCTCCACCACAATCACCGTATTCCCTTTGTCGACCAGCAACTGTAAAATACCAAGTAATTTTTCGACGTCGGCAAAGTGCAGTCCGACTGTCGGTTCGTCCAAAATGTACAAGGTTTTGCCGGTCGCTGGCCTTGATAATTCACTTCCCAGTTTAATCCGCTGAGCTTCGCCGCCGGAAAGAGTCGTCGCCGGCTGTCCCAGACGAATATATCCTAAACCGACCTGTTTGAGAGTTACTAAATAACGCTTAGCCTTTGGGATATACGAACCTAAAAAAGTGCATGCCTCGTCAACCGACATCGCTAAAATATCGGCGATACTTTTCCCGCGCCACAAAATGCTTAAACTCTCACGATTATATCGCATTCCATGACAATCAGGACACTTTACGTAAACATCAGGCAAAAAATACATCTCGATCTTTACTTCCCCCTCACCTTTACAAGTCGCACAGCGCCCGCCGGTAACGTTAAAACTAAATTGCCCCTCTGTAAAATGACGCGCCTGCGCCTCAGGCAAACTCGCAAAAAAACTACGAATTGGCGAGAACAGCCCGGTATATGTCGCTGGATTAGAACGCGGACTGCGGCCAATCGGTGATTGATCAATCATTACTACCTTGTCTAAGGCTTCAACGCCAATTATTTGTTGATGCCGCCCGGGAGCCAGCTTTGCCCGATAAAACCGCTGACGCAACGCCCGCGCCAAGATGTCTTTTATTAAAGTCGACTTTCCGGAACCGGAAACGCCAGTTACTCCCACTAATTTTCCCAACGGAATCTTGACATCAATATTTTTTAAATTGTGCTCAGTAGCGCCCAAAATCACGATCTCGCGACCACTCCCCGCCCGATATAGAGAGGGTGTCTTAATCCCTAAAACACCGCTCAAGTAGCGAGCAGTCAAAGAAGTTTTAGTTTGCCGTTTAAACCTCTCTGGCGTTCCTTGACCAACAATTCTACCGCCGGCAATACCAGCGCCTGGCCCGACATCAATTATATAATCCGCCGCTGAGATAACTTCTTTATCGTGTTCGACCACCACAATGGTATTATCTAATCCCTGCAAACGCTGTAAAATTCCAATTAACTGAGCGGTATCTCGGCTATGGAGCCCCATCGTCGGTTCGTCCAGAATATAAATCACCCCGGTCAAACCTAAACCAAGTTGCGTCATTAGACGGATCCGCTGAATTTCGCCGCCAGATAAACTGATCGTACTGCGATTAAGCGTTAAATAAGATAAACTAATGTCGCTTAAACGCTCCAAACGCGTCAAAATTTCTTCGATTATTTTTCGAGCAATCGCCTGCCGCCTTATTAAACTGCTTTTGAAAAAAACGGCCAATTCTTTGATGCCTAGAGAAGTTAATTCTACAATCGACTTACCATCAATCAAAACCGCCCGCGCGAAAGCATTAAGCCGACCGCCCCCGCAATCAACGCACAGGGACGAACGCATAAAAAATTCTATCTTACTGCGCAAATAATTCGAATCCGTTTCTTGATAACGCCGAAGTAGGATCGGGATGATCCCCTCCCAACTTTTAGCCTGCCCTTTTACCTCTTCTGCCCCATTTTTGACCCCAGTACCGTAAAGTATCTTCTGTTGATCACTCTCTAATAATTGATTAACCGGCTTAGTTAAACTAATCTCTTGCGATTTCATCATTGCCTCCAATAATTGCCAAGTATTACTGCGCCCGCCGCCTAATGATACCAGCGGCCTGATCGCGCCTTCTAAAATACTTAAACGTCTATTCGGAATAACTAAATCCGGATCAATTTCCAACTTACTGCCCAAACCTTGGCAAGTGGGACAAGCCCCTTGCGGCGCATTAAAAGAAAATAAACGCAAATCAATCTCGGGAAACTTTGCCCAATCTTTGCCGCAAGCACAGCATTTAGTTATACCACCAGGCGCACCGACCGCCAGCGTAACTTTTCCCTGCCGAAGTACGCGACCGCAGGACGAACAAGTGGGACTGCCAAATTGAGCGTATAACAAACGAATAAAATCATAAATATCAGTTAATGTTCCGACCGTTGAACGCGGATTGCTGGAACGGAACTTTTGGCTAATCGCGATGGTTGGCGATAAGCCCTCTATGTCAGTAACTTCCGGCTTATCCAAAACTTCACGAAATTCCCAACCGTAACTGGCCAAAGATTCCAAATAGCGGCGCTGGGCTTCGGCGTAAAGAGTGTCAAAAATCAAAGACGACTTGCCCGAACCGGACAGGCCGGTAACCACCGTAAACTTTTGCCGCGGTATGGCAACATTGATATTTTTTAAATTATGGCAGGACGCTCCTTTAATTTTAATAAAACGCATAAAAAAAACCGCCCTATTTAGGCGCGCAATAAATCGTCTTTTGTGATCTCGCCGGCTCGCATTATGTCCAACTCATTGCCGACTATGCGAATCACTGTCGACGGCAAACGCTTGGGCAAAGTTCCGCCGTCAATAATAAAATCAGGTTGCAGTTCGTGTCCTGTGAATTGGTCTAATACTTCGTCTGCGCTGTAGCAGTCCTCTGCGCCGGACAAATTGGCAGAGGTGGAAATCAATGGCCGATCTAAAATCTTGATTACCTCTCCCGGCGTCTGGTGAGGCGAAACCCGCATGGCAACTTTCCGTCCTCTTTCGGTTGCCGCTTTGAGCGGTAACACGATTGAGAGTGGCCCTGGCCAAAATTTCTGCGCTAATTTGAGCGCCAAGGGCGAGAAAACCGCATACTGCCGCGCCATCTCGATATCCTTAACCAGCCATAAAACAGGTTTATTGGCCGGCCGCTGTTTAATTTGAAAAATCCGCCAAGCCAAAGAAATATTAGTCGCGTCACAACCAATCCCATAGCAGGTTTCCGTTGGATAAACAAAAACCGACCGCAACAATTCTTGACGGCTGGGAATTGTAGTCAAAATCTTCATGCTTAAATTACTAAACTGACTAAACGATTACCAATAATTATTTCTTGTTTGATCGTTTGCCCGGCAATCCATTTGGCAATTTTCGGACTCGCATGCACCTGTTTTAAGATGTCTTCTTTTGATGAATCAGCCGGCAGGGTTATTTTATCGCGTACTTTTCCGTTAATTTGAACAACCAAGACTACATTATCCGCTTTTAAAAACGAAACATCAAACTGTGGCCAGCCAGCCTTAAAAATACTCTCACCTTCGCCTAACATCTCCCACAACTCTTCGGCCAAGTGCGGCGCGAACGGCGCGAGTAACTGTAGAAATAACCGGAAATCTCCTTTCCCCCAGGCCGATGACGCGCTGAAACTATTTGCCAAAATCATCAGCTGGCTTACGGCCGTGTTGAATTTAAAATTTTCGATATCCTCGGTTACTTTTTTGATTGTCTGATGGAGCAAACGCTCAAATTCAGGTGATTGTTTAACCGCGGGCGTGCGTTGAAGCTCAACAGCCCTCAAACCAATCGCCCACACTTTTTCCAAAAAACGCCGCAGGCCACGAATGCCTTGGGTGGACCAGGGTTTGCTGTCCTCAAGTGGTCCCATAAACATCTCGTACATCCGCAGAGTATCCGCGCCAAACTCTGCCACGACTTGGTCCGGATTAATCACATTGCCTAAAGACTTGGACATTTTGCGGCCGTCTTCAGCCATTATCAAACCTTGATTAATTAATTTTTTAAAAGGCTCGTCAAAATCTATTAATTTTTGATCGTAAAGCACTTTACAAAAAAACCTGGCATAGAGAAGATGCAGAACCGCGTGCTCGGCCCCGCCCACGTAAATATCAACCGGCAACCAATATTTAATTTTGTCTCCCGCGGCAAAAGCTTGATTATTGGCCGGATCAGTGTAGCGGAAATGATACCAGGACGAGCAAACGAAAGTGTCCATGGTATCAGACTCGCGCCGCGCCGGACTGCCGCAGGTGGGACATTTAACCTGGTGAAATGATTTGGAACGCCGTAGTGGTGATTCGCCGGTCGGCCGAAAATCAACATCATCCGGCAAAAGCACCGGCAAATCTTCCACTGGCACCGGCACCTCGCCGCACTTTTCGCAGTAGATAATCGGAATCGGCGCGCCCCAGTATCGCTGGCGGGAAATCAGCCAATCGCGGAGTTTGTACTGCACAGATGATTGTGCAAGCCCATCTTTTTTCAAACTCTCGATAATTAAGGACTTGGCTTTATTTGAGGCCAATCCATTAAAACGGTCAGAATTTTGTAAAATACCTACATCAACATAAGGTTCTTCCTGCGTCTGTTTTAAAAACAAATCTCCATCTTTTAGTTCAGGATAAATAACAAACTTTACCGGCAATTGATACTTTTTAGCAAACTCAAAATCCCGCTCGTCGTGCGCCGGTACCGCCATAATCGCGCCGGTGCCGTAACTCATTAGCACGTAATCGGCAACCCAAATTGGAATGGCCGCGCCGGTCGCCGGATTAATCGCGCTTATTCCGTCCAAGACGATGCCGGTTTTAACTTTGGCCAGATCAGTCCGCTCCAACTCGCTTTTTTTCGTCGCCTGCGCCAAATATGCCTGGACGTCTTTTAAATTAGTGATGCTATGGGCGGCAGTTTGAATCAACGGATGTTCCGGAGATATCACCATATAAGTAGCGCCAAAAATTGTGTCCGGCCGAGTGGTAAAGACTTCTAAATATTCTTCCTTATTTTGATCGCTTTTAATTTTAAATTTGATGAGTGCCCCCTCGCTGCGCCCGATCCAGTTTTCCTGCATGGTTTTGATCGGCAGAGGCCAGTCTATTCTGTTAAGCCCTTCCAGCAAGCGATCAGCATAAGCGGTAATTTTGAAAAACCACTGCTCCAGCTCTTTGGCCGTCACGCCGGTGCCGCAACGTTCGCAATTGCCGTTTACCACCTGCTCCCGCGCCAAAACAGTCTGGCAAGAAGGGCACCAATTAACCGGCGCCAACTTTCGATAAGCCAAACCATTTTTATACATCAACAAAAAAAACCACTGCGTCCATTTGTAATATTCCGGCTCGCAAGTGGAAATTTCCCGCGACCAATCATAAGAAAAACCGATGGATTTAATCTGGCGGCGGAAGGTGGCAATATTTGTCCGCGTCGATTCGCGCGGGTGCACGCCGGCTTTGATAGCATAGTTCTCGGCCGGGAGCCCAAAGGCGTCAAAACCCATCGGGTGCAAAACGGCCTGGCCCTGCATTCGCAAATAACGGGCGTAAATATCGGTCGCTGTGTAGCCTTCCGGGTGCCCCACATGCAATCCGGCACCAGAAGGGTACGGGAACATATCCAGAATGTAAACCCGGTTTTCGCGCGGGATCTGCGCATCCTCTTTTACCTGGTTTGATTTATGCTCCTCCCAAAATTTTTGCCACTTAGCTTCTATTTTTTGATGTTCGTACGGCATAATCTCGATTTTGCCTTATTGATTCACTATAGCCCACCAATTTCGAAAAGTCAAAACCCCCCCCGAACTAAACCCCCCGAACTAAATTCCAACAATGGTCTGCGACAGGTAGCTGTTGGTTGCGCGAAACCGCCTGCGGCTCAATGCCTTGGGTAGTCAAAATTTATTTTAAGAATTAGTACGGGGCAAGCTACACATTTAACCGAAAGTTTGCTATCATATGAGATGTAATGAATCCTTACGAAAAAACCTATTTTGGCTTTAAAAAGCCACATTTGTCAAGAGCAGATCGACTTGCTTGGCTTAAAATAATCGGCATCTTTGTCTTTGATGCCGTGTTTTTTGTTTTGCTGATGATAAAAAAATTGCTGTTTTTGATTTTCAAAATTCTGGCTTTTATCGTCATGTTAATTTATCGCGCTTTATGGCGGATAGTGACCCTGCCGCTTTACCGCTTGTTTCTTAACCTTAAACGCCAAAGCAAAAACATCATTTCTCCGCAAGCCAATAAACTAATCTTTTTTTTAACCAACCGCTACATTTCGCATACCGTGATGGTGATCATTATTTTTATCACCATCATCCAAAATGTGGGCATTAAACAATTACGCGCCGAGGATTTCGGCCGAACTGCCCTTTTTGCCAAAATCTACCAAGGCCAAAGTTTATCCGACAGCGACGAGGAAGAAATTTTATTGCTTGATTTGCCCAGCTTAAACGGCCCTGGGTCTGTTTCAGGAACTATGGATCTTTTTGATGACCTGTCCCCTGCTCTGGGGCAAAAAATTGTATTAAGCGAAGCGGCGCAGGATACGCCGGGAACGGCATTAGCCAGCGGCGGCTCAGCCATGATGAAACCGGAAATAACCGAAACGATCGATACTCCCAAGCCTCGCGAGAACACCATCATTTATATTGTCGCGACACAAGACACCATTTTTGACATCGCCGAACAATTTAACGTGAGCGTTAATACCATCCTCTGGGCGAACAAACTTTCGTCCCGCAGTATTATTCGGCCGGGTGATAAGCTTAAAATTCTGCCGGTTACCGGGATTGAGCACGTTGTTTCAAAAGGCGATACTATAGGCAGTATTGCCGACAAATACAAAATATCGCAAAAAGACATTTTAGAGATTAATCAAATGGGAGGGAGTGATACGATTTTAGCCGGCCAAGTGCTGATTATTCCAGACGGCCAGCCGCTCTACACTCCGCCCGTCGTGCCGCGACGCAGTTATGTGGCCACCACGCCGCCGGCGCAAAATATAACCACTTCCGGCGATCTCTTCTGGCCGACAATCTGCCGCCGCATCACCCAATACTTTAAAGGCTGGCGACATACCGGCATTGATGTCGCCTGCGCCAGTGGCTCCAACATTTACGCCGCCGAAGAAGGCACGGTGACAAAGGCTGGCTGGAACGCTGGCGGTTACGGCAACCGCATTATTATTCGCCACCCTGATGGGAGCCAAACCTTATATGGCCACTTAAAAACCGGCGGGATTTTGGTTGAAGTCGGCGAATACGTGAAAAAAGGACAAGTCATCGGGAAAGAAGGTTCAACTGGCCGTTCGACTGGTCCGCATTTGCACTTTGAGGTGATCGAGAACGGCAGTCGAATCAACCCCTTTGATCGACTGTAGGGTATTGGACATACTTGTTTTCTGTCATTCCGAGCGAACCCCGAGCAGATCGAGGGGGAAGTCGAGGTTGTCATCCCGAGCGAAGTCGAGGCCAGCCTCGCCGGCAGGCAGGGATCCCTCCACTCGGCCGATGGCGTCGGCCTCGGTCGGGATGACAAGTTACTATTTGCCCACTATAAAAAAAGTAGCCCCATAATATCTATCTATAGTAGCTGAAAAAAGATAGATTATTATGGGGGTTTTGTTTTTGCTCCCCTTCATCAAGGCCGTGTCCTCCCAAAAATTAGAGGTTACTGTTTTTTGATATCGCCCCATTTGACTGGGGTTTTGCCTTTGGGATTGACAGCTTTGCCGGTGCCGGGGTCTTTGCCACCGTTTCCGCCGGGGTCTATGCCAGGGTCAATGCCAGGCTTGCCTGGAGTGACGGTGGCGGCGTACTTACCACTCGCATCTTTGGCGATTGTGATCGACATAATCGCCGTCGGATTTGCCGGGAACTTGAGATCCAGAGTTTGGTCAATTCTGCGCACCCCATCCGGACCATCAATGAGGATCCGAACATTCGCCTCTTTGCAATCCACCACATCTTGTTTTTTCACAAAATATGGTGTAGAAACTGGGGTGACCTTTTCATCGAATTCGCCCTCCAATTTTACTGGAAGGGGGGGCCTGGCGCAGGCGTACTCTTTCCAGGACTTCTCAAACCTGAAGTTGATTAGGAAGGCGTACTCTCCTCGCTGCTCTCCCCACCAACCTTTACCGTTAGTGGACGTTATGAGTAGCCATTCCCATGGCAGTTTCAGCCATATTTGGGTAGCTTTGGTATTTAGTGGATCAGTAACGATCACCTCTTCGCCATCTGGCGTGGTGATCTTGAAAGTCAAAGAATTTTTTTCGACCTCCTCAAACAGGGCTTGATTATCCTTGCTATTTGATGACAAAATCCACGCGAGGATCGGCCTATCTTGCATGGGGTCATCATCGGCAAAATAAAAGCTATCCTGGAGTGCAAATGGAACGAGGCCGGCCCCGTTGACCATTTTGGCGGTCTCTACCTCATCACCCTTAGGCACAATTATGGCGATTTCATTCTCGCCTATTTTCCAGTCATAGACCGGAATTGCACCCGTGGAACGGGTATGTATGAACATAATTAATCCCACTACTATCAAAACACCAAGAACAAACAGAATTGCATGACTTTTGCGTACCATTTTAATTACCTCCTTAAGGTAAATAGGCTAAAAGACAGGTTAAGTACGTCTTATTAAGTTGTCAACACGTTTTCAATGTAGCATTTTTGCAAAATTTGTCAATGTTAAAACTGTGGACAAGTGCTTTTTGGGGCTTAAAATAAAGAAAGTTCAGCGTGTCAAAACAAAATCTCGGCGAACAAATTATCCACCGAGATAAAAAATGCGGTTGCAAAATAAAGTAAAATTTAGCCGGCAACTTTACGGACAATTCGGCCGATTCGGTCCAGGGGCGTCAACTTTTTCATAGCTAGTTTTAAACGCCTGAACATAGCCATAGGTATTGTTATAGGCATCGGTGATATTCCCGCTATTATCATAAGGGCACTCAACCATAGTCGGCCAATAGTTACCGGCGCCACCGTCATAAAAACACGTACGTGGTGCTTTCGCTTCTTTTAATTGAGCACAGGTCATCTTCCTCGTGCCTGAAACACATGAAAAGGATCGCTTGCTCGCACCTAAACCGCCATTATATTGCATTATTAAATATGGCCAAAACACCTGGTTCGGAACCGGATCATTTGCCGCCATTTCGCATGCTGACTTATCCCCCGGGTCATTATGATAATCACCACACTTTGGCACACCAAGAGGATTTTTAAAAAACGAACCGTTTAATACCTCAACACCTGCTTTAATGCTCGTTTCCTCATCAAACAAATTACCAAAACTGGATTTTCTGCAACTTTCTTCGGATTTCCCGCCGTCTACATTCTTCTGCATCAAACCGCAATCAACCGAACCTTTATTATAACCGATCGCATCAGCCTTGCCGCCCGATTCAATCGCGATAATTGCCGCGACTACTCGGCAAGCGTCTAAACCCACCGCCGCCGAGGCAATTTTAATTGGCGACCAGCGCGACTTCTTCTGAAAACCAAGCTGGAGTGTATTAATGGTAAAGTAATTGCGCAGGGTAAATCCTGGGCTAGGTACGGCCGCCATCATAACATTATTGATATGCCCAACTAAAACGGCATTTCGAACGGCAGTAACATTACCGGCAATTGCGCCGCCCGAAACAATCGGTGGGTGACCCTCGTCAACACCGCTTAGTTTCCAGTTAAACTTGCCGACTGGTTTAAAGCAAGGATAATCGTCCGGCATAATAAAAGCCTTGCACGAATCATCATTCCGCAGAGTGCAGTCCTCGTACTTCCGGTAGACGACATTGTCGTCGGTGCCGCGATAGCAAAGTTTAACTTTAAACAGTGGCTGAGTCCTCTCATCCTGGCAAACCAGTTTGCGTTGATCTTCAGGAAAACTGGTGGCGTCGGGATCGTTAACTACAGGCATAAATTGACACTTGCCGCTGGTAAAAACAGGGTCCGCATCTGCTGGCTCCTGAGCATACACTATGCAAGCATCCCCTTCAATTTTCGTTTTACAATCGTGATATGGCCCCTTAGGATAATCCACCGTAGACAGAGATGTATAGGCGCCAATGTTTTTTTCAACACTGGTCCCTGTCGCAGCAACCTTAAAAAGGTCGGCGAAAGTACTAACGCATTGATACTGGTCATGATTCGGCGCAACGCAACAGATGGCATTGACGTTTTCGACGGCATAATCCCCGGACAAAATCGGAAAAACATCATTCTCGCCGATAGCACAATTTTTTAGTTTGGGCATATCTTTATCTTGTTCCCAACACTTACCTTTGGCTTGATCCACACCCACAAAGGAGGTACTAACGCTCCAGCCGGTCGGGCACTTGAATTTAGTGCCTAAATCGCAATTGTCTCTCCCCATATCCAAAGTATACCACCAAGAATACCACGGATCGCTACGTTTACCGCAGGCAAATGGCAGGCCTTGTGTTTTTAGGCTTTTAGTAAACGCGTCGTTAACTTCGGAACAAGAGCCGACAGGCTGATTTTGGCAAAGCGTTTTAGGCGAAACACAGCCAAGGCCAAACTGCTCACGCCTGACGCAAAGCGTTAAATTATCCTCTCCTTCCTGCAAATCGCAATAAGTCCCGTAACAAGCGCCGTCGCCGGCAGTACTAGTGGAAGTATTGGGATGGACATCGTCTATTGTTAAGACGCTCTCAGAGTACTTCTCGCCTGCGATATTATTTTTCTTAAAATTTTTAACATACTCCAGTAAAAATTCTTTATTCTGGAGAATCTGGGTTTTGCTTAAACCTAAATTGGACTGATCACTACATAAACCGTAGAAACACTCCACCCCAGTGATTTCCTTGCTGCCTACATCAGTCGCTAATTTAGGCTCCCGCCAGTCGATCCGGGCAATCTTGACTTCTGGACCAGTCGGCGGAGAACCTTGAATCTTGTAATTAGCGGCCTGATTATCACAGCGCAAAATTTCGTGTTTTGTACCTTCGGCATCGTCATCATCGCCGCTGAACAGGTTAAGCCCTTTTATGTCGCGCAAAACAAAGGCGCTTGGGCCTTTGGTTGCCGTGGCAGGCACAAGATTTAAAGATTTAGCCACCAGCGCCGTATTAAAATCAACGTCAGTGGACAGGATGTCGTACTGACTACAAAATTCTTCTGATAAGCTTACCCGGCCGATTTCCGCCACATTCGGCAGGCTAACATCAGCCAAACGCGGATTGATGGTTTCCAAAAGCTGGACCGAAATCAAAGCCAAAACCAGACCGATAATCGCCGAAAAAATGGTCTCTTTGGCGCCGGCAATCCGGGCGCTGTTGCCCATGGCAAAAATCCAGCGGTAACCGCCGAGCATAATCATAATCACGGCGACCACGCCGGCCAAACCAACCAAAAATTTATAAACCATTATCACGTAATCAACCACATCAGCCCGACTATCGCCATTAACATCGCAGAGGTAACCGCATTTATCAGTAACTCCGGGAATTGGAATAAATAAACGCACTGTTTCTAACTTATCGGTGGGCTTGTCCGAGCTAAAGCCGCATGGGCAGTTGGTTATATTCTGTTCAACAGTAGCCTGCGCTCCGGCGGCACCGGCTCTGGCAGGATTAAGCATCAAAACCAAAAGCAAAACACCCTGGAGGGCAAAAACAATCAAGAAAAAAATTATGTATTTTATTGTGCGTTCGGACATATGAGAAATGAAAAAGTAAAAACTAAAAATTAAAAATTAAGGAAGATTCTAAAGTAATCAGGCGGCGGCTTCGGCTTCGGCTGTGGCTACCCAAGACGGAGTTTGCGCGGAAGCGCTGGCCGGAACATTTTGTTCTTGTTCTTTTATTTTTTGAAGCGCCAGATAAGCGCAAAGGGTCCAAAAAGGAAAGATATCTATCGAAAAAATAAAACCAGGGAGTAATTCGGCTAACGTACAGCCATATAAAATGAGTTTAAGACCGGGAATATTTAAATACGAGCGTAAAAAATAACGAAAACCCAAAAATACTACGGCATCAAAAAGAAAATCTACAATAATGCTCATGCCGCCGGTAAAAAAATCGAGAAAAGGTGTGGCGAAATCAGGAAAATCATTCAAAATGGCTAACCCGTAAATCAACAGACCGCCAAAAGGCACCGCTTGCGCCACTGCGCCCAAAGCTTGTCCCGCGGCCTTGCCAGCAAGATTCTTCCCACGGCCAAGCCCGTTACCAGCGTTGCCGTGCCTCGCGGCCGCGGAAGAAGTGCCATAATCACGCTTAATATCAGCTTCCGCCTCTTTCTTCTGCTTTGCTCGCTCTCTGGGATCCTCGGAATAATTGCTTGCCTGCTGGGCTTGCTCCCACTTAGACGGGCTCGGCCCCCCTTCGGCCGACGGCGCCCCAGAAACTTGTTTTTGCGCCCAAGCTTTTTGCTTAGCTGGATCTTGGGGTTGTGATGGCTCTGCTTTTTCTACAGGTCTTTCTTGCTGGCTTTGCCCAGTTTGCTGAATAAAACGCGACATTTCCTTCGCCTGTTTTAGAAGCGACGCCACTGTATCTGGAGATGTCTGTTCATCAATTGTATCAGGGGTAGCCATAAAAATTAATTTACTGCCAATCCACGCGATTAATGTTCCAAGCGCCGTTTTTCTTAACCAACTTTATTTCCGCTGATTGGCGAAAACTTTTATTGTAATACTCTGGCGCGTCCGTCGCGGTGCGATTGGCATCAACCGTCATAATTACTTGATCCGGCGACTGTTTAGTTATCGTCACTTTGGACACGCTAGTTTCGATGGAATAAAAAGTCGGCGATTCTTTCGCGGCCGGGCCTGTTTTGATCCAAGCGGCAGTTTGTGCTTTAAACTGAGGCGTCATCTGCGAATACCAACGTTCGATATGCGCGTAACCGCTACTCGTGGAATAACCGCCGAAATCAGCCAGAAAGTTTTGCGCCAAAAGTTTGAGCGTCGCCTCCTCGTTATCCGCGCCAGTCGGCACCGCTGGTTTAGCGGTATTATTAAAGTAATCATTGGAAAACTCGTTAATCGGCTGGGTCACGCCGCCCGGAGCTGGTTGTCCGGATCCTGTTACCGGATTGATTCCGGGCTGGGCGCCAGGCGCGGCAGTCGTGCCGGTCGCGGCCGGTCCGGTTCCTGAAATTGGCGAAGGTTGCTCTCCGCTACGCCACAAAAGAACCGCGGCTAAGGCGATGACAATCAACAAAAGCGCGATGACTAAAATGATGATTTTTTTTAGAGACATAAAAAAATTATACTAATTATTCTAATTATACTAATTATTCTAAACAAGTACCAAGCACAAAATAAATTGTTCTAATTGCCCTAATTATTCTAAAATTGGGTTTTGGTTATTGGGATTTATTTAGGTTAATTAGAATAATTAGTATAATTAGGTTAATTATATTTAGCTTAGGTTAATTAGTATAATTAGAATAATTTACAATTATTCCTCCATATACCTCCCGCGCACGCCATGGCCGCGCTTCTCTTCCTCGTAGTTGACGTCCCCGCGGGCAACCGCTTGCGCGAACTCCTTTTTTGATTGCTCAATCGCCAAAAGCTGGGCCGGATCAGAAGTCATAATTTGATCCTCCACGTAAGAAGCGACGACTTTAATCGCGGCATGCTTGGAGCCGGCAAAAAATATGCCCTCCCCGACCGCGGATTCCAAAAGCAAATATTTCTCGCCCTCAGTGAGCTTAAAAGTTTCCATAATCACGTCGATGCCGGCTTTCGATTGGCGCATTAAAAGTTGCATTGAGGAGTTGGTAACGATGGCTTTGCCGTATTGCGAGCCCAAAAAGTCGGTCACGTCCTGCGTAATGGTGGTTACGCCCAAATAGTATTTGCGGCAACGTTTAACTAGCGCGTACATAAACTTGGCCGAGTCCTCGTATTGCATCAGCCACCAAGCCTCGTCCACCACCATAATCCGCTTCTTTAATTCCGAACGAACCAAATTCCAAACATAATTGATGACGTTATAAATCGCGAGCGGCCGCAACTCGTCTTCCAAATCACGCACGCTAAAAACAATTAACTGATTGCGGGCGTCGACGTTGGTGTGCTGATTAAAAAGCCCGGAAAACGTTCCATCCGTGTATTTGCGAAGTTTAATCACAATATCCTCGCCGCCGACCATCCCTTCCAAAACATCAATCAAATCGCTCATCAAAGGCGCCTCGGCCTTAGACAGGTCCGCCTCTGGGGTGATATCGCGCTTGGCGTAAGTCTGTAAAATCGCTTGATCCAGCAGGCTGTCTTCGCGCGTGGTGACAGTGCCCAGCATAATTTTTAAAAGGCCTTTGACGGTGATGACCGCTGTCCGGATAACGTCGCTGGCGGTTGACCCGGCCGGCATTTGGCGAGGCAAATCAAAGGGATTGATTCGTGATTCGGAATTTAGCGAGATGTTAATATAAGTACCGCCGACCGCTTCGGCTAAATGAGCGTACTCCCGCTCCGGATCAATGATAATTACGTCGGTACCGAGCATCAAACTGCGCAGGACTTCCAGTTTGACGGTGTAACTCTTGCCCGCGCCAGAGGTGGCAAAAACAACCGAGTTGGCGTTAGGCATGGAAAAACGATCAAACAGAATCAAACTGTTATTATGCCGATTGATGCCGTACAAGACCCCGGAATCAGAAGTTAAATCCGAAGAGACAAACGGGAAAGAAGTGGCTATCGGCGAGGAATTCATGTTAAAAGCAATCTGCAATTGATCCGTGCATTGCGGCAAAGTGGAATTAAAACCCTGTTCTGCTTGCCAGATCGCGCGTTTGGTGACGATCGATTTTGACCCAAAAATATATTCCAAGCGTTCGGTGGTTTTATCCAGCGCTTCGGCGGTGCGAGCATAAAAGGAAATGTATAGGCCGAACTGAAAAAACTTTTCCAAACCCTGAGTAATATCGTCGCGCAACTGCTCAATGTCGCGCAAGGCGGTTTCGCGCATCGGGTCGCGCGGCGAGCCGCGTTCCGCCGCCGCCACCAAATCAGCTTCGATATTGCCGACTTTATTGCGCAATTGTTTTAGCACCACATCGTCCGGAATCGGATAGAAATACATCGAAACGTCCAAAGGGGCGCTAAAATTAATCACCGGCGAAAACCAGCCAACCGTTAAATAGCGCGGGTAAGTTAAAACAAAAAGCGTCCGTACAAACAAAGTGTTCAACTTAACATTATCCGGTTTAACGTCTAAAGACGACGGCGCGATTAAATCCCTTAAACTGACTATCCCCCGCCGGTACAGTTTTTCCGCCGCTAACATCTCTTTCCCGCGTTCATATTCAACCTTTTTTTCACGGGCTGATTTGATGGGTTGATCCATCTTTTTCTGTTGAACCTCGGGTTTACGAAAACTTTTAAGAAGGTTAAAAGCCATAATCAATTATAAAAACCGTTAACTAACTGCCAATTTTCTCCACTTGAATATCTTCCACTTTGCCAAATTTTTGGACCTGGGCGATTTCCGGATTATAAGTGGCGTAAAAAAGCTCGATCAGCGCCTGAGTGTCCAAACGTACCGCGGACAAGCTTAACCCCGAAAGTCCGGTTAAAACATTGCTGATTCGTTTTTCCAGTTGCATCGCCGCCCGTTCAAAAACCTCCTCCCGCATATAAATAACTTTAGTCGGCTTAAAAACGCTGAGGAGACGCTTAAAAAAGCCGGGACGAGAGTGTCCGCCCGGATCAAACGGCACGATCACGTAAAACTTTTTGGTCATAATGTGGCCTAAAGTGATAATTTCGCGGACAAAATCCAAATAGTCCTGGGTCTGGATTTTTAGAAGTTCGTTGGTTTGGGAATGGGCGCGGTCCTGCAGTTCGTTAAGATAATCATCCACATTAATTGGCCGCGACTGCACCAGAATCTGCAAAGGGTAGTCTAAAGAATTAAGCATCGTCACATAAGCGCCAACCAGCGCCTTCTGTTCTTCTTCCGACTTTAAGGCGAAATTAATCGAGGAAACTAAAACCACCGCGCGAAATGAGCCGTCTTTTAAAACCAGCGAGTCTTGTTTGATTTCCGCTACATCCAAGTAGCTTTGCGTTGATTTAGGCATTTTTTAGTGAATTAATGTTTTTCGAAAAAACCGCCGGTATCGACTAACAGCGACAAATCAGAAAGCCGTGAATGCACTTTCTCCTTCTCCCGGGCCATTTTAATGTAAGTAAAAGAAGTTAACTCTTCGCCGACAGCGGTTTTTCCCTTGCCCATAGGATCACCTTTGATTTCCAAAGGCGGCGGTATCTCTACTTTTTTCCAGACGCGTAAATGCGGATTCTTGACCGACATCAAAAAATTCAACATAAAATAATGAAACGGTCGGCCATTGACTTTTATAAACGCGAACAAAATGGCGACGGCTACGGTGATAATTGTGCCAAAAAGAAACATCGTAAAATCAGTAAATTTGTAAAGACAAAAAATGATTCCAATTTCGGCGGCAATAATTACAAACTGGCGCACCGAAATCGGCCCGATCACTTTATTTTCCACGTCGACGAATTGGGGAACAGAATATTGTAGAGGCATAAATATAGAACTTACGCGTTTGGTGTCAATTAAATACTGGATTCCCGCTTGCGCGGGAATGACAAAATTATATGTCTTCTCATCAAACGCGTAAGTCCTAAAATAATCAAAACCGCATTTTTTGATTTAATTCGGTAATCGCGTAAAACTCTTCTTCGGTTAAACTGCTGGCAGGTGAATTATGCAAATAGTCCGCCACATTTAAGCCCTGCCCCAAACTTTTTTGCCCGATATCAATGTAAAGCTTATAAAGAGCTGACCGGTGCCAAGCGTCAATCGCCGCCATTTTTTGGTTATAATCTTCGGCGGCAAGCAGATTGAGCTTGTCTAAAACTTTGCGGACAAAATCTTCGTGCTGTGGTGCCCGGCGGAAATCTTCCACAGTCAGCATGCTAAACTCTTCTATTGGACCGGTTAGGTGATGCGTACTTTGGTCACCGGTATTAGCCGGATAAGCGATATCCGTAAACTTGCCGGCCCGAGCTGTTGGCGCCGGCCGGGATCTGGTATTATTGCGCCCGCTGGGCTCGCTAACTTTTGGTGGATAATCATTTTCCCCTTTTAACTCATTAATTCGCGTAATGTTAACGCTACCAACTTTTTTCACACTGACCGCAGATGTTGGTACAGCCAGCGCGCTTGATAAAATTTTTTTAGGTGGCCACTCGTCTAAAACAGACAAAATTTTATCGACCAGATCACGGGGGAAATTCATTCCCCCTAACTCCGTCTTAGCAACCAATCTTTGCGTCGTTTCCAGCCGGTCTCGGATATCTTTAAGATAGGTTAAAATAATACTGTTAAACCTTTCCGCCTCTAATGATTCACGCTCGAACCTAGTTTTAATTTCCGGAGTGAGCATCCGCCAGGCCGCTTGCAGTTTTTCTTCGAAGTGGTGCCCAGGCATCCCGCTTGCACCGCCAACATCGTGATTTTTAACTTCGTCTTCTTCCTCTTTCGTCAGCGCCGTATGCAGGGGAATTTCGCTCGCCAACTCCTCGGCTGTCGGCCGCTTAAGATATGCCACCAGCTCCGGATCTTGATTAGTTGGCGCCAAATTGCCCAAGATCGACTGTTTCAGCGCGTCGCGCGACGGCAAGTCCAAAAACATCATCGCCATTTTTAGATTGCCGATAATCTTTTTCGCCGGTATGCCGGTTAAATCCGAATGAAAAAAATCCAATAATTCGTCCGGACGCATAGCCGAGAGCGTAATCAACCGTTGATGCAATTCTAAATTTTTCGTCACCATGAAAAAACTGTGATATTAATGTTTTTCGCATAACTGCTTCAGCTCGGCCGCTTTGTCTGTCCGCTCCCAAGGCAAGTCCAAATCCGGCCGCCCGAAATGACCATAACTAGCGACTGCTCGATATATCGGTCGCTTTAAATCCAAATGGCTGATAATTGCCGCTGGCCGTAAATCAAATAACTGGTAAACCGCATTCGCGATCTTCTCTTCGGCCACAATACTGGTTCCAAACGAATCGACCCGCACCGATACTGGATGCGCCACGCCGATGGCATAAGCAATTTGCACTTCAGCGCG
>MHJY01000006.1:0-3388 GCA_001818235.1 Candidatus Jacksonbacteria bacterium RIFOXYB2_FULL_44_15 | reverse complement strand
ACGACAAAACGGCCGGTTTCGTTAATATGCAGTTTAATGTCATCAGAAAATTCCAATTTATAATTTGCCAATACCGGCTCAATCACCTCGCGCGTTAAATCCTTTCTCATCTCGTCGCGATTGACTTTGGGCGCGTGCTGGGCGGCGATAACTATCGCTTCCACCCGCTTGGGACGGCCTTCTTTGGTATATTCAATCGTCACCTGCGCTTTGCCGTCCGGTTTTAAATAAGTCAAAATCCCCTGATGCCGCACTTCGGCCAGCCGTTTGGTTAAGCCATGGGCGAGGGTAATCGGCAATGGCATCAACTCTTTGGTTTCGCGGCAAGCGTAGCCAAACATCATCCCTTGGTCACCGGCGCCTTGCTCGTGGGACTCGGAAACGGTAACGCCCTGCGAAATATCCGGCGACTGCTCGTGAATCGCCTCAAGCACCGCGCAAGTTTCCCAATCAAGCCCGCTTTTGCCGTCGTTATAACCGATTTCTTTAATGATCCTGCGCACGACTTTCTGGACATCGCTCCAGCCAAGGGTGGTAACTTCGCCGGCAACTACGACCAAACCGACCGAGGTGAGCGTTTCCACGGCCACTCGCGAATTTGGGTCCTGCCGCAATAAATCATCCAAAATGCCGTCCGAAATTTGATCGCACATTTTGTCCGGATGCCCTTCGGTTACTGATTCTGACGTAAAAAAATTCTTCATTTGTATTAATAACTACTACTTTTGTGGTAAAGCAGTGGCTATAAAAAAGTAAAAACCAGAGACTAAAAAAAATTATTCTAATTAACCTAATTATACTAATTATTCTAAAGAATGGCCAAATCCCAATACCCAAGCAGATGCTACAAAATTTATTGGAATTTTAGTAATTGGGATTTATTTAGAATAATTAGAACAATTAGAATAATTCACAACATTATTAAAAATTATCCGCGTTACTCTCTCCACTCAAACTTTCCATTTGATTGATTATAATAAGCCATACCGCGATAATCCCCGCCCAGCATCGCGCCTACGCGAACGCCCATTTTAGCGCTGTCCTCCGAATTCCAATGTAAATCATGTTCTAAAACTTGGCGCAAATAATTTTGTAACTCTTGCGGCGATCGGCCCTGGGCAAGGGTTTGTTTTGAGGCCAAAAGCAATAACGCAGACACCACATA
This sequence comes from Candidatus Jacksonbacteria bacterium RIFOXYB2_FULL_44_15, assembly GCA_001818235.1. GTDB lineage: Bacteria > Patescibacteriota > Patescibacteriia > UBA9629 > UBA9629 > UBA9629. Next base: position 2,223 of record MHJY01000006.1, on the reverse strand, counting down.
AACCGGATCTTTGACTTGAGCGATTGAGTGTAATATTTGCTCTGCTAGTTGAGGTTGAGCAACCGAACGCTTTATAATATCAGCAATTTTTTGATTTAAATCATCAATGGAAATCGGTAAGGTATTATAAGACGCCCGAATGTCCGCTGGTGAGATTGTAGGCATTGTAGGCTTAGGCGCGACTATTTGCTCGGTAACTGGCGGCACTGGTTGAAGCGCAACCACTTTTGAGGGGACGGGCGTAACGATTTTCGGTGGGAATACTGGTTGTGACTGAATTATTTTTTTAGCTGGCTCTGGCACCGACACTGGCTGACTTACCACGTTGGCTGATGGCGCTGGTTGCGTTGGTTGAACTATACTTGCGCCTGTAGTTGATGGCATTGACGACGTCGGTTCAGGTGTTGTCCCCAAAAGCCCGGTATCCCGCGACCAAACACTGGCCTTTTGCATTTCTTTATCAGCGGTGACATCATAAACCTGGCCGTGGCTGAATATTTTAAAATGCCCGTCATCATCCTCGAACGGCACTTCTTCTTCCATACCCTCCGGTGAAGCCGAAGAATATTTTAGCTGTTCATAAAAATAAAGCAAACTTTCCACAATCCGGCGTTCGGCAGAGCTTAAATCAGCGGTATTCTGGCTGGTCGTAATATACTCGGCAAACTGCACGTTATCCACGGCATCGGTGCCCAGCTTTTGATTGTAATCGTTCAGCCAATTGCTGACGGTCCCAGCCTGCTCAATAGTGCCGATCATTACCCCGTTCTGGGTAATAATCTGGGAATTTCGCAATAGCGCCCGGCGCACCCGGACTTTAAATTCATCCCGCTCTTGGGGCAGATATCCCAAAAGTTTTAATTCAAACTTTTCCCAGGGATCAAAAAACGGAATCGTGTACTGCTCCAGCCAATGATTTTCCATCAAATCCAAAATAACCGCTTCAGTCGAGCTCGCCAAATTAATCCAGCGCAGTAAAATTAAAATACCCTCCCATTGTTGATAAAAATCCGGATATTTATCAATAATCTTTGTTCGGTTGCCTAGGAAATAAGGCTCCAGTTGCCGCAAAAGCAACTGAGCGGCCGTTGTGTCTTGGTAAGGTATAACTGCCTCCCAGGCGTCGCGCTTTAAATCTTCGAACGCTTCTGGTTCAATTATCAATTCATCGGTTGTGGCCGGAGAGTTTGCAGGTTGGATTGTGTCGGTGGCTAAAGGCATAATTATTTTCTATCTACGACTTGAAGTTTCGTAAAATTGGCGCAAATGCTGATCAATCATTTGCAAAGTGTTTTCTCGGGGCAACTTTTCTAACAACATCTGCAATAAGAGCGGTGAATTTGGAACAGTTTGAGCATTAGCAAATGCCGGATAATTTTTTAATTGTTCAGAAATCGATCCTAAATTTTTTAATAAATTGGCGTTAAACTGGCCGCGGCTCAAAGCAAAACCCATGGCCGTGGCATTACGCATCATATAATCAAAACCATGGGGACTGAATTTAAATTCATTGGTTTCCGGATCATTCCAACCAAATCCCAAACGATTAAGATTATTAAACATCTGATTCGGCGAGGCTTTTAACATCATCGCCAGCGCTTCGTCGTGCTGAGTTTCAGGCGTGTTTTCCACGTAACGGCCATTTTTAGTGCCATGGCTGTAAGCCATACTCCAATGCCCGCCACGACGTAAAATGTCGGAAATGTCCTTCATCGTCGCGAAAGCTTCCTGCTGGTTCATTTTTAGCTGGCCCATCAGCTGATCGCGGCCGAATGTCTGCATCCCGCCTAAATTAGCCGGCAATTTATATTCCTGCAGTAAATCATTAAAATTAGTGTCCTGCGCCAATTTATCCATAATCGCCACTGCCAGATGCTTATTTTGATTTTTCATCGCCTGTTTAAAATAACCGATCAATTCGTATTGGTCGTCAGTGTCGATTTTAGACAGTTCCTCGCGCACTGACTGGCGCTGGGCTTGGCGCCGCAGGTACTCGGATTCGGTCCGGTAACCGGTAATTTTTTCGTTCGAGGCGTTAATCGCCTTCTCAGCCGCTTCCCTTTGCACTTTCAGTTCCTCGCGCTTGACCTCGTCTAAAGACGAGGCTTCGCTTAAAATTGCTTGCTCATCGGTTATCTCGGCAGTGCGTTTGGTTGTTTTTTTATCATATTCTTTTTTCTCTTCTTCGTTTTTGCCTTGCTTGGCGCCGTAGTGGGCTTGATT
>MHJY01000005.1 GCA_001818235.1 Candidatus Jacksonbacteria bacterium RIFOXYB2_FULL_44_15 | reverse complement strand
AAAAAATCGGCATACCATTTCGGTCGCTTCACGTTGAGGATGAGTATCGCACCAAGGTGGTGGAATATATGATTGGCGGTTATCAGCAGGGGATCACGCCAAATCCGGATATAATGTGCAACCGCGAGATAAAGTTCGGGGTTTTTTTGGATTTTGCCGGCAAAGAAAATGTTGATTCGATTGCCACTGGGCACTATGCAAAAAATTCAAAGTTCAAAATTCAAAATTCAAAGTTAAGGTATAAATTATTAAAGGGCAAGGATAAAGAAAAAGACCAGAGCTATTTTTTATATACATTGACGCAGGAAAAGCTGGCAAAAATTTTATTTCCAATCGGCGATTATCAAAAAACCAAAGTACGAAAAATTGCCAAGAAAGCCAAGCTGCCAAACTGGGATCGTAAAGATTCGCAAGGCATTTGTTTTATCGGGCAAGTCGAACTACGGCGCTTTTTAAAAGAATATATCAATCCGCGCAAAGGTGAGGTGATTACCATTGACGGCGAAAAAATTGGCGAACATGAAGGAATTTTTTACTATACCATCGGCCAGCGCCACGGTTTGGATTTAGGATCAAAGACCGGGCAGGAAAGTTACTATATTGTCGAAAAGCGATTGGCTGACAACATAATTGTGGTAGCTAAAGGCCAAGATAATCAGCGGTTATTTCACCAAAAATTAGTCTGTAATCAACTTAATTGGATTTCTGGCGAGCAACCGCAACTGCCTTTAACCTGCCAGGCCAAAATCCGCTATCGCGGCGAAGATGCCGAGTGCCGAGTCAGTGAGTTTGATTTGCAGGAAAAATCAGGGCCACATAAAGATTTGCTGGTGGAATTCACCAAACCCCAGTGGGCCGTCGCCCCAGGCCAGTCGATTGTGTTTTATCAAAATGACGAGTGTTTGGGAGGAGGAGTGATAGACAGATAATTTTTAATTTCTATTCAATTTCTAATTCTGTCATCCCGACCGTAGTAGAGGGATCCCTCTTTTAAACCAAAAGAGATTTCTCGACTTCGCTCGGAATGACAAACAACAAACAATCCAACGCAACGGTAAAAAAATTAAAGCATTAAAAATTTAATAAAAAACGTATGTTCGAGCAAAATAGACAATCAATTGAAGCAATTTTAACGTCACCGCAAAAATATGAATGTCCTAAACTGACCCCAGAAATAGAGTCGCGCCATCACACACGATGCCCTGAATTTAAAAATCCTTTCGCCATCGAAGATTCCAACACTTACTACGACTGGGCACACTCATTTAACGGAGCGCTAATCGCCCATATGCAAGAGGCGTTAAAATGGACAACTAAAGACAATGCACGAGAACCAGGCTGGCAACTCGTAACTACCGGCAGTGACGCTCGTTTAGAAAAAGGTATCCGTAGCCCTGATTCAAAAATTGAATTAATTCTATTGTCCGACAATGAAACCATCGCCGGTGCCAAAATCAGCGAAAAAATTAGTGATTTATTAATCCACCCCTATTATCAAGAATATCTTGCGCCCAATTTTGAAAAAAAAGACATCCGCCAGCCGCAACAACTCTTGAAATATGTTTCCGCTGACGGCAATCTAATGGGGACCTACCCTAATCGACTTAGCGGCGCCCGCCCTTTGTGTGGTGACGACCGAATGTTAAATCAGGCAAAATCGACTTTGGCGGATTATATTATAAATAACCCTAAAGGCGGCGAACTAATCAGAGAATTAAGAAAAAGACATTTAGACGTGTTTAAAAATTGTTTCGAAACCGGAATCAACCAGCATAAAGGGCAACCTGCAAAACAGTATGATTGGGAACAGGGCATTGCTTATTACAATCCACAGCAACAACTTTTTGGCTTCAAATATGGTCCGCTTCGCTACCTACAAACTGCGATCGAGCTGGCGGTATTGCATGCCACGCGCACTTCCCGCAGTCCGGTTATTTTAGAAAACCTGCCGCCCAATCCAGTTGAAAGCATCTATTTTTTATCAAATCTGTCCTTAACAAATCAAAACAACATCGCGACCCCGGTTCTACAACTGACCGAGCAAGAAATTACCGATCTCTCTGAGAGTTATAAATATTTTATTCATCTGCATCATCAAACACAATATCGTTGTCATTACGAAGGCCAGTCAGCAATGCCTTTTGACCGTGACACAGCCCGTTCCCATGCCCAACATTTGGAAACATTAGTAACAAAAGGGTTTAAAATAAAATAAAGCTAATTTTGAATTTTCAAATGTTTTAAAATTAAAGCATTAAAAATTTAATAAAAATTAAGAATTTAAAATTAAAAATTAGTTAATTAAATCTATGTCTCTAAAATCACAAATCCAAGCGCAATTAATCAGCACCATGAAAAGCAAAGACGAAGTCCGCCTGTCCACATTGCGTCTGCTGATTTCCGCCATCAAAAACAAAGAAATCGCCGAGCTTAAGCGTAATGAGGGATTGGGCGATGAGGAAGTTCTGGCGGTGATTGGCAAGCAAATCAAATCTCGCCGCGATTCGATCGAACAATTTACCAAAGGCGGCCGCAAAGACTTGGCAGACAAAGAAGAGGCTGAGCTCCAAATCCTCCAGGAATTTATGCCCGCGCAGATGGATGAGTCCGCGATCCGCAAAATCGTCAAACAAGTGATCGCCAGCGGCCTCAAAGACATGGGCCCTTTGATGGGCAAAGTGATGGGGCAGTTAAAAGGCCAAGCTGATGGCAGTTTGGTGAAACGGATTGCAGAAGAGGAGTTAAAACCCGCCTAAATTTTTGGGTAATTTTGGCGGGTAAAAAAAGTACCGACTCATCGTAAGAGGTGAGCCGGGTTGAGGGTCTTGTAAATAAATGGAAAAATTATTTTTTCTCCGATAACTTTGATAACTTTGTCCACAAGTTTCGTACTTGAGCAATTAACTCATCAACGCTTCCGCTGACACTGCACTGGACAAGCACTTCGACGCTTTCAGATGGTATTTTTCCATACTCGTCTGCATACATAATAATGTATGGCCAATACCCTTTAGCTAAATCTCGGTTTGCCTTTATCCACGAATATATATTCTCACTTCCCAAGATACTTACTTGCATAGCGGTCTTTAAAGTTAAAGCTATGCTAGCACTTAGAATAATCATCTCTGGGTGATGCTGTTTAAGCACCTTTATTGCCCCGCATGCATCACCGACAGTTTCAACTGTATTTTCTCCGGTAATATATTTTGCAATATGGTGGGCTATAATTGTACGTACATGCTGACAATCGCTGGTAGCTAGAAGCACTTTGACAGGTGTATTCGATTTTTCCATCACGAACCTCCTTTGTAATTAGAAACATTTTTTTGACGCTGAATTGATTTAAAAAATATCACAAAACACAACAAAAGTCAAATTTTTTACAAAAAAACACCTACTCCGGGGATGTAAAGTAGGTGCGAGAGAGAAAATTATTTCTTATTTTTTATATCAATAACCTCTTGTGCGATATCGCTCAGAGATACCTCACTTATATTTCGAAAAAATATACGTTCAATATCGTGAGCCATAAAATACACTATACTCTGTAATCGCCCAATTTGGGCGTCCGTACCAAGCACAAATACTTGCTGTTCGCTTTTTAAAACAGACGAAATAAATAGAAAAGCGAGCGCAGGTAACAATAAACTTTTTTCATCAAGCACGACGCCTTTTTCAAAAGGGGCGGTCGCGTTAATGATAAATACTTCAACGCCCTGCTCATGGACAATAAAGTCGAACGCATTGCTGATTTCTACGTATGATTTGCAAAGCATGCACTTTTCCTTGCCGTCTATTTTTGTATCAAAAGCAATTTTAATTTTTTGTGCCTCTTCATGATCAAACCCCACTATATGAACCCAAAAACCAAGATCACTAGGCATAATCAAATCTCCTTCCAGTCCCCGTGTATGATTACGACAATACTATAAAATTTACAATTAGTCAAATTTCCAACAAAAAAAGGGCTTTGTTGAATAAATGAATCAATTTATCCTTTATTTTAAGCCACATTTTACTTATTTCTCTATTTTTTACTCTTTTTTGACCGTCTAAAAACCCATATCTAGAGCCATAAAATGATTTATTCAACAAAGCCCAAAAAAAGACAGGAGTTTTGGGGTAAATGCTCCTGTCTGTTATATTTTTTTGCCTTTTTGGCGTTTGAATTCTTTGAATTCATCCGTAATGGTCAAATCAGTAATGTCTACATACGCTTCATAACCAGGCATAATGGCAATATTTCTTGGAAAAGCTTCCACTAATGATCCACCTAAGTATCTCAACCATGCGATACTTAAACGCGGCTCAAACCGCACATAAACATAGAGCCCTTGGCGTTGAGACAACGAGATAAAAAAAGTATCATTGGGACCTAACTCTTCGAAAGAAAGATCACCATTCGGCATTTTAAATGCCAGCGGATATGATACGACCATGATATCGATATTTTTACTGTCCAGTATCGCTTGCGTTTCCTGAATATTATCAGCAGAAAAAATCTGAAAGCAAAACAACTCGCAGTCCTTTAACCATCTGATTAAAATTTTGACAAATGTTGCGTCATCTTCGTTAAAAACCGGAATCGCGATCAGAATATTGATCAGATCTTGATTATTCTCCATCAAAGAACCCTCCTTTCCCCCCTAGAAAAGCTAGCCGCAATCTAACATATTTGACAGAAAAACGCAAACGGTCATTTTACAAACTTTTTATTCTTGATTTCCTTCGGTAAAAATTCCTGCTGGGCAGTGGGGTCGCTGTGAGTATAGATATAACCTTGGCTGTAACCAAGATCCTTCATAAATTTGGTCGGTGCGTTGCGCAAGTGCAGGGGAATCGGCAAATTGCCAGACTCCTGAACTTCTGCCCGCGCCGAGCTGATTGCACGGACAGATAAATTAGATTTCGGCGCTTTGGCCAGATAAATTGTAGTTTGGGTTAAAATGAGTTGTGATTCCGGCCAGCCGATTTTACGCACCGCATCAAAACAAGCGTTCGCCACCACCAACGCTGTCGGCAGAGCATTGCCGATGTCTTCGCTGGAAAATATCAACAGCCGCCGGGCGATAAACTCCGCGTCTTCACCGCCTTCAATCATTCGCGCCAAATAATACACTGCCGCGTCAACGTCAGAACCGCGCAAAGATTTGATAAAGGCGGAAATAATGTTGTAATGTTCTTCGCCAGCCTTGTCGTATAATAAATTTGTTCGATCGAATACTTGTTTGATGATGTCTGGGGTGACTTGTGAACAAGCTTTCGCTTGGTCTCCGGCTGCGCTAGTTCGCGCGTTGGAGCCCAAGCGAGAGCTTGCGTTCACACAGAGCTCCAGTGCATTCAACGCCACCCGGGCATCGCCGCCGGAAAAATCAGCAATCATTTCCACTTCCCCTGATTCAAGGTTTATTTTGATATTTTTGAGTTCACTGTCTTCGCTTAAAGCCCGCTGTAATAAAATGACTAAATCAGTTTTCGAAAGCGGTTGTAAGATGATGACTTTAAGCCGCGACAAGAGCGCAGAAATCACCTCGAAAGAAGGATTTTCGGTCGTAGCACCAATAAAAATAATCGTGCCGTCTTCCACGTAAGGAAGAAGCGCATCTTGCTGTTTTTTATTCCAGCGGTGAATTTCGTCGATAAACAGTACGGTTTGCTTATCTTCGATCTTATTTTCTAAAGCTTCGTTGATAATCTTGCGAAACTCCTTTAAACCGCTGGTTACTGCTTCGAGTTGTAAAAAAATCGCCCCGATTTCCTGCGCCAACAACCGCGCGATCGTAGTTTTACCGCAACCGGGCGGGCCCCATAAAACTAAGGACGGCAAATGCCCGCTTTTTAATGATTGCGCCAAAACCGAACTCTGGCCGATAATTTTTTCTTGGCCAACGACTTCAACAAGTTTTTTCGGCCGCAGGCGCTCGGCCAACGGGGACGTATGCTTCATTGCTTTAATACTAGCAAGTTAATTTGGAAGCCACAAGCTTTTATCTCACTTTTCTTATAATTCAAAATATGCTAGTCTAAACATAATATATGCAGCAAAATTATCAAAAAATAATCAGAATAATATTCTTTATTATTTTAGGCATAATCATCCTTAAAGGCCTAAATAAAATTTTGCCTTTATTAATTCTCGCCGGGCTGTTTGTTTTCGTTTGGTTCACGATTAAAAACCGGAAACTGCCGCTAAAACAACAGGCCTCCAATCTAAAATCTATGTTCGATCCATCCAAAGTAAATATCAAAACTCCCAGCGCCCAGCAATTTAAACTCATCATTGGCGGTTTGATTACCATCGGGCTAATTATTACAATTTTAGCCACCACTATAACCGTGGTTCCGGCCGGGCATGTCGGAGTAATGGACTTTTTTGGCAAAGTCTCGGCGCGCGAACTGCCACCTGGATTAAGCTTTAAAATACCGCTGTCGCGCGTCATTAAATTTAGCACACAAACTCAGGATTACACCATGACAGTGCGCCATGATGAAGGCCAAGTTCAAGGCGACGACTCCATCGCCGCTCTCACCAAGGAAGGTCTTAAAGTTAACTTAGACATCACCGTGTTATATCATCTGGAAAAAAATCAGGCCGCCAAAATCTATCAAAACGTCGGTTCTGATTTTGAAGAAAAAATCATCCGTTCGTCAATCAGAAGCAGTATCCGCGAGGTGGTCGCGCAATATACGGCCGAGGCATTGTATTCCGAAAAACGCAAAGAATCAGCTGATAATCTTTTAGCCTTGCTCAAACAAAAAATTGAACCACGGGGCATTTTAATTGAGGATGTACTACTGCGCGATGTTACCCTGCCGGCTAAACTATCCGACGCCATTGAAGAAAAGCTGAAAGCAGATCAAGAAGCCCAACGATTTGATTTTGTCCTTCAGAAAGAGGTCAAAGAAGCCGAGCGCAAGCGGATCGAAGCCGCTGGACAGCGAGACGCCCAAAAAATAATTAATGAAAGTTTAACTGATCAATATCTACAATACCTGTATATCCGCGAACTTAAAGACCGCGCCGGCACCATTTACGTTCCTGTTAGCCCGGAAAACGGCCTACCGCTGTTTAAAGGACTTTAATTTTTAATGAAAATTCTTGCGACAATTAGTCTATTACTGTGCCTAATTATCCCGCAACAGGTTTTAGCTATCGATAGTTCGTTACAAATCGATCTCGACGGCGATAAACTGTGGGATTATGAAGAAGCAAAATATGGCACTGATCCGCAAAATCCTGATACCGACGGCGACGGCTTTAAAGACAAAATCGAACTGATTAACGGTTACAACCCTAACGGCCCGGGAATTTTGCCAAAATGGATCGAAATTGATTTGTCCGCGCAATCTTTACGCTACGGTCAGGGACCCAAAGTATTTGACGCTTTTCTAGTTTCCACCGGGCGGCCTGGAATGCGCACCCCGATCGGCACTTTTCCCATCACCAATAAAAATCGCAAAGCCTGGTCAGCCAGCTATAAACTTTGGATGCCTTATTGGATGGCCTTAGGCAAAACAGGCGCGGGCATTCACGAACTCCCGCTGTGGCCCAGCGGTTATCGGGAAGGGGAGAATCATCTGGGAACCCCAGTCTCTCACGGTTGCGTGCGCTTGGGTATCGGCCCCGCCGAAAAATTATACAACTGGGCGGAAATCGGCACCCAAGTTACGGTAATGCAATAATTTATTTTGATGAAAAACCACGTCGCTCGCGAACGACGTGGTAAACTTGAGCAATTTGTTTAAATCAGCTAGAATATAATACCTAACTAGATCCTTCTATGACGGCCAACGAAATTCGCCAAAAATTTATCGATTTTTTTCTTAAGAAAGGGCATCAGCAAATCCCCAGCGCTCCTTTAATTCCGGAACACGACCCAACCGTCCTTTTTACCACGGCTGGTATGCACCCGCTTGTTCCGTATCTATTGGGCGAAAAACATCCGCAAGGGCACCGGCTGGTAAATTACCAAAAATGCCTGCGCACCGACGACATCGAAGAAGTGGGGGACGATACTCACCTTACTTTTTTTGAAATGCTCGGCAACTGGTCGCTCGGTGATTATTTTAAAAAAGAAGCGATTGAATGGAGTTTTGAATTTTTAACTTCTCCGGCCTGGCTCGGCCTGCCGCTGGACCGACTGGCGGTTTCGGTTTTTGCCGGTGATAACGACGCACCCAAAGACGAAGAATCAGCCAAGATTTGGCAAGGCTTGGGAGTGCCGCCGGAACGAATCGCCTATCTGGATAAAAAAGCCAACTGGTGGGGGCCGGCCGGACAAACCGGACCCTGCGGCCCGGACACCGAAATGTTCTACTGGACCGGCGATGGTCAGGCGCCAGAAAAATTTGATTCGACCGACGCCCGCTGGATGGAAATCTGGAATGATGTTTTTATGCAGTACGAAAAAAAGGCTGACTCGAGTTTTGTGCCGCTTCAGCAAAAAAACGTTGATACCGGCATGGGACTGGAACGCATCACCGCCATCATGGAAAATAAAAAGAGCCTTTACGAAACTGAATTATTTAATTTATTGATGCAAAAAATCGCCGCCGCGATACCGGCCGGCACGCCTTACAACGAACGCAGCGCGCGGATTATCGCCGACCACATTAAAACCGCGGTTTTTATCTTGGGGGATCAATACGGAGTAGCGCCGTCCAACGTCGAGCAAGGATATCAATTGCGCAAACTTATCCGGCGCGCCATTCGTTTGGTTAACAGTCTGGGCATTAAGGAGCCGATCTTAATCAATCTTGCCCCTGTTATAATTTATACCTACCAGGACGCTTACCCGGAATTAACGAAAAACCAACAACTGATTTTTGAGGAATTAACTCAAGAAGAAAATAAATTTAATCTGACGCTTACCAAAGGCTTAAAAGAATTCGACAAAATGTATTATTTGGACCTTTATCTGATTACGCTCCAAAAAACGTCAGAACTGTACCCGGAGGGCGATATGCCGATTCCGCCAGAAACCTCAACCGGAAATGTTGAGATTCAGCCAAAATTAATGTATTATCTTTCGGCCTCCGACGAAATTAAACACAAAATGGAAACCGCCAGTTCGGAAATGTTTAAGGAAATTCAAAACGAACTAAAACGGCGCTCCGAATTTATTCGGCTAATTTGCACGCACAGCCCGCTTATCCAAGAGGAATTGAGCCTCAACTTTTCGGAGCTGGCGTTTAAACTTTACGACACCTACGGCTTTCCTTACGAGCTAACCCACGAGCTGGCAAAAGAACACGGGATTATTATCGATCAACGAATTTTCCGGCGGGCATTCCAGGAACATCAGAAAAAATCCCGCCACGGAGCCGCGCAAAAATTCGCCGGCGGACTCGCGGATGCGCAAGTCTTGACAACTCGTTTGCATACTGCTACCCACTTACTGCAACAGGCCTTGCGGCAAATCTTGGGAATGCACGTAGCGCAAAAAGGGAGCAACATTACCGCCGAGCGTCTGCGGTTTGATTTCTCCCAGCCGGTACCGCTCACCAAAGAAGAAATCAAACGGGTAGAAGATCTGGTGAACGTCCAAATTCAGGCCGCCTTGCCGGTAACCTACGCCGAGATGACGTTAGACGAAGCAAAAAACGAGGGCGCCATCGGACTCTTTCCGGATCGCTATCAGAATAAAGTAAAAGTTTATTCAATCGGCAATTTTTCTAAAGAAATTTGCGGCGGTCCGCACGTTACCAACACCAAAGAACTGGGCGCCTTTAAAATTTTGAAAGAAGAATCTTCTTCTTCCGGCGTCCGCCGAATCAAAGCGGTGTTACTTAATACTTAATACTATTCATATGACTATCCGCATCAACACCCAAAATATTACGCTGGCACCGGATGTGCAGGCGTACATCGAAGAAAAAATAAACAAGGTGACGCACATTTTAGAGCCTTTGGGCGCCTATGTGCGTATCACCAAAAATACGCATCACCGAAAAGGCAACGTCTTAAGCATGGAAGTGGAACTGCACGTGCCGAAAAAAATTATCAAAGCGACGGTGCAAAATTTTTCTGATATTCATGCCGGAGTTGATCTGGTGCGCGAAAAATTGCGCAAACAAATATCCAAGTACAAAGCCCGCACTAAATCCAGCGGGACCAAAAGACTCAACCAATGACGACCATCGCCTGCGACATCCGGCCTTTATTGGAAGCGAACTGGGGCGGAGTAAGTTGGTATACTTATTACCTGACGCGGGAACTAATTAAAGAAGCCAGGAGGGGAACTTTAAGGCTTCTTTTATTTTACAGTCAGTTTAAAAAGAAACCGATCGCCCTGGAACCATTATTTAAACTTTGCCGCCAAACGCCGAATGTTACAATTAAAGGTTACCGCTTGCCGAACAAACTGCTTAATTTATCGATGCATGCTTTTAAGTTTCCCTGGATTGATGAATTGCTCAGCCCAAAAATTGATTATTTTATCCTGCCAAATTTATCGCTGATCGCTCTTTCGCCCTATGCCCGCCGGTTGGCCGTCTGCCATGATCTCTCTTGGGAAATTTTTCCGGAATTCTTTACCCTACGCCAGCGTCTTTGGCACCGTTTGATTCGCCCGCGCAAATTTTACCAAACCGCCAAAAAAATTATCGCGGTCTCGCAAAATACTAAACAAGATCTGATTGATTTATACGACATCGCGCCCGATAAAATTACCGTGATTTATCCCGGAATCGACACCCACCGCTTTCGCTTGATAAAGGACACTGTTCCGGTGCGAATCAAGTACCAACTGCCGCCTGATTTTTTGCTTTTTGTCGGAACGCTGGAACCGCGCAAAAATTTGGAAACCTTAATCGAGGCTTACGACTTATTGGTTCAAAATCGGCCCCAGGTGCCGCCTTTGGTTATCGTCGGACCAGAAGGTTGGAAATTCGACCAAATTTATCGTTTCTGGCTACGCGCCCGCTCACGCGACCAAATTCGCTTTGTAAACAAAATGGACGCCGAGGATCTGCCGGTAATTTATAATCTGGCGCGGATTTTTATCTACCCCAGTTTCTATGAGGGCTTTGGTTTTCCGCCGCTTGAGTCAATGGCTTGCGGCACGCCAGTTATTGTCGGGCATGGCTCGTCTTTGCCCGAGATTGTCGCTGATGCTGGAGTATTAGTTGACCCCTATAACATTGTTGATTTAGCTTTAGCCATCGACCGGCTGTTGAGCGACAAGCAGTTCTATGATAAATTAAAGGTTATGGGACTTAAGCGCGCAAGTGAGTTTACCTGGGAGAAAATGGGGAAAGGAGTGGCTAAGATGCTAATCTCAAATGATTAGGACTTACTAATTCGTCGCTTGTAATATTCTATTGTCATTCCTGCGAAGGCAGGAATCTATATAAAATGGATTCCCGTTTTCACGGGAATGACAAAAGATGATTTTTGAGACAAACGCGTAAATCCTAACTTGACCTTGTTTCTATGCTTATCGGCCTCGACGCCCGGCTTTGGGGCACCGCTCATGGCGGCATCGGGCGTTATATCGCGGAACTGATCGTTCATTTACTAAAAATTGATCGTAATAATCAATATGTTTTTTTTGTTTACAATGATTTTGACCGACGGGCAATCGTTGAAAATTTGCGTGAACGCTTGCCGCGCGATTTAAAACGTACTTTTGAATTTGTCCTGGCGCCTTATCGTTGGTATTCCCTAAACGAACAGCTATTTATGGCCAGTGTCATCAAAAAGGCGCGTGTTGACCTGATGCACTTTCCACATTTTAATGTTCCAATTCTTTATAATGGCCGCTATATCGTGAGTGTGCACGACCTGATAATCCATCATTTTCCTGATGAACGGGCAACGACTTTACCGCCGTGGTTGTATCAATTAAAATTGATGGGATATAAAAAAGTGCTCCACCACGCGATTACCGGCGCTCGCCAGATTATCACGCCTTCCCGGTTTACCAAAGAAGACTTATTAAACTATTATAAAATTGATTCAAAAAAAGTTAGCGTAATCTATGAAGGCGTCAACCAATTAAATCAAAAAATAAGAAATAAAAAATTAGAAATTAAAAATTATCTTCTTTACGTCGGCTCGGCTTACCCGCATAAAAATCTGGAGAAGTTGATTGAGGCGCTAAAAATTTTACGGACTAAAAATAATCAAACTAATCTTGATTTGGTAATTGCCGGCAAAATTGATTTTTTCGCCAATCGCCTGCAAAAACAAATCGGCGTCAATTTTCCGGAGCTTTTACCTCATATTAAGTTTTTTGGAGTTGCTGATGATGATGAGTTAGCTCTGCTTTACCAAAACGCCGCGCTCTACGTTTTCCCCAGTTTATATGAAGGCTTTGGCCTGCCGCCCTTGGAGGCGATGAGTTTTGGCCTGCCAGTGGTAGCGGCCGAGGCGACTTCGATTCCGGAAATTTGTGAAGACGCGGCGATTTATTTTGATCCCAATGATGCGACTGACATGGCCGACAAAATTAATCAAGTATTAATTGATCAAAAACTGCAAGCTGATTTGCGCGAAAAAGGCTTAGCCCTAATAAAAAAATACTCCTGGGAACAAATGGCCCAAGAGACGCTGGAAGTTTATCAAACAAAGCGTAAATAAGTTACTTGCCCCAGGCTGTCATTCCTGCGCCGTGCCCTTCCGAAGCCTTGCGCGAAGGAGGGCAAGCAGGAATCTATACGATAGTCTTTCTTAAGAAGGTGGGAGAAGGATTTGAAAAAATTTGACATTTCCCCAATAATGTTATATTCTATCCACATCTCACCGCGAGATTAATGCTATACAAACGAGGAGGTGAAAGTAAATGCCTATATTCGAAATTCCGAAAGAAATGCAAGGTCTAGTCAAAGACGTGACCAAACAACCTTACTGGCGATTAACGGATCCAGTGTTTGTCATCGATAGAGATGGCAGAATAATCAAAGCCAACGTTGCAGCATACGATTTGTTAAAAGCACAATCTGATTCTATCACTGGTCAAAATATAAACGCAACGTTAAATATTAGTGGGGATAACCCCGTTCCAAAGGTCATTAACGACAATAACGGCTTCTGCAAAAAAGACTGTGATGTTTTGAAAAGAAAAGCAACCGTTAGTGTTAACTCGATTTGGGGTAATGGCCCTGCTGGCGCTACAGTGCAAGTGAACTTTGCCGTTTCAACCTAACCAACTAACTAACCAACCTCGGTGACTGTACGCTTTATGCACTTTTGATAAAACTACAGTCACTACTTTTTTTTACACAGCTCTCCCTCCAGCCCAAATTCCCGCGCCTCGGTGATTTTGACTGATACAAACTGGCCGACACAATCGCGGTCAGTTTTAAATTTGACGGTTTTAAATGTCCTTGTTTTGCCAAAAGCCAGCATTTTATTGCCATTTTTGATGCTTGATTCATTATTCTTGATACCATCTTCTTCATACTTAATACTTACTACTTTATACTTTATACTTTCTATTAGCACCTCCACTTCTTTTCCAATATAATTTTGATTGTTGAAAAGCGCCGTCTGCCGCAAAATCAGCTCCAAATATTTCTCCCGCCTGATTTTTTCCGCCGCGCTAATGTCATCCTTCATCATCTTGGCGGCAACAGTGCCTGGACGAGGGGAGTAGCGGGCCAGATAAGCCATATCAAATTTAGCCTGCTCCATCACTTTCGCGGTTGCTAAAAAGTCTGCCTCAGCCTCCCCGGGAAAACCGACAATGATGTCTGTCGAAATGGCAACACCCGGAATAATGGCGCGGATTTTATCAATCAATTCCAAATAATCTTTTTGGGTATGATGGCGATTCATCAATTTTAAAATCCGATCGCTACCGGATTGTAGAGGCAGGTGAATGTACTCGCAAATCCGCTCGCAATCAGCAACCGCTTTGATGGTTTCTTCGGACATATCCCAAGGATTAGAAGTTACAAACCGCAACCACCAGTTGCCCGAGATATCGGCGATCAAACGCAACAATCTGGGAAAATCAGTTAATGCTGACCACTGCCGATATTTTTGGCGCGCGCCAATGGCGTCTTTAAGCGCTGGATCAAAATAAGTATTCACGTTTTGGCCGAGCAAGGTAATTTCTTTGTAACCATCTTGAACCAATTTTTTGACCTCCTGAACAATTTCTTTATACGGCCGGTATTTTTCCCGTCCTTTGGTGTAAGGCACGGCGCAATAACTGCAAAAGTTATTACAGCCGGTTTGAATCGGGACATAGGCTTGAAAATTTGATGAGTACACCGGCGCCAAGCCAAAAAAGTCTGCAGAAGTGATATTTAGCAAAGGGGTAAGAATAGGAACTGACCGTGTATTGTCATTCCGAGCGACCCCGAGCCGCGTCGAGGGGGAGTCGAGGAATCCCTTTTGGCTATAAAGAGAGGGATCCCTGCCTGCCGGCGAGGCTGGCCTCGGCAAGCTCGGCCCCGAACCAAGCACTTGCTTTGGTACGGGGCTCGGGATGACAAATTGGCATTTTTGCTTATTCTCAAACGATTTAGTACCAAAACTTTCCTCCAACGCTTCCGTCAATCTCTCCGGCACTTCGTAAGTATCCAGCACCAAATCAAACTGTTTGGCAAAAATCTTTCGGTCCGCCGGTAAAACACAACCGGTTAAAATAATAATTAGGGGATTTTCGGCTTTGCGACTTTTTTTGATTCTATTCCAGCCGCTGATTCGAGATTTGATCCTGTTTACCGCTGACTGTCGAACCGAGCAGGCGACCACCGCAATTAAATTTGCCTCTTCCGGTTTTAAAGTTGCCGTAAAACCAAAACACTCTACCAGCCCGGCGATTCTTTCGGCGTCAGATTTATTCATTTGACAGCCGAGGACAAACAAATAATATTTAAGCGATTTCATAGTGAACTCCATAAATATCTAATAGTTTCCATTCCCCGAAGCCTGTCTACCCACTTTGAGTGGCAAGCGACAAAGTATTCGGCGAAGGGGAATACTGGCATTAAAACAAATGGGGCACGAAACGTCAACATTTCGCATGTTGTCTGTGGGTCCGTGTATTGTCATTCCGAGCGACCCCGAGCCGAGTCGAGGGGAGCCGAGGAATCCCTTTTGGCTATAAAGAGAGGGATCCCTCGGCAAGCTCGGGATGACAAATTGGCGTTTTGCTTTTAAATGTAGACATCAATCAAAAAATGCGTTACAATGGCGATGTATTTTATGCTGGGAGAGTAGTTCAATGGTAGAACATCGGTCTCCAAAACCGAGAATGAGGGTTCGATTCCTTCCTCTCCTGCCATTTTGCAATGACAGCCGTTAAAGCGGCTGTTTTTGTATAATAGGCGAGGGCTTTACGACAGAATTCGTACAGATTTTAAGGAAAATTTTTGAACGACGGCACGCCCCGAGGGTTCGAGAGCGGGGCGCGTCTTTTTAAAAACTGCCAAAGAACCAGAAAAAAATCCGCCAGAACATTACGGCGGCCAAAAGCAAACTTTTCTTTTCTCTTAGCTAGTTGAATTATATCACGATATTCAAACTTTGAATATTCTTGATTTGAATATACCCTATATATACATGCCAAAAACAATACGAACAAGCGAATACCAACGAGTTGTAGACCGCCTTAAACAAGCGCGTTTAGATATTGGCTTAACACAAAAAGAAGTGTCAGAGAAAATTAAAAAGCCTCAATCTTATATTTCGAAAGTTGAGGCAGGAGAGCAGAGAGTAGATATTATCGAATTAAAATCTTTTGCTATTTTGTATAAAAAGAGTTTAAATTATTTTATACTATAATTGACTTTGTTGAATAAATAATATCTTTCGACCTGAGTTTTTCGGCCTTTTCTGGTATAATGTTGGTATGAAAAAACCTACCAACAAAAAAGCCAAAAGGCAGAAGAATAAAGGAAAAAAGAAATATCGTGTTAGAAATTGGCGAGAGTATAACCAATCATTAGTCGATCGCGGCAGTGTCTTTTTTTGGCTTCACCAAGATGCTCTGGATCAGTGGATTAACCAACAGAAAACCGGTAAAAAAGGTAAACCTCAATTGTACACTGACATTGCCATCACCACTGCTCTCACCATTCAACAAGTCTTTCACCTGGCTTTAAGGCAAACAGAAGGATTTTTGAACTGCTTGTTTAAGCGAATGGCCGTTAATTTAACTTCACCTGACTATTCTACCTTATCTATCAGAGCAACAACACTCCAGGTGAAAATTCGAGTGCGCCAGCATTGGTCAGAGCCATTACATATCGTAGTCGACAGTACTGGGGCCAAGGTTTATGGCGAAGGTGAATGGAAAGTCAGGCAGCATGGCTGGAGTAAGCACCGTCGTTGGACAAAACTTCATCTGGGTGTGGATGAGAAAACAGGAGATATCCTCATTGGTGCGGTAACCGGCAACAATATAGTTGATAGCGAGGTGTTGAGATTTTTACTAGACCAGATACCTGGTTCAATTAACCAAGTTTCCACTGACGGAGCATATGATCGCCGGAAGTGTTATCAGGCATTACGGGATAAAGGGGTGAAACATGTGGCTATTCCGCCGCAACATAATGCCCGGATTTGGCAACACGGCAACAGTAAGCAAGAACGGCTGGTTCGGGATGAAAATCTGCGACGAATTAGAGCAGTTGGTAGGAAAAGGTGGCAGGAAGAAAGCGACTATCATCGTCGCAGTTTGGCAGAGAATACTATGTTTAGGTTAAAAACCATCTTTGGCGACCGGGTATCAGCTAGAAATCTTGCTGGACAAAGAACGCAATTACTTCTGCGATGCAAGGCGCTCAACCAAATGACCATGTTAGGCCGGCCAGACAGTTATCTTGTTGCATAAATTTCGGGAATAAAGGGAGAAAACTTTTGTCCCAGGGATTTATTCAACAAAGCCACTATAATTTATGATTTCCCCTTATTTAAATCAGGGCATTGCAAAATGGGGTAAAATAACTGAAAAATTAATTTCAAAACACCCGCTATCTGTTGATGAAATAAAGGATGTCGTGCTAGAGTCGTGGGAAGAAATTTTTCGTTCCAAAATTGGCAAGAAAGCATTCCGTATTGGAAAGGATATTTTTCCAAAACCGCAAATAATGGGCTTTCTTTTACATGAATTGATTCCTTTGGAATTTTCGGCAAGATATCCGAAAATTTGGAGTAAAGAAAAACAAGCACACGATAAGGATCTTGTTTATGTGCCTAACAATACTTTTTCGATTGAAATTAAAACTTCATCTAATCCAAACAATATTTTCAGTAATAGGAGTTATGCGCAGAAGGTCGTTAAAGGAAAAAAAAATAAATCAGGGTATTATTTAGCAGTTAATTTTGAAAAATGCGACGATGATGTTTGTCCCAAACCCAGAATAGTTAAAATAAGATTTGGTTGGTTAGATCATGGAGATTGGATTGGCCAAACTGCCACCAGCGGTCAGCAGGCGAGACTTAGCCCTGCTGTTAAAAAATTTAAATTATTTGAAATCTATTCAGCTAAATAATTTTTTTTGCTTCTGATTTTCTAGTAACTTTATTATTCTTTGTTCGGCGATCCCACAATATTTTTTTGAAATTTCAAAGCCAATAATCTTTCTTTCATTCTTTAAAGCAGAGATGGCAGAAGTGCCAGAACCTAAGAAGGGGTCTAATATGACTTCTTTTTTGTTACTCGATGCTAAAATGATCCTATCAATTAAAGCCTCGGGAAACTGTGCTGGGTGTTCAGTTCTTTCTTTTGAGCTCCTATCTTTACCAGATGTAACTTTTTGTATCTGCCACACATCTGAGGGATTTTTGCCAAGCGGATTACATCTTAGTCTGCCATTTTTCTTTTGGTTGGGATATTTAACATTTTTATCTCTTATATTATCAAGATTAAATAAATAATTTTCTCGATTTTTCACGTACCAAAGAAATTTTTCATTGCGTGGAGATAAAAATTTCTTCGCTGCCACTCCGGCGCCATAATTCCAGACAACTTCTTGAATTAAATAAAATGGAGTTTTATCCCATAATAGATAGGTAATGGGGAGGGCTTTTGCTTTTTGAGGAAATTCAAAATAACCTAAATTTAGCCAGAACGAGCCATTTTGTTTTGTGATTCCGTATACTTCATTCATCCATTGTTTGCACCAATCTATATATTCTTGTATAGGTTTATCGGTTTCATATTCCTTTCCGATATTATACGGAGGACTTGTAACTGTTAGGTCGATGGCTTCTCTTTCAATTTTCTTCATCGCACTTAAACAATCCACGTTATAAATAAAACAATTGTCTGTTTCAAAATATGGTTTGCCTAGTAGCCTTTTGATATCCTCAAAATTATAGGACCCTTTGGTTTTGGTTGCTGTGGTTTCTTCCTTTTTAAAAATAACATTTGGTTGAAATTTTGTGTTTTTAATTATATCTACAACGACACCCTGGATTTTAAAATTTTCTGGTTTAACAAAAATAGGCTGAAATTTTTGATTTGCAGGTTGTAATCGTATATTGTTATTTTCTCTATAAAATTTTTTTAAAGTTGCATCATTATCGTTTATAAGTGCCACAATCTTTTGCCCATTTTCGGCCGTTGTTTGTTGTTTTACAATTACATAATCACCATCTGCAATATTTTCTTCAATCATACTATCGCCAGTAACTTTTAAAGCAAAAAAGCTGCCAGAATGCGGCAATCGATCTTTAGCGATGGCGATTGTTTCTTTTTCCTGTACTGCTTCGATGGGTTGGCCGGCGGTAATAGTGCCCAACAACGGAATTTTTATCATTTCGAATTGTTTGTATAATTCAATGCCGCGCGAAGAATTACTATTTTTTTTAATGCATCCTTTTTTTACGCATTCTTCTACGTGTTCATGAATCGTACCAACTGCACGTTTGAAGTGTTTAGACATTTCCTCTATGGTAGGGGATATGCCATGCTTGTTTATGTAAGAGGTGATGAAATCTAAAATTTGTTTTTGTTTTTTAGTGGGTGTGTGCATATGTGGGTAACTTTAGTAAGTTATTTATTGACTAAAAAAATAGTAATGATATATTGAATTTATTATACCCGAAAATCCACCGAAAATCAAAAGTAGCCTTATCCACAATCACCAAAGCTCGCTTTATTCAAAATATATAACTGATAATGTCAAGCGGTGAGGCGAGTAATGCGCCATCCTCCCCATTGTCAAATCCGCCATTATCGAGTAAGCTGATGAGTAATGGCGAACGATACCATTGTATTGCGTTTTAGCGACGCGAAATTTAGTTATGTCGAAAGTAAGCCTGTCTTAGATGAGGTTAGTTTTGGCGTACGCAACGGCGCGAAAGTCGCGCTCATGGGCCAAAACGGAGCAGGCAAGTCAACGCTCTTTAAATTGATCTTAGGTGAAGTCAAATTAAATAAAGGCGGCATCTTCGTTACACCGTCTGACGCGACCATCGGCATCGCCAAGCAAGTCATCCCGCCGGAACAAATGGAGCTGACTGTCCGCGACTGGTTTGCCACGACGTTCGCGGAAAAACCGTACAATCTTGATAAGCGCATCAATGATGTCCTTAATGCCGTCAACGTAACAACGGTTTTGACAAAAAAAGTCAGCGCGCATTCCGGCGGCCAACAGGCGCGATTATTACTGGCCTACGCGCTGATTCAGGATCCTGATATTCTTTTGCTGGATGAACCGACTAATAACCTTGACGAAACCGGCATCAATCACCTGATGGGCTATCTTTTGGAATATGATAAAACCCTGATCATCATCTCCCATGACGCGGAATTCCTTAATTGTTTTACCGACACCGTCTTATATCTTGATGTTCATACGCATAAAATTGAAAAATATATTGGTAATTATCTTGATGTTGTTGCGGAAATTGCCGATCGGATCGAGCGCGAGCGCCAGCAGAACGCCCGGGCAGAAACGGAAATCAAAAAAAAGAAAGCGCAGGCAGAAGTGTTCGCGCATAAGGGCGGCAAGTTACGCGCGGTCGCCAAACGTATGCGTGAATATGCCGCGGATGATATGGAAGAAAGCAGAGTTGACGTGCGCCGCGAGGACAAAACGATTCGCAGTTTCGACATTCCGGTTCAGGAATTTCCGGCCAGTTTCAACGGCACGGTAATTTCCCTGCCGCAAGTTGGCATTATTAAAAACGGCCAGCCGGTTACCAAGGACGTCAATTTAGTTTTGCGCCGGGGATCGCATCTTTTAATCGCCGGGCCGAACGGTATCGGAAAAAGTACTTTACTCGAGAAGATCGTTGCCGGCAAAGCGACTGGGGCGACAATTGGCCCGGACATCAAGACTGGTTATTATCGACAAGATTTCTCGATGCTGGATTTTGAGCAAACAGCCTATAACAGCCTGGAAGAAGTCATGGCCGAGAAAGACGAACAACAGCTCCGGTCAGTGGCCGCCGGATTTCTGCTCGACGGAAAAACGCTGGCGAGCAAAATCAAAATGTTATCCGAAGGTCAAAAAGGACTGCTGGCTTTCGCGCGCTTAGTCTTGATGAAACCAGGCTTGATAATTCTTGATGAGCCGACAAATCACATCAATTTCCGCCATTTGCCGGTGATCGCGTCAGCACTCGACGCGTACAAAGGCGCGCTGATTCTCGTCAGCCATATTCCTGATTTTGTTTCTAAAATTCAGATTGATGATATTATTGATTTAGGCGCGCTGTAATCAAACATTCAAAAAAATTTATGAAAATATCCTCGGCAAAATTTATAAAAGGCGTCGTCGGAACTAACGAGATCCTTGATGACGGCAAACCGCAGATTGCTTTTATCGGGCGTTCCAATGTCGGCAAGTCTTCGGTCATCAATTCTTTGGTGGAGCGAAAGGCTTTGGCTCGCACCAGTTCCTTTCCCGGGCGCACGCAGGAAATTAACCTTTTTTTAATAAATAACTCGTTCTACTTAGTCGATCTGCCGGGATATGGATTTACCAGGACATCGAAAGCCTTGCGTGACAGATTAGAACAATTGATTAACTGGTACTTGTTCACCTCGCCGTACATCCAGGAAAAAATAGTATTGATTATTGATGCACACATCGGCCCGCAAGAAAATGACTTGGAAATACTCCGTTGCTTGGAAAAATATAAAAAAAATATTATTGTCGTCGCGAATAAAATAGACAAAATCAAAAAATCAGAGTACGAAAGCCAGCTGGAGAACATTCAAGAGGTGATCGGCGGGCATCTGGTTATTCCTTATTCCGCGAAAAAGAAAATCGGGGTAACGGCCTTGCTGGACGAAATGATTTTTTAGTATGAAAGCTAACCAACAAAAAAAAATGCTCTGGGACGTTGTTGTTATCGGCGCAGGCCCGGCTGGGATGATGGCCGCTGGGAGAGCCGGGGAGCGAGGGAAAAAAGTTTTACTGCTCGAAAAGAATCCGACCCTTGGCAAAAAACTTCTGCTGACCGGCGGCGGACGCTGTAACGTGACGAACAATTGTCCGGAAACGCGGACCATGCTCGCTCGGTATAAAGACAGCGACAAGTTTCTTTTTTCCGCTTTCGCGCAGTTTAATGTTAAAGATACGCTTGATTTCTTTAATAAGCGCGGCTTGGCGACAAAAATTGAAGACGAAGGTAGAGTTTTCCCGGTTTCGGATAAAGCGCAATCAATTCTTGAGGTGTTAGTTGATTATTTAAAAGAAGGAAATGTTGAGCTACAATCCGGCCAAACAGTTGCCGGTATATTTAGTTCTGCGGCTTCTGCACATATCACTATCAAGTTGGCTGACGGCCAAGCGCTGGAAACGCGCGCCTGCATCCTAGCTACTGGCGGCAATTCACATCCGGAAACCGGTTCAACCGGCGAAGCATTTCTGTGGCTCCGCAAATTAGGACACTTGATAATTGATACTGATGTCGCGCTGGTGCCGATAGAATTGGCAGATGCGTGGACAAAAAAAATCAGCGGAGTGACACTGGATGATGTTAAACTAACTACTTTTCAAAACAATAAAAAACAAAAAATTTACAAAGGCAGCCTGCTGTTCACCCATTTCGGCATTAGCGGACCGACCGTGCTTAATATGAGCAAAGAAATCGGTGAATTGTTAAAAAACGGCGAGGTTACTATCGCCCTTGATCTGTTTCCGAATTTTGATCATGGTGCGTTAAAAATTAAACTTCAAAATCTTTTCGTTGATGACAGTAATAAAAAATTAGCCAATACACTCGCTAAACTTATGCCTACTGCCTTGGTGCACGAATTACTCACACTTGCAAAAGTGAATGGCGACACGCCGAATCACAGTGTGCCAAGTGTTGACCGGAAAAAATTAATCACGCTCTTTAAAGAAATTCCTCTGCACGTAAAAGGACTGCTCGGGGCAGACAAAGCGATCGCTTCCTCAGGCGGCGTCGAGCTGGAAGAAATCAATTTTAAAACTATGCAATCTCGCCTCATACCAAATCTGTATCTCGTCGGCGATGTTTTGAATATTGACCGGCCTTCTGGCGGCTACAGCTTACAGCTTTGCTGGACCACCGGCTTCGTCGCTGGGAATAGTTGCTAGTAAAATAGCTAGTCTGCGAGGCAATTTAAGCAAAAACCGCCATATGTGTCTGCACATTACCTGTTTCTATTGATTTTTTATATATTTTATGGTATCTTATTAACTCTAGGTCTTTGTCAAAAAAACTGCAATTTTAACAGGAGGATCAGCATGAAGCGAATAGTGATAGTATTGCTTATTTTGTTTTTGTTTCTAGTTAATATCAATCCGCCAGTGCCTAACTGGCATTACAATGATTTTGACGATTGTTTGGAATATAATCCAAAAGATCATAAATTTCATTTTATCGTTGACCCTCGGATGCAACGAGAAAATTGGTGGATTACACAAACTCCTGATATTGTCAAACAGATGGCTACCGAAAATAAACCAATTTCTGCAAAGGGATCGGTAAATTTTCAAGCCATCGGGCACGAAAGCTGG
Organism: Candidatus Jacksonbacteria bacterium RIFOXYB2_FULL_44_15; assembly: GCA_001818235.1. GTDB lineage: Bacteria > Patescibacteriota > Patescibacteriia > UBA9629 > UBA9629 > UBA9629. The sequence continues at coordinate 77,836 of MHJY01000005.1, read as the reverse complement.
ACTATGTGTGCAATTATCAGACTGGACAATAAAAAACTGAGGATCGCGTTGGTCGTTCAACCATGTCCAGTTTTATTGAATGGCAATGTGCCATTTAATCCTGTTCGAACTAATACCTGGCCGCAAAGTCAGGTTGCGTTAGCGTCTTGCTTGCAGGAGGACTTTAAAGTCAAGTTACTCGATTTACGAAGTCTCGATGATTCAACTAAATGGCGAGACCAGATTGGTGATGAATATTTGCCGCCAATCAAGTACGGTGAGATGATGTTAACTCGCCACCTTGTTGGCGATTACTCCACGCGAATCATGAACACTGATGCAAATGTATTTGTTTTGACCGCGAATTTCACGGCCGAAGCAAATAGTATTGCAACAGTGATGCGGATTATCAAAAAATCGCATCCTACTGCTTTAATTCTTGTCGGCGGTCGTGATGCTGGCACCCCAGAGCGGCATAAATTTTACTTCAAGGCTGGCGCCGACTATATCGGTATAGGTGATGGAGATGTAGCACTGTCAAATTTTTTTTCTGCTCTAAGTAGAGGTATCCAACCGAATGATCGAAAAATTCTTGGCGGAATTAACCGTACTTTCCGACCACAATTATTCGATTTCAAGCTGATCGGCTTTGATCAGACCCGCTATACTGAAAGTGGCGGCGGTCCAATTGTTTCAGGAATCATATCAAAAAATGGATTTGCGGCATACTTTGAAACGTCCCGCGGCTGTAGCGGTGTGTGTGAATATTGTACCGAGGCAAATACACAGCTCTGGCGATTGCCAGTTTCGGAAGTTATTCGACACTTCGATCATTATATTCAAGCAGGTTGCCAACTCTTTATGATCAGCGATGATAATTTACTGTTACGTCGGCCATCAGAGTTGATTGCGATATTCAACTACATGCGTGATCAAAATGTCGCGTGGGAGTTCCCGGTGGGTTTGGAAACACAACGGTTAACTGATCGTAACGGAAAGGTAAAAAAAGAGTTGTTCGAAGCACTTTTTTGGAACTCTCATGATGAAATATGTTTTTCCGGTGCGCATCGGTTGTTACTACCTTTAGAAGATTCTCTTTTACGAGAAAGTCGTTTAACGAAACTTGATCGCTTGCATACACCCGAAGCGTCAAATATAATCAAACATTTGTTAGAAACAGAGATACCGTTTCTGAATCTAGCGGTTATGATTGGCGCGCCCGAGGAATCGGCGGTAAATCGCGCCAGACTGGAGCAAAATCTGGAAGTGCTGTACAAAATTACTCGCGGTAGTAAAACGCGCGTTAACTTCTCGCTTTTCTGTACCAGTCCTCTACCTGGCACACCATTTGGGCGGCGGATGGCGAGTCGGTTGTCGCACAAAATCGAGGCGGCGCCAGAGCTATGGACGGTCTTTTCGTCAGTGATCAATGGTGATGCGTTCACTGCCGAGGAAACGACGCAATACCGCCGTGCGTTGCTAGAGCGTTATAACATGTCGCAAAGAGACGGCAAGGTCTCTCCGACGTAGTTTATACGGATTGTGAAAAATGTTGTGGCTTTTGTTTCTATCTTAGTTTATAGCTATGATAAAAACATCAGCCACTTTTTTTGTCCATTCAAATCCCCGCGTCGTTTTTTTGTAACGATATTATGAGCAATGGTGCGCGTTAATTTGCCTTTCTTTTGTTTAATGTGTAAAATAAAAATTATGACTAAAGCAATAATACCCTCTGCTCCTCATAAAAATTTTGAGGGCATTAAAAAAATTGATGAAAACGGGATTGAGTATTGGGAGGCGCGTGAACTAATGCCTTTATTGGGATATGGAAATTGGCAAAAGGCAGAAGAAGTGATTGCGAGAGCGGCTCGCGCCTGTATAAATAGCGGTCAGGCTGTGGATAACCATTTTAACCGAACGGTTAAAATGGTCGAAATTGGCTCAAATACGATCAGAGAGATCAAAAATTACAAATTAGACCGATATGCTTGCTATTTGATAGCCCAAAATGGAGACCCTAATAAACCGGAAATAGCTCTGGCGCAAACATATTTTGCCATCCAAACAAGAAAACAGGAGATTTATGAGCAATTGCCAGATACTTCAAAAAGACTATTCATCCGCAACGAGGTATCCAACCACAACAAAAAGCTTTTTTCAACAGCTAAACAAGCTGGCGTAACAAAGTTTGGTTTGTTTAATAATGCTGGCTATAAAGGTCTTTACGGAATGCCATTGACAGATATTGAGCAAAAAAAAGGAATAAAGAAAGGCGAGTTATTAGACAGAGCTGGCTCTACCGAATTGGCGGCAAATTTGTTTCGTATTACACAGACTGATGAAAAATTAAGAAAAAATAAAATACAAGGAGACTATTCAGCTTCGCAAACTCATTTTATGGTTGGCGGTAAAGTAAGACAAACCATTAAAGAAATTGGCGGGATAACACCAGAAAATATACCGGCAGAAAAACACATTAGAGCGGTCAAAAAAGAAATAAAACAATTGGAACGCATAGATAAAAAAAGATTGCAGACAAAAAAATCTAAATCATTATAGCTAAATTATGAAAATCGCCATTTGCGCCAGCATGGTTTTTACCGAAAAAATGCTGGAAATAAAAAAAGAATTGGAAAAACTGGGGCATAGCGCGGTTGTTTCCTCTTTCGCGCCAGCTTATATCGACAAAAGCACCAAGGAAAAGGAAAAACTGACCGTCTATCACAAAAACGAAAAAGACGCGATTCGTGAATTTTATAAGGAAATAAAAAAGTCCGACGCCATCTTGGTTTTAAATTACGACCGGCGAGGCATCAAAAATTACATCGGCGGAAATACATTAATGGAAATCGGCTTTGCCCATATTTTATATAAAAAAATCTTTTTGTTGAATCCGATACCGAAAATTGAATATTACAAATCAGAAATCGAGGCGGTCAAGCCGGTGATTATTAATTCGGATCTATCGAAGATTAAGTGCGGTCATCTCAAAACTGTCATTCCGAGCGTTAGCGAGGAATCCCTTTCATAAACAATGGCTCAAGTAAGAGATCCCTCGACAAGCTCGGGATGACAAACCTAGTTTAAATTGAAATTTTTATCACCATGCCCTTTGCCATCTACAATGGAAATCTAATTGATGAATCCCAGGCCAATATCTCGATCAAAAATCAGGGTTATTTTTTTGATTTCGCGGTTTATGATTCGCTCAAGACAGTGCAAGGCAAAATCTTTTTCCCGGAATATCATGTAGACAGATTGATAGAATCAGCCCAGCTGATGGATCTGGGACATTCGTTCACCAAAGAACAAATTTTGAACTGGCTGGAACTGCTCGTTACAAAAAATCAAACCGCCGACGCCTTGTTGCGGATAGTTTTAATCGGTGATGTTGATAAAAATCAGGATGCTCAACTTTATATCATCCAAGTTACCGGACTGACTTATTATCCAAACACTTATTACAGCCAAGGCGTTAAAGTAATAACTTACCATGGCGAGCGGTCTTTACCGCAATGTAAAAGTAAAAATCTACTGCTAGGTTTCCTCGCTCTGCGCGAAGCTAAAAAAAGGGGAGCAATCGAGGCGCTGTTGATTGATCATGACGGCAATATCCGCGAAGGCAGCCGCAGTAACTTTTTCGCGATCAAAGCGAATACCATAATTTCGCCGCCAACCGTGAAAATTTTATCCGGCATCACGCGTAAAATATTATTGGGGGTGACAGCCGGGCATTTTAAAATCGAAGAAAAAGATATCGCTTTAAATACAATCAAAAATTATGACGAACTCTTTATCACCAGCACTTCGCAAAATGTTTTGCCGATCCGCCAGATTGACGAGGTCGAAATCGCTTCAAGTTTTCCGCAAACCAAAAAATTGCAAAAATTATTTAAAGAGTATTATCAAAAAAACGTTTTAAAAATATAACTATGAAAAAAATAATCATTGCTTTTATGTTCACACTAACACTAAGCGCTTGTTCGGCAGTATCAAACAGCCAGCCAAGCGCCGACACGACAAATCCGGCTACAGGTACCGCGCCCGCGTCGATTGCGCCTTCTACTGCCAGCGCAAATTTGACTAAACCAGCGCCCACGCAATTACCGTTGACCATGCGCGAAATCATCAAACACCAAAAAGCCGATAACTGCTGGCTGGTAATTGACGGCAAGGTCTATGATGTCACCAAGTTTATTGCATCACATCCAGGTGGGGCTAATAGAATCGTGCCTAATTGCGGCCAAGACGCGACGACGCTGTTCGAAACACGGCCCATGGGTTCTGGCACGCCACATTCACCAAAAGCTCGTGACCTTCTTAGTAAATACTATTTAGGTGACTTGCAGTTATGATTTGCAGTGCCCGATAAAGTATGCTAAAATGCGCAAACTATTTAAACGACTAGCTGTTGTGGTTTGTGTTTTTTGACTGCAACGGCAGTCTCTCTTATTTATGAACCAACCTAATTCTGATGGCCACGTTTGTTGCACTTCCGGCGGCAAGACAGCCGCGGCAATTGTCGGCATGATTTTGATTGCCGGCGTAGTAACCACGGCCATTATCCGTGACCGGATAGTCAACCCCGGACAGTACCAAGTTAGCGTTACCGGCCAAGGAAAAATATCTTATCAGCCTGATGAAGCTAATGTTAGTTTAGGCGTCCAGGTCGACAAAGCCCCGAAACCTGAAGATGCCCTGCGTCAGTTGAATGATAAAATGAACAAGGTTTATGACGCCATCGTCAAGGCCGGCATCCCCAAAGAGGATATTCAAACTCAAAGTTACACGCTCTCACCACAATATGACTACGTTGACAGCGTCCAGAAATTGGGCGGCTACAATGCTAATCAAACTATCATTGTCAAAGTTAGAGACATTACGGAAAACGCCGACAACATCGCCAAAATTATCGCCGCAGCCGGGGCGGCTGGCTCGAATCAAATTAACGGCGTCACCTTTACCACTTCCAAATTAAACGAACTCAAACAAGAAGCGCGCCTTAACGCCATCACTGACGCTCGGAAAAAGAGTACTGAGCTTGCCGGCGCCCTAGGCGTAAAATTCGGAAAAATCGTTGGCTGGTGGGAAAATGTTGTCGCCTCACCGGAGTACAACGACATGGCCTATTATAAAAGTACCGGCATGGGAGGCGGTAGCGCGGTTGGCAGTCCGATTGTGCCGAACGGCTCACAAGAACTGATCGTCGAAGTAAACGTTAGTTACTTGGTTAAATAAATATTTAATATAAGTTTACTTAATTAAAAGACCCTCCACATTAATTCGGGGGGCTTTTTTTGAAATCGCCCAATCCCTTGTGAGAGCCAATTAGATGTGATAAAGTGCAATTGAGGTTGATGAAATTTAAGCATCATATGCCAACTAAAATAATTTCCGTTGTTAACCAAAAAGGCGGCGTCGGAAAAACCACGACGGCAATTAATCTTGCCAGTTATTTGGCTTATTTTAATCAAAAAACTTTACTCGTGGATATTGATCCGCAGGCTAATGCCACCAGCGGTTTAGGCATAAACCACAAGCAATTGGATCAAAATATTTATCACGCCATCATTGCCCAAACGCCGGTTGATAAAATTATTCTGGGCGGTGCCGAAGACCGGCTCCACTTGGCGCCCTCCGGCAGTGCGTTAGCCGGCGCCAATATCGAGCTGGTTGACCATCCGGAGCGCGAGTTCCGGCTAAAATCTTTAATTCAAACGCTTTCAGGTTACGATTACATTATTATTGATTGTCCGCCCTCGCTTGGCCTTTTAACGATCAACGGACTAGTGGCTGCCGAGGAAATTTTGATCCCGATCCAGGCGGAGTATTACGCTTTGGAAGGTTTAGGCCAGCTACTGGAAACGATTAATTTAATCAAAGAACATTTGAAACCTGATTTGAATATTCTTGGCGCCTTAATTACAATGTATGATAAGCGGACATTGCTGGCGCGGGAAGTTTTGGCTGAACTTCAAAAATATTTTCCCGATAAAATATTAAAATCCGTGATCCCGCGAAGCATCCGCCTGGCCGAAGCGCCTTCATACGGGCAACCGATTTTAAATTACGACGCGACTTCCGCTGGAGCGTTAGCTTACCACGAGTTGGCGCAAGAAATCTTGCAAATCCACGCCGCGCGCGATGCTGTTAACTAAATTCCAAGAGCATATCGCAAAATTCGATTTTAACGTATTTTGTCATTCCCGCGCCATGCCCTTCCGAAGCCTTGAGCGTAAGAGGGAAAGCGGGAATCTATGACTTATATAGATAAATTAAATACTGGATTCCCGCCTGCGCGGGAATGACAAAATTATATGTCTACTCATTAAACACATAAGTCCTATAATTTATGAAACGACTCAGATTTTTGATTTTGACATTGCTAGTTTTTGGAGTTGTAAGTCTGACTCTCGGCGCCTGCACTTTGATCGATCGTCAAGCGCCAACGCCGACTGACGATCAAATACCAACAGCGATTGAGCCAAATACCGTCCCCAGCACCGCTACCGTCACCTTGCAAATCGATCTCGGTAATGATAAAATAATTGCGAATTACTCCTTAACCGCAGGAAAAGAAGAATTGCTCTGGCCGGTGATGAAAAAAATTCTGGATGATCGCCAGATTTATTTGAAGTCTCAAAGTTATGGCGGACTCGGAGTATTAGTGACCCAAATCGGCGATTATCCTAACGGCCAAGATGGTAAATTCTGGCAATATTTTATTAATGGAAATTACGCGCCAGTCGGAGCATCCTCTTATCGCCTAAAAGCCGGGGATTTAATTGAATGGCAGTTTGCCTCGGACGTCTTGAAACGATAGTAATCATTACACTTGATTGTCATTCCTGCGAAAGCAGGAATCCATATAATAGTAATTCCGTTATGTTCTCTGACCAAAAAACAACCATATCCGAACTGCGCGAACTCTGCCAAAAATTTCGCTTGGAACGTAACTGGCAGAAAGCCTCGGCCGCAACTTTTGCCAAAGACATCGCAGTCGAAGCCGGCGAGCTATTGGACCATTTTGTCTGGGACGAAGATGCATATCTGCATGACCCGTTGATTGCCAAGGAAGTCCATCACGAGTTGGTTGACGTTTTATACGGCGTCCTTGCTATGTCAGACATTTTAAAAATCGACCTTAGCACCACGCTTCAAGAAAAAATCAAAATTTTAGCTAAAAAATATCCGGTTGCCGCTTGCCGTAAAAAAAATCAACTGGATTGTACTGAAAGAATGCGTTGGTACACTAAACGACGAAGTTTGTTTCGCAAAAAAAAGAATGTCTAAATTTATCATTACCGGTCCTAAAACGCTTACCGGAGAATTTAAAGTAAACGGTTCAAAAAACGCGGCCACGCCGATAATCGCCGCTTGTCTTTTGGTTAAGCACCCTTGCGTTTTGGATAATGTGCCGCGGGTTTCCGACGTCTACAAAATGCTCGATTTATTGATGTCCCTGGGAGCGCAAATCCAGTGGACCGGCGACCATCAGGTAACGATCAATACCGAACCAACAACTCTGCAAAATCTTAATGATCAATTGATCAAAACCATGCGCTCCTCGGTACTTTTAATCGGTCCGTTGCTTTCGAGGTTTGGCGGGGTCGAACTGCCGGAACCCGGAGGTTGTTTTTTGGGCAACCGCCCATTGGACACCCACCTGGCGATCTTGCAACAATTTGGAGCAAACATCAATTCCCAAAAAGACGAACAAGGCAAAACCAATTTAAAAATTACGCTTGATAAATTAAACGGCGCCGCAATCACCCTACCGGAATTCTCCGTGACCGCGACGGAAAATGCCATTATGCTGGCAGTGTTAGCCAATGGGAACACAACCATAAAGTTAGCCGCCCAGGAACCGCACGTCCAAGATTTAATCAAATTTTTAAACAGTGCCGGCGCTCAAATCAAAATCGAACCGAATAATCAAATTACCGTCAATGGCGTCCAAAAATTAAACGGCGCTACTCACAAAATAATTCCGGATATGCTGGAAGCAGGGACCATGGCAGTAGCTGGAACGCTCCTTGGAGACGAACTCACAATCTGCGACTTAGACGTTAATCATTTGGACATTGTTTTATTAAAATTAAAAGAAATCGGCGCTGATATTACTGTTGGACAAACTGGTGAGTGTACTTGGTCCTTAAAAATTAAACGAAGCCACAACCTTAAACCTTTTAAAGTTCAGGCTCTACCGTATCCCGGTTTTCCGACTGATCTGCAAGAACCATTTTCTTTGCTCGCCACCCAATGTCAGGGCGCCAGCTTAATTCACGATCCATTGTTCGAAGACCGAATGCGGCACATTCCGGAACTTGTCCGCATGGGCGCAAGCGCGCTTGTTTGTGACCCTCACCGCTCAATAATTACCGGCCCCACACCACTTTCGTCGTATGAACTCAAAAGCCCCAACATTCGCGGCGGCGGCATGTTTGTAATCGCGGGCCTGGTCGCTGACGGCGAAACTATGATTAATGACGTCGAAAATACTATCGACCGCGGTTACGAACGCCTGGAAGTCCGTCTGAATGAACTCGGTGCTGGAATCAAGCGAATAGAGGAGTAACAAAATTCATGAATCATGATTTTTAATACCTTGTCTAAAACTCGAACTGCCTCTTTGGGAATGATGTTATTACTAGCTCTATTGATTCCCACCGTTGCCCAAGCTCTAACCGTTACTCCTAACGATCCTCATTTTGATACGCAATATTATATTGGAATGACCCAAGTCGACCAAGCTTGGGGCTATTCGGTCGGTTCGCCGGACGTAGTGATAGCGGTAATTGACAGCGGAGTTGATTTGGATCATCCGGATTTAAAAGACAATATCTGGATAAATCAAGACGAAATAGCTGATAATGGCAGGGATGATGATAATAACGGTTATATTGATGATGTTTACGGATGGAATTTTGTTGATAACAACAATGACCCAAATCCGCAATTTAAAAATTATTCCACCGAAGGGGTGAGCCACGGTACGCTCGTCGCCGGCGTTATCGCTGGGAGCGGCAATAATGGCCTGGGAATCGCCGGCATCAGTTGGCGATCAAAAATCATGGCCCTGCGCGCTTTAAATAGTATCGGCGAAGGTTATACCGGTGATGCCGCCCAGGCCATTCGTTACGCCGTAAAAGAAGGCGCCGACATCATCAATTTAAGTTTTGTCGGCCGCAGTAATACCACCGAACTACAGGAAGCCATTAAATACGCCTATCAACAAGGCATCGTCATCGTGGCCGCAGTCGGCAATGACGCGCTCGGCACTTTGTCCACTTCCGACGGCGGCGATTTAGATACTGTGCCAGTATATCCGGCCTGTTATCGTGACACTCAAGACGACTGGGTAATCGGCGTCGGCGCGGTTGATAAAAATAAAAGCAAAGCTGACTTTTCCAATTTTGGTTTGACTTGTTTGGATATCAACGCGCCAGGCGTGGATATGGTTAGCACCCAGACAATGAATCCTAAATTAGGCGAGCCTTTTAACGCCGCCTACAGCGGCCTGTGGAATGGGACATCGTTTGCGGCGCCCCAAGTGAGCGGTTTAGCGGCACTCATCAAATCATTTAACGGTAACTACAGCAATAAACAAATCGCCGCGATTATTGCCGACACTGCCGATTCCTTGACGCCCAAAATCCTGATCTCGCTCTAAAAATGGGCGCCGGCCTGATCAACAGCCGCCGCGCCCTGAAAGCAGCTGCTCCGGCTAATTTTGCGCCCCAAGATCCGATCGAACTTTTAAAACTCGCCGGCGACAGCGCGGCTTTATGGTTTAGCGATAAAATTGACACCCGGGCATATCCCAACAATTTCTTGAGCGTTAAGATCAGTTTTAAAAATAAGGGCATTATCAGCTGGGAGTCGACTTATCTGAAAATAAAAATCACCGATCGCCAAGGGAATCCGCTTGGCTTTAATCCGGCGGAAATCGATTATCACGAAATCTCGACGGTCGAACCCAGCCAAATCGCAAACTTTAGCGATGTTATCCACGCCCCTAGCCATTCCGGCCTTTATGATGTAAAATTTATATTGACCTACAAAAATCAACCGATCAAAGGCGGCGCTCTTTATAAAACTATTGAAGTCAAACCAGTTCACTTAGCGGTTTTAACGGAAACAAAACTGCCGGTCGCGGTTTTATCTAAATGGCGGCAGATTACCGCGTCAATTAAAATCAAAAACAATTCAGCCGGCAGTTGGCAGAAAAAAAATTTAGCGCTTAAATTGGAAACAACCGACCCTTGCCTTAAAATCGCCGGAGCAATCAGGCCCCAAGAGGATCAAATAAAAAATGGGGCGACTGCCACTTTTGCCCCCACGCTCATTTTCAAAAACTGCGGTCTTGGTCTAAAACGTTATACTTTAAAATTACAAACGGCAACCGGAACGATCGGGATAGAAAGCGGCGAACGCTTTTTACGAATTGATTAATGCCAGCCGTTCACTATTATGAAGAATATCCTTATTACCGGCGGCGCCGGTTTTATCGGCTCCCATTTGGTAAGTCATCTGACCCAATCCAAAGATAACAATGTTATCGCCATTGATAATTTTATCAGCAGTGATTTTTATAATATCGAGGAATTTTTGCGCCTGCCTAATTTTGAGTTTATTAAATACGATTTAATCGAACCGATTTTTCTGGATAAATTTGATGAACTGCATAAATTTAAAGTACAGGTCTACGGCATAGAAGAGATTTATCACTTAGCCTGCCCAACCTCTCCTAAAGATTACGACCGCCTGCCGCTCCAAACCTGCTTGGCTAATTCTCACGCTACGCGTAACGCTTTGGAAATCGCGCGTCAGTATCACTCCAAATTTCTTTTTACTTCGTCCAGCGCAGTTTATGGCCGCGTCGCCGATAATCTGCAACCGGTCAAAGAAACGGCTTGGGGCATTGTCGAAACCCTGGGCCCGCGCGCCTGCTATATCGACGGCAAGCGTTTTGCCGAAAACTTAGTGGTTTATTACGGAGCTGAGTACAACTTTCCCACCAAAATCGCCCGACTATTTAACACCTACGGTCCGCGCATGCGAGTTGGTGACGGCCGGATCGTGCCAGACTTTGTTGACCAGGCGATTAAACACGAGGACGTTATAATTTACGGCGGCGAAACGGCAACCAACACTTTCTGCTACGTCGGAGATATGGTGGACGGCTTAATCGCCATGATGCGCTCCGGCGAAAGCGGCCCGTTTAACATCGGCGGGGAATACCTCTACAAACTCAAAGACATCGCCCAAGCGGTTATTAATATTATTGATTCCCGCTCCCGAATTACGTTCGAACCGCCCTTGCCGTACCGCGACCCAGAACCGATTCCTGACATAACTTTGATCAAAGAACGCTTAGGTTGGCTACCCATCACGCCGATTGAGGACGGCCTGGTAAAAACAGTTAAATCCATGGAGGCCAGCCAAATCAAAAAATTCTGCCCGGTAACGGACAATGAATAACTATGTCTCAATTATTTACTTCACTTTCAATTTTTGATTTTCTGATAATATTTTTTTTGATCTTCGCCACGTGCTTAGGTTTCTTTTTCGGCGCTATCCGGGTGGTGGGAAATTTGGCGACGATTATCGTCAGCATCTTTCTGGCCGGAATATTTTCCAAAATATTGGCGCCGCTATTTGCGCCTTATCTTCTTAATAATAACGCGCTCGGGAAAGTTGCGGCTTTTGTGGTCGTTTACTGGTTCGTTTCGCTGTTTTTGTCGCTGGCAGTGGAAATCGCCAACAAAATTTTCAACTTACCGCTTTTAAAAACAGTCAATCGTTTGGGCGGGGGATTGGTCGCTTTTTTCGGTTCAATAGTGGTTATGGCGGTTTTCTTTTATTTTTTTCAGGCTTACGCATGGTCTTCGGAACTTCCAAAATTACTATCTGAATCGCGATTAGTCCCATTCTTCATTTGGCTCGGAAAATATATAAGTATAGCGATACCGGGGATATAAAATGTACGACACCCACGCTCATTTAAACTTTAAAGCCTTCGCCCAAGATTACCATAAAATAATAACCAAATCCCTCGCCAAAGGGATGTTTTTAAATTTGGTTGGAACTGAGTTTGCGACGTCGAAGCGAGCTGTCGACATCGCTCAAGAATTTAAACATGACCCGATTTTCGCGACCGTCGGTTTGCATCCAACACATCTCTCTGTCATTCCTGCGCCGCGCCCTTCCGAAGCCTTGTGCGAAGGAGGGAAAGCAGGAATCTATGCAAATAATAATCCGGCTCACATTTGGGACTATCAAAAATTTAAAGAGTTAGCCGGTGATCCTAAAGTCGTGGCGATCGGGGAGACTGGGCTTGATTATTATAGAGTTGCTGACAACCATGACGCTCAACGCGAATTATTTCTCGAACACGTTAAATTGGCTAATGAACTTAACAAACCCTTAGTCATTCACTGCCGTCCGACGGGTGATACGTTTGATGCTTACGATGATTTGTTACGGTCATTGCGAGCGGAGTTCGAAAGGCGTAGCGAAGCAATCCCAAAATCAGAGATTGCTTCGTCATTCGCTTCGCTCATTCCTCGCAATGACGGAATTCGCGGCGTTCTCCATTGCTGTTTAGCCGACTTTGAGCACATTCAAAAATTTCTGGACATTGGTTTTTACATTTCTGTAACCGGCGTTATCACTTATAAAAATGTTAACGACTATTTGATTGACGCGATCCGCCAAATTCCGCTTGACCGGTTAATGATCGAAACCGATTGCCCGTATTTAAGTCCAGAACCTTTTCGCGGCCAGCGCAACGAACCATTGTATGTAGAGTATGTCGCCGAAAAAATTGCTACCATAAAAAAAATCAGCGTGGCTGAAGTTATTGAGATGACGCAAAAAAATGGGGAAAAATTCTTCTTGATTAAAGATTAACCAGTTCTTGATACTTGCCTGCCCGCCGAAGCCTTTGCGTAGGCGGGATACTTGCCACTATTTAATAAACTCCGCCACTAACTTCTCAGCTTCCGCCGCATTTTTGACCCACTGAATCTCCTTATCCCGCCGAAACCAGGTGAGCTGGCGACGGGCATAAGCATGGGAGTCCCATTTGAGCCGTTGAATCAGCTCGGCTAAAGATCCGCTTTTTCCTATCAGATAATTTGATATCACTCGATATTCCAAACCAAACTGTTGTAAACGTTCAAAACTCAAACCATCCATTTTCAACAGTTCTTCGACTTCTTCAATCATCCCAAGTTTAATTCGCGCCTCCACGCTGGCATCAATTCGCTGATACAATTCCTGCCTCGGCCAATCAAAACCGATTTTTAAAACATTAAATTGACGTTCTGATCTGCCTCGACCAGCGGAAAATTTGCCTCCAGTGGCAAGCACATATTCCAAAGCCCGCACCACTCGCCGCGGGTTTTTAGTTTGAATGAATGACGCGCAATCTGGATCAAGTTTAATCAAGCGATTATAGAGAGTCTCAAGTCCATCGCGTTCCAGCTCACGCTCCAGCACTTCGCGCAACTTCAGATCTGGCTCACCAGCCGGCAACATCCAGTTATCCACAATCGCATCTATATAGAGACCCGTCCCTCCCACCAAAAAGATATTTGACTTTTGACCTGCCTGCCGCCTGCCAGTTGGCAAGGTAGGCATTTGAAATTTGAAATTTGAAATTTGATTAGAAATTAGAAATTGAAAATTAGAAATTAAAATGCTATAAACATCCTTCTGATACAGCGCCACATTATAATCCTGACTCGGCTCTACCAGATCAATCATATAATTGTTGATTCCGCGCATCTCGATCAGATATTCTGCCGCGGAAATTCGACCATCAGCCAAGTTTTCTTGCCGTTGCCGGCGTAAAAACTGTAAATCAGCTGGCGTCTCTACTTTTGCTGTCCCAATATCCAAATACCGATAAACCTGCCGCGAATCAGCGGAAATAATAAAACCGGAAAATTTTTGACACAACGCCTGTGCCAAGCTCGTTTTGCCCGAAGCCGTGGGCCCAAGAATAACAACCAATTTTGGCTTTTGCGCCATATCGGTATTAATGCTCATAAATTTGACTCATTTACTTTGACTAAATTACTAAATTATCATATGCTTTAATCACTACATATGCAAGTCTATTATTTAGGGCCAGGCGCTTCTTTTACCCACCAAGCCGGCCTACAATTTTTTGCCCCCAGCCAACTGATCTCGGAAAATAATATCGAAGAGGTTTTGGAGGCGGTTCAGGCTAACCCAGGGAACTTGGGCATTGTGCCAGTCGAAAATTCCCTTGAAGGCATGGTTATTCGCACGCTTGATTTTATTTTGGAAAAAAAATTAAAAGTAATCGCTGAGCTTAATCTGCCGGTAATTCAAAACTTGCTCTCCAAAGAAACAAGCCTCGATAAAATAAAAGTGATTTATTCTCACCCCCATGCGCTGGCCCAAACCAGCAAATGGCTGAAAACCAATTTACCCGGGGTAGCGCAAAGAGAAACCGGATCCACTTCCCAAGCCGTTGTTATCGCCACTCATGAGCCGAAAAGCGCCGCGATCGCGTCCAGCGCGGCCGCCAAAATTTACGGGCTGTCCATAATGGCCAAAAATATCAGCAATAGTAAAAACAACCTAACTCGCTTTTGGGTGGTCGGCCAAAATCAAGCCTCCATGCATGGAATCGCGCCTTATGCCTTGCCCACCAAAACAAGCCTTTATTTGGTTATCCATGATCGAGTCGGCGCTTTGCAACACCTGCTCGAAGCTTTCGCCGAAAACGCCATCAGCCTAACCTCTATCCAATCGCGGCCGCTTCTGCATCAACCGTGGAAATACGGCTTTTTTATTGATTTATTGGTTGATGCCGCGGATCCGTTGGCCAAAAAACTTTTCAACCGCCTCAAAAAAATCCATCCGCAAGTTACTGTTCTCGGCAGTTATCCCCAGCTTGGCACTTATAACCGACAAGCAATCATTACTTATAACGTTAAACGAATCGAACAAATCTTTAAGGCAAACCAGCAACATCCGCTTGTCCGGGCACAGCTGGAATTATTAAAAAAACAAATTCTCCGCCAGCCCGCCAGTTCACCGGCCACCAAAAAAATTCTATTAACCAGAGCGCTTTTGATCCCGGCAGTGGCTTTATACAAATTTAATCACCAGCAACAAATTCTTGATCAATCCAGAGAAGCGACACTGCTGGCCAAAATCAAACCTTTTAGCGGGCTCGTAAAGCCTTATCAACAAATGTTTAAAATGTCGCGCCAACTGCAAGCCATAGTCATCAAACTTCTAAAAAATAAAGAAGTGTCGGTACGCGATCTGGCGAATTATAATATCGATGATCTGCGATATTATATAGATTACCTCGATACTTTGGCGATTACCTTGGCGCCGCAAAAAAAATATGAAAAATCAAATACAAACAATTAAATTGCTTTCCCCGCTGGAGGATGGCGAAAAAATAATCATCGTCGACCAAGAAGGTGCCCCGCAAAGCGTACTCATGACTTACGGCGCATACCAAAAATTAAGGCGGAAAAGTGGTGACGATAGCTCGCCAGAAAACATTAACCAGCTAGAAACAAGGGGCTCCGCAATTGCCCAGGCACCCCAAAACTTGACAAGCGATGAACTTTTAGCTAAAATCAATTTTGATATTGCACAATGGAATTTGGCAGAAACTAATCCTGAGCTGGATAATAGTTTTCTTTTGACAAACAATTGTCAGGACTCGAAACATGGAGAAGCCGATTTCGATCTTGACAAAGAAGCAACAAACGAGGAAGATAATTTTTATCTGGAAACAATCGAAGAATAAAAATTGTTTTTTTCTTATTTTTAAACCACTTATTTAATAATTAAAATTATACGCGAAATAACTGGGTAAAACTCTCCGCGATGAATTCGGAGGGGTTATTTCGTAAAAATGTAAATCATGGCGGAAAAATTTGAACGTACAAAACCCCATGTCAACGTCGGAACAATCGGACACGTTGATCATGGCAAAACCACATTAACAGCAGCTATTTTGCAAGTTTTACGCGGACAAGGGAAAAATGCACAAGATAAATCAATTGATCAAATAGATAATGCTCCAGAAGAGCGCGAACGCGGAATCACCATTGCCACTGCTCACGTTGAATACGAATCCGATAAAAGGCATTATGCCCACGTTGATTGTCCAGGACACGCTGATTACGTAAAAAACATGATCACTGGCGCCGCCCAAATGGACGGAGCGGTTTTGGTTGTGTCTGCGGCCGACGGCCCGATGCCTCAAACCCGCGAGCATATTGTGTTGGCCAGGCAAGTCGGCGTCCCTTACATCATCGTCTTCTTAAATAAAGTTGACCAAGTGGAAGATCCGGAATTAATTGATTTAGTGGAGGAAGAAATTCGCGATTTGCTCAATAAGTATGAATTTCCGGGTGATAAAACTCCGATTATCCGCGGTTCCGCTTTACAGGCTCTGCAAAACCCCACTGACGCGGAAAAAATAAAACCGATCTTGGAATTAATCAAACAGATGGATGAATACATTCCTGTACCGGAGAGAGACGTTGACAAACCTTTCCTGATGCCTATAGAAGACATATTTAGCATCGAGGGTCGCGGTACAGTGGTAACCGGCAGAATTGATCGCGGTATTGTTAAAGTAAACGAAGAAATGGAAATAGTTGGTATGCGAGAAAAAAGCTTTAAAACAGTGGTAACCGGCATCGAAATGTTTAATAAACAACTGGATGAAGGACGCGCCGGAGACAATGCTGGTTTGTTGTTGCGCGGCACCAAAAAAGATGAAGTCTCTCGCGGCATGGTACTCGCTAAACCCGGCTCAATTACTCCTCACACTGAATTCGAAGCAGAAGTTTATGTCTTATCCAAAGAGGAAGGCGGCCGGCATACTCCGTTTTTTAAAGGTTACAAACCGCAGTTTTACATTCGCACCACAGACGTAACTGGAGAAGTCGAATTGCCAGAGGGCACCGAAATGGTAATGCCTGGAGATACCGTCAGCTTAAAAATAAAATTGCTGATGCCGGTAGCTTTGGAAGAAAAAATGCGCTATGCCATTCGTGAAGGTGGCCGGACAGTAGGCTGTGGCGTGGTAACGAAAATTATCAAATAATCTTGAGACTTAAAATAAAGAGCCCCGACTCTTTTTAACCGGGGCTCCTTATTTTATCACTCCCTTAAATTATTTACGCGGAGTGATTATGAGAAGAAGAACTATGGCAGATAAAAAAACCACTTCTACTAATACAACTACAACGGAACCTACCACCGCCGAAGCTATGCCCGAAAAAGTTACTAGCGCGCGTAAGCCCAAAGTTAAAAATATCAAAAAAAATAGCGCAATCGCGGTTGCCGCTCCAGTTGTTGCCGATGATAACGAAAAAATTCCGGCTGATTCAAAACCAAAAGAAAACTTGAAAAGCCACAAGAAGCCCGCTCCCGCTCGCAAAGAAAAGGAAGAAAAAGCAAAAACTAGAATTCGGATTAAAATAATGGCTTACGATCATAAAGTTATCGATAAATCAACAAAAACGATTATCGATACAGCCAGGCGCAGCGGCGCGGAAGTAGTCGGACCGATTCCTTTGCCGATGGACATAAAAAAATTTACTGTCCTCCGCTCCACTTTTGTTCATAAGGACGCGCGCGACCAATACGAAATCAGAACGCATAAACGCTTAATTGACATTTACGAACCGACGGCCAAAACTATGGAAGATATGCAAAATTTAAACTTACCAGCCGGCGTCGATATCGAAATTAAAATGTAATCGGCATGAAATACATTTTAGGCAAAAAACTTAATATGACCCAAATATTCAGCCCCACCGGACGGCTAATCCCGATAACGCGAGTTCAAGCTGGCCCGTGTTATGTAACGCAAATAAAGTCTTCAGCTAAAGAAGGTTACCAGGCAATTCAGCTGGGTTTTGGGGAGACTGCGGCCACTCGCATAAGTAAACCCGAACGCGGTCATTTAAAAAAATGCAGCAAAAATTTAAATACTTTGCGCGAATTTCGAATTCCCAAAGGGATTAAAGAGCAAGCATTTCAGGTTGGAGAAAAAATTACCGTGGACATGTTTATTGCCGGAGAAAAAGTTAAAGTAACCAGCGTCTCAAAAGGCAAAGGTTTTCAGGGTGTGGTTCGACGTCATGGTTTTCACGGCCATCCGGCTACGCATGGGCATAAAGATCAGTCGCGGATGCCTGGCTCTATCGGCGCAACCGATGCCCAACGCGTTTTTCTCGGAAAACGCATGGGCGGGCACATGGGATTTACCCAAATAACAGTGCAAAATTTAGAAATTATTAAAATTGAGCCGGAAAAAAATGAGCTTTTTTTAAAAGGAGCGATCGCCGGTCCGCGCGGAACTTTATTAAAGATTAAAAATAGCGTTTAATGCACTTTCCGCAAGAAAATTAAAATGAATTTACCTATTTACAACATTGAGGGGCATGAAACTGGGAAAATATCGTTAAATCCGAAAATTTTTGGAGTTAAAACGAAATCTTGGATCTTGCATCAAGTCATCGTCGCGCAACAAGCCAATAGCCGCGTTAATGTCGCTCATACTAAAACACGCGGGGAAGTGCGCGGTGGCGGCAAGAAACCATGGAAGCAAAAAGGCACCGGCCGCGCGCGTCATGGTTCAATTCGCTCGCCGCTATGGCGCGGTGGAGGCATTACGTTTGGGCCGCTTAATACGCGTAATTTTAAGATAAAAGTCAATCAAAAGGTTAAAACGCAAGCTTTGATGATGGCCTTAAGCGAAAAAGTGAACGAAAAGGCGCTGATAATTTTGGAACAATTGTCTTTTGATGTTATTAAAACCAAAAATATTGTTGATTTATTTAAAAATCTTAAAATTAATGATAAAAAAATATTACTCAGTTTACCGGTCAAAGATGATAAGATCGTTAAATCCGCCCGCCAAATCAAAAAAATTAAGCTAACCGCGGCGGACAGCTTAAATGTGCGCGAATTGCTTTGGGCGGACACTTTACTAACCACGGTTAAGGGTGTCGAAAGAATCGAAAAAACTCACGCCGCGAACACGGGCGCAACGCAAAAAAATTAATAAAATAATATGGCGTTATTCGAAAAATTTACAAAAAAATTAACCGATAAATCAAACCAGCCTTCCGCAACTGTTAATAAAACAGCCGCGAAAAAAAATGGCGTTGCCGCGGAAACCAAGCCACAAAAGCCACAACGCAAGGCGGCCGCGAAATCATCCGCCAAAAACACCGGTAAGAAACCAGCTGGAAAACCAGTCGCGGACAAAACCAACATTGCCAAGGCGGCGAAGTATGCCGAAATTTTACTTGCGCCACATATTACCGAAAAAAGCACCCACTTCACTAAAGAAAATAAGTACGTTTTCAAAATTCATCCCCAGGCGAATAAAATCGAAATCGCCAAAGCAATTTTTGCAATTTATAATATCAAACCAACAAAAATTAACATTATTACCAGTCAAGGAAAAAGCACGCACTTTGGACGCATTAAGGGCAAACGAAAAAATTGGAAGAAAGCAATCGTCACTTTGCCGACTGGTAAGACTCTTGATATTTACGAGGGCATTTAAAATATGGCTATCAAGTATTATCAACCTACAACACCAGGCCGACGCGGCGCCAGCGTAGTGGACACCTCTTATTTGGATAAAAAACGTCCGGCTTCTTCATTAGTTATCGCTTTAAAAAAACAAGCGGGTCGCAATAATCAGGGAAAAATTACCGTGCGTCACCGCGGTGGGGGAGCCAAGCGCTATTACCGGATAATCGACTTTAAACGAAACAATTTTGATATTCCAGGAACAGTTATTTCTTTAGAGTATGACCCAAACCGGTCTGCGCACATCGCTTTAATCGAATATTCCGGCGGAGAAAAAAAGTATATTTTAGCGCCTAAAGGTTTAAAAAAAGGAGACTCTGTTTTATCTTCTATTACGCAAAATATCGAAATCAAACCGGGCAACGCGTTACCGCTGGAAAAAATTCCTTCCGGAATACTGATTCACAACATCGAATTAACGCCGGGTAAAGGCGGTGAAATCGCCAGAAGTGCCGGCATGTCGTGTCTTATCCAAGCGGCTGAGGGCGGTTATGCGCAAATAAAAATGCCGTCAGGCGAAATCCGTTTAATTAAAAAAAATTGCTTAGCGACGATCGGGGATGTCAGCAACGCAGATCACAGTAATATTCGTCTGGGCAAAGCCGGACGCCGTCGACATTTAGGATTCAGACCGACCGTCTTGGGCAAATCAATGAACCCGGTTGATCACCCGCATGGCGGCGGAGAAGGGCATCAGCCAATTGGTTTAAAACACCCCAAAACGCCGTGGGGGAAACCAGCTCTTGGCGTAAAAAACAGAAAACGTAAATATTCCGATAAACTAATACTACAGCGCCGTAAAAATCGCCGGAAAAAATAGAGCTAAAATCGCCAACACTTATGTCAAGATCACTTAAAAAAGGACCTTACCTTAACAAAAAACTGCTAAAAAAATTGGCGGTCGTTAAGAAAGATTCAAAAACCGCGCTTAAAACATGGGATCGCGCTTGCCTAATTACTCCTGATATGATAGGTTACACTATTGGCGTGCATAATGGAAAAGTGCATGTACCTGTTTTTGTTGCCGAGGATATGGTCGGGCATAAGCTCGGAGAATTTTCACCGACTCGCAAATTTGTCAGACATGGCGGTCGGATGCAAAAAGACATGGAACAAAAAGTAGCTACGGCCGCCGCCGCGACTAAAAAAGCCGCCACTGCCGAATCGCAAGTGCCAAAATAATCCTTATAATTTATGGAAGTAATCGCTAAATTAAATAATTATCGCCAAGCGCCAAGAAAGGTAGGTCTAGTGGCCAAACTGGTTCGTGGATTGGATACCGAAACCGCGCTTCGGCAGCTTAAATTTAGCGGCAAGCGCGTCGCTCTGCCCTTAACGAAATTGATTCAATCCGCTGTCGCTAACGCTATCCATAACTATTCTTTAAAACGCGATAACTTATTTATTAAAATAATTACTGTTGATGGCGGGCCGACCTTAAAACGATCGCGCGCACGGGCTTTTGGACGAGCGGCCCCAATCAGAAAAAGAACTAGTCATGTTACTGTTATTCTTGATGAAAAAAATGTCAATTTAAAAAAATCCAATCAGCGAACCAGTCGCAACAAAAAAAAGATTGCCGATAATAAAAAGAATATAAAAACCGTACGGAGTTTAACGGATTTAAAAAAAGAGCAGAAAAGCGCAATTCGCGACGAAAAAACGGGCAATCAAGAAATAAAAAAACATCAAGCAACCAAAAAAGGGTTTGTGCCAAAAATTTTTAATCGCAAAGCCGGCTAATCAGATAAGTGCTTAATGATATTCTATGGGTAAAAAAGTAAATCCAATCATATTACGAATTTCCAACATTAAAAATTCCGCTATTACCTGGAATTCGCGTTGGATTGTTCGCGGCGGCGCCAACTTTGCCAAATATCTTCAAGAAGACGAACGGATTAGACGGCTGGTGAAAGCAAACGTCGGTGATGTCGGCTTAGATAAAATATCGATTGAGCGGTCAGGAAAAAATGTTGTCGAAGTTATTATTAAAGTGGCTAAACCGGGAGTGATAATCGGTCGCGGCGGCGAAAAAAGCGATAAATTGAAAAAACAATTGATTAAAGTGATTGATCGCGAGCACAAGTTAAAATTAACGATCAAAGAAATACCCAAACCAAATTTGTGCTCCGAGGTATTGGCTCAGGAAGCCCGGAGACTCATCGAAAAAAGAATGCCTTTTAGAAAAGTGATGAAAAATATTGTGGCTTTAGCGAAAAAAGACGGTGCTGACGGAGTTAAAATCACGGTGGCTGGACGTTTAAACGGAGCGGAAATTGCTCGAGACGAAAAAGCGTCGACCGGGCAAATGCCTCTTCAGAATTTGAGAGCTAATATTGATTATGCTAGATTGGCGGCACATACTAAATGGGGCGCCATTGGAATTAAGGTTTGGGTTTACAAAGGTCAAGTGTTCGATAAAGACGAAACCGCGGTTTAAATAAAAGGATATGTTACTTCCAAAAAAGTTAAAACATCGAAAATGGCATCGACACTCTGGAATGAGCGGTGGGAAAGTCGCGACTCGTACCAATAGTCTGGCATTTGGTAATTTTGGCTTAAAAGCAACGACTGAAAGCTGGGTAAATTCTCGGCAAATCGAGGCCACCCGTCGCGCCGTTCGAAGATCCCTTCAAAAAGGCGGCAAAATTTGGCTACGCATTTTCCCAGACAAACCAGTCACGGCAAAAGGCAACGAAATTCCAATGGGAGGCGGCAAGGGGAATATTGATCGATTTGTTACGAATGTTAAGCCAGGCACGATTATTCTGGAAATTGACGGCGTAACTAAAAAACTGGCCGAAGAAGCTGCACGTCTTGGCGGAGCAAAATTGCCGGTTAGAACTAAGTTCGTTTCTAAAATCACCTATTAATATTTGACATTTGATACTTGGCTGGATAATACAATCCATTTATTATCAAAATTATCAGGGCCAAAAATTAATTGTCAAATATACCAAGTATGGAAATGACAGCACTTAAAAAGATGACTCCCAGCGACTTGCACCTTCTGCTTAATGAACAGAAAGAGGAATTACGCAAAATGCGGTTTAAAGCCGGACAACGGCAATTAAAAGATATCCGAAAAATTAGGGTGACTAAAATAGCGATCGCCCAAATTCTCGGTATTTTATCAAATTAAAATTATTAGAACCATGAAAAAGCAAACTTATTGTCGACAACTAAAGGGTGTCGTCACTTCCAACAAAATGAATAAAACTGTGGTAATAGAAGTGAGCCGCGTAAAGAAACATTCTAAATATCATAAAATTTTTGCAGTTTCCGCGAAATACAAGGCACATGACGAAACCAATTCCTGCCGAATAGGCGAGCAAGTTATGATTGAAGCCTGCCGACCAATGTCAAAAGATAAAAAATGGTCGGTGGTAAAAAAAGTGAAAGCAGTAAGTTAGGATTTAACAATCATCGATCTGCATTACTATGTTACAAGCACGTTCCATAATCAAATCGGCTGACAATTCGGGCGCTAAAAGAATCGCTGTTTTTAAGGTATTGGGCGGATATAAGAAAAGGTACGCGCGAATCGGCGATATTGTTACTTGCTCAATAAAAGAAGCCCTGCCGCGATCGCTCGTCAAGAAAGGCGAAGTCGTCCACTGCGTTATCGTCAGAACCAGAAAAGAAATGAAACGGCCGTCCGGTATATGTTTACGATTCAGTGAAAATGCAGGCGTAATTATAGACAGGAAAACCAAAGAACCAAAGGGTAGCCGGATATTCGGTCCTATTCCTCGAGAACTGCGCGATTTAGGTTACAAAAAAATAATTTCTCTTGCTCCGGAAGTATTATAAATGCTAAGGGCAAGCGAGCGCGATTGATTAATGCCAGGAAGCGACGTTTGTTCTTTTATCAAAATGAAAATAAAAACTAATGATACGGTAAGAATATTAGCTGGCGCCAGCCGCGGAAAAACCGGCAAAGTATTGCAAGTGTTGCCTAAAATTGATCGAGCTAGCGTTGAGGGTATTAACCTGCGGACAAAAAATTTAAAATCGCGTCGGGGAGGCGAAAAAGGCCAACGGATTAATTTTCCCGCCCCGGTGCATCTATCCAATCTGGCGCTAGTCTGTCCGAAATGCGGGAAAAATACTCGTGTTGGATTTAAAAAAATTGCCGATAATAAAAAAATTCGGCAATGTAAAAAATGTCAAGAGCTGATTGAAGCTTAAACAAAATATGATTCTAAAGGAATTTTACTTAAACAACATAGTTCCTCAGCTAAAAGACAAATTTGGCTACAAAAATGCATTGGCTACACCCAAACTTATTAAAGCTGTGGTTAATGTTGGATTAAGCGCGAGTCAAAAAGATAAACAGTTTCAACAAAATATTGTCGAAAATCTAATGGTGATAACCGGCCAAAAACCAGTTTTAACTAAATCAAAACTGTCCATTGCCGGATTCGGTATACGAGAAGGTTTAGTGGTGGGCGCTAAAGTTACTTTGCGCGGTAAAAGAATGTATGATTTAGTAAGTAAAATAATCGACAGCGTTTTACCTCGCGTGCGCGACTTTCAAGGATTGGAAAAAAGTTCCATCGATTCTCGAGGAAATTTAACTTTAGGTTTTAAAGAAAATACAGTTTTTTCGGAAATCAACCCGGAAAAATCAAGTACAATCCATGGACTGGAAATTTCGATTGTTTCTAATGCGAAATCACGAGACGAAGGAATGGCCTTATTCCAATTGCTGAAATTTCCTTTCAAAACAGGCCCGGAATCAACCAAAAAACGGACTGGAAACAAAAAAAACAAAAAAACACCTAAATAATTTATGGCCAAAAAATCGAAAGTTGCAAAATCAAAAAGAAAACCAAAATTCTCGACTCGTGTTGTTAATCGGTGTTGGCGTTGCGGTCGAAATCGTGGGTATTTAAGATATTTTCAGATGTGCCGAATTTGCGTACGCGAAATGGCCGAAAAAGGTAATTTACCGGGAGTACGTAAATCTTCTTGGTAGAATTTTTAGGACTTTTAACTAAGTATCACACAACTTATGCATTCCGATCCAATCGCTGATATGTTAAATCGAATACAAAACTCTTTGGCTGTCAAAAAAGCTGAAGTAGAAGTGCCGCTATCTAAATTAAGCATAGCTGTTTTAACTTTACTGAAAAATTATGATTATCTTAAAAATTTTACAATAAACAGCCAAGAGCGTAGCATTACGGTCCAATTGGCTTATGATAAAAACGGTCGGCCGCGGATCAAACACATAAAAAAAATCAGCAAACCGGGCCGTAGGCTTTACTGTTCGGCAAATACGTTACCAAAAGTATTAAATAATTTAGGAATCGCAGTTATTTCCACTGACCGAGGACTGATTACGAACAAGGAAGCCCGCCGTGCAAAAGTTGGCGGAGAAATCATCTGTGAAATTTATTAAAATATGAGCAGAATCGGCAAACAAGAAATTAATATCCCAGAAAACGTTGATCTTAAATTGGAACCTAATTTAGTCACCGTCAAAGGACCCAAGGGCACATTACAGTTAATTATACCGGCATCGGTTAGTATTGGCAGAGAAAAAAACATCTTAACGGTTCGGGTGTCTAATCCGGAAGTTAAATCATTAAACGCCTTGTGGGGGACAATCCAAAGATTAATCGTTAACAATATCAAAGGCGTAACCGACGGCTTTTCGAGACGCCTGAATATCACGGGTGTTGGATATCGCGCCAATATTGAGGGCAAAAAATTAGTATTGGAGTTGGGATATTCACACAAAATAGATTTTTTAATTCCCGATGATTTAGAAATAAAAACTGAAGGTAATAATGTAATTGTTATCTCTGGCATTGACAAGCAAGTCGTTGGGCAAGCCGCCGCTAAAATCCGTTCATACCGCAAACCAGAGCCTTATAAAGGTAAAGGCATTAGCTACGCAGGCGAAGTGATTCGTCGCAAGGCTGGCAAACAAGCGGCAACGGCGTCTCGTTAATTAGCCTAGCAACAATGATTATGGATAGACAGTTTAGACATAACCGCATTAGATATAAAATTAAGGGCACCGCTGAACGGCCTAGGCTTTCGGTTTATCGAAGTTTGATTGGATTATGGGTTCAGCTTATTGACGATCAACAAAAAAAAACACTGCTTGCCGGGAGCCACAAACAGCTTAAAAAATATTCCAATAAAATTGACCAGGCAAAACAGCTGGGCAAGTTTATTGCGCAAGCGGCTCAAGGCAAAAACATTAAACAAATAGTTTTCGATCGAGGCGGGTACAAGTATCATGGCCGAATTAAAGCTTTAGCTGAAGGCTTGAGAGACGGGGGTTTGAATTTTTAAAACTAATCCGCAATTTTTTATATGATATACTCGAAAAAAACAAATAGAAACAATGCACCACCTCGACCGGATGATGATTTTCAGTCGGTAATATTGGACTTGGCCAGAGTAACGCGCGTTCAGCGCGGAGGCAAAAGACTGAGGTTTCGCGTTACAGTCGGGTTGGGAAATAAAAAAGGCACAATCGGCATCGGCATTGCTAAAGGCGCCGATGTTTCCATGGCCGTCGAAAAAGCCACTCGCCGTGCTCGGAAAAATGTCATCCAAATAAAAATTACCGAGGACAAAAGCATCCCGCACAACGTAACTACTAAATATAAAGCTAGTCTAATTCTGTTAAAACCCGCTCCGGCCGGAACCGGCCTTAAAGCAGGCGGTGTAATTCGCACTTTATGCGATTTAGTTGGAATAGAAAACATTTCGGCTAAAATTTTAGGCTCTAATAATAAAATTTGCAATTCACAAGCGTTAATCAACGCCTTTTCTGAATTTAAACATTAATAAATAATTATGACCAGCGGTTTACACAATTTACAGACCCTAAAAAAAATTAAACCCCGTAAACGTGTCGGGCGAGGCAATGCTAGCGGCCGGGGTACTTTTTCCGGACGCGGTTCTAAAGGGCAGCGCTCGCGCTCAGGCGGGGCCAGCGGGCTTTTAAGGCGATCGGCAATGCGCCAATTGCTAAAAAAAATACCTAAACTGGGCGGTTTTAAATCATTAAAAAAACGACCCCTGACATTAACATTGGGTTTATTGGAAAAAAACTATGCTATTGGAGAATTGGTGACCATAGAGACGCTCATCGAAAAAAAAATACTGACCAAACGCGAACATAGTGCTAAGATTGTCGACGGCGGAACTTTAACAAAAAAATTGACGATCAAAAATATTCCCACCTCCGCAGGAGCCGCAGAAAAAATTAAGGCTCTTGGTGGCTCACTGACCAATTAGTTAGCCCAATGCAGTTAAATAAACTAAAACAACTATGGCAAGCAAAAGACCTCCGCAGGGATGTAATTTTTATTTTAGCGCTTTTGCTTGTATTTCGCGTTTTAGCTCATATACCTGTTCCGGGCGTTGACCTCGCCGCTCTAAAAAATTATCTGGCCGGCAATCAAATTTTAGGACTTTTAAATATCTTTACCGGCGGGGGATTGCGAAATTTTTCCATCGTTATGCTAGGACTGGGCCCATACATCACTTCTTCGATTATTTTTCAACTGCTCACTATGGTCGTTCCCAAAATTGAGGAGCTTTCGAAAGAAGGAGAACGCGGACGACAAAAAATTAACCAGTGGACACGTTACGCAACCGTGCCACTCGCTATTATCCAAGCTTATGCCACCATTGTTTTCTTATCTAAAAGCGGAGGTGGCAGCGTAAATATTCTGCAACAGCAAAATTCCCTTCAATTGGTAGTGGCGATCCTGAGCGTGACTGCCGGAACAATTTTTTTAATGTGGCTAGGAGAGTTAATTTCTGAACGTAAATTAGGCAACGGCATATCAATATTAATTTTTGCCGGCATAGTCGCAGAGTTGCCGCAATCAGTAATTCAGGCATGGACCGACTTAACGACAAATCCCGGGGCCATCACTCAGTACATTTTTTTTGTACTGATCGCGCTCATAACAATTGCCGCGGTAATTTTTATCACCGAAGGACAAAGGCAAATACCTATCTCTTATGCCAGACAAGTAGTGGGTTCCCGCATTTACGGCGGTTCCAAAACAATGTTACCGCTTCGGGTAAATCCATCCGGCATGATCCCAATTATTTTTGCGATTGCGGTCATTCTATTTCCAACGGTTTTAGCGCAATTCTTAGTCGGCGCCAAGTCTGCGTGGCTCGCGTCAGCCGCACAATTTACAGTTGAACTATTTAAAAACCAAGCATTTTACGGCATTGTCTACTTTCTCCTAGTCGTTGGCTTTACATATTTTTATACCGCAGTGATATTTCAACCCACACAAATTGCCGAAAACGTGCAAAAGCAAGGCGGTTTTATACCCGGAATCCGGCCCGGACGGGAAACTGCGGAATATCTTAATCACACCATGAATCGAATTGTTCTGGCTGGCGCTTTATTTTTAGGAATTATCGCTCTCTTACCACTGATGATGCAAAAAGCCGGTGGCTTTAGTTTAGTGATCGGTGGAGCATCCATGATTATCGTAGTTGGCGTCGTTATTGAAATCGTCAAGCAAATCGACTCCCAATTAATCATGCGCCACTATGAAGGCATCTAAACCGCGCTTATTAATATTTGGCCCCCAAGGTTCGGGCAAAGGCACTCAAGCGCAATTAATATCTAAGTCACTCCATATTCCCCATATCTCGATGGGGGCGATTTTGCGTAAAATACAAAATGATGATTCGCGGCTTGCCAAAGATATCACGCATTATTTAGATCGGGGAGAACTGGTTCCGGATGAATTAACTAATAAATTGATCGCCGTACGTCTTGAAAAACCGGACTGTAAAGCTGGTTTTATTTTAGACGGTTATCCCAGAAACAAAAACCAAGCTGAATTTTTAAGTAAAACCTCTCAAATTACTATTTTATTAGTAATAAATCTAAGTGATGAAGAAGGAGTCAAAAGGCTGAGCGACCGCTTAATGTGCGATAACGGCCATTCCTACCATCTGCACTTTGCGCCACCGCAAAAAAATGGTTTTTGCGATGTTGATGGATTGCCGCTGTTCCGCCGCTCCGACGAAACCGCTCAAGCCATCAAACAAAGGCTTTCCATTTACCACCAAGAGACTGAACCATTAATTGATTACTACCGTAGGCAACCGGCTGTGCAGATCATAGATATTGATGGCAACCCGCCAATACCGCAAGTATATCAAGAAATTGAAAAAAAATTAGTTATTCACGACAAGGCAAGCTAAACGCAAAGCTTCTTATAACCTTTAATATGATAATTTATAAAACTCCGGCCGAGATAGAAATAATGCGACAAGGGGGTCAAAAATTAGCCATCATTTTAAAAAAATTGGGCTCGCTTGTTAAGCCGGGATTATCGGCAGAAACTTTAGAATTAGCGGCCCATCAAGAAATAACAAAAACCGGCGCCAAGGCCGCTTTTTTAAATTATCAAACCGGTTTTTTGGGAAAATATCCGGCAGCGTTGTGCGTGTCGGTTAACGAAGAAGTGGTGCACGGATTGCCCGCAAAAAACAAAATTTTCCAAAAAGGGGATCTGGTCGGATTGGACTGCGGCATATGGTACGGCGGACTTTGTGTTGATGCCGCCATTACCGTGGGTTGCGGCGAAATATCTCCAGAAGCTCAAAAACTAATCAACGTAACACGCGAAGCGTTGCGAATTGGTATTAGCCGTTGCCGATTGGGAAATTGCATTGGAGACATTGGCGAGGCTATTCAAAAATACGTCGAGGCTCAAAACTTTTCCGTCATTCGTTCTTTAGTCGGCCATGGGGTCGGCCGCCAAGTGCACGAAGATCCGTCAGTGCCGAACTTCTTCCCTATAGACGAGACGCGGCCAAAAAATCGCGGCGCGAAAATAAAAGACGGAATGACCTTGGCAATTGAGCCGATGGTCGCCGCCGGTTCGGCGCGCGTTAAACGCGGCCGAGACGGTTATGCCGCGGCCACGCAGGATAAATCCTGGTCAGCGCACTTTGAACATACCGTGGCCGTAACCAAAACAGGTACTTTAATTTTAACGCAATAACTGATGTGAAAATATTAGCCATTGATTTTGGACAAAAAAATATCGGTTTAGCCGTATCAAATCAGAATGAAACAATCGCCTTTCCCCATTCTGTTTTAACTAATGATCGCCAATTGTTGCGAAACCTGGAAAAAATTGTCTCCACTGAAGGCGTAGAAAAAATCGTTTTAGGCGAATCTCTATACAAAAAAAATACTAAAAATAACGAGCAACTCATACAGTTTAAACAGGAACTGACCCAGCGCCTTAATCTGCCTATCGACTGCGAAGACGAATTATTAACTTCCGAAGCGATTCGCGCAATCAAGCCGCAAACAAAAAAACACCGCCACGATTTAGCGGCGATGTTAATTCTAGAAGCCTATTTAAAAAGAAAACATAACTAAGATGCCGGTCCTTTTGACGGATTCTTTAAACAACACTGACAAAAGTTCGCTTTTTTAAACTTCCGGTAAAGCACTTGACTTTCCTAGTCTTAAATAAAACAACTCCATCTTTAGTCGCAAATAAAGTGTCGTCGCGTCCGATTCCGACATTTGTGCTTGAATGAAATTTCGTTCCACGTTGTCTGACAATTATATTACCGGCTTTAATCGCCTCCCCACCATAAATTTTTACTCCCAAATATTGTGGTTTGGAATCACGCCCTAATCGAGTTGAACCGCCTGCTTTTTTATGAGCCATAAAATAAATAAATTAGGTCAATGCCTATTAACTACCCTTTATGTTAGCAGAATTAACTGCGGCTGTAAAGGGCGGGGGGGAAGGGCGGTCAGGAGTTTGAAGTTGGACTAAAAAAAGAGTCACGTAGTATGCAAGTAATACTACGTGACTGCGAACTTGACTTACAACCCCAATTACTTGCGGCCGACCGCACGATATTGGAAGTCGAACCAGTTGCGTTCGATTCTCTTAATGTTCAGTTGCCACTTGCATGCGGGCATGTGTAGAGTTATAAAATAACGGTCGTCAGACTCGTCGCCACGTTCGCGTAAAACCGTCGCAGGATAAATCCGGATATAATCGCGATCCTCATAGAGAATATGCGCGGAATAGTTATCCTCATTGTAGATATGGGCGATTTCTTTCTTGTCTCTAAATGCCTGCCTAATACCTCCTGCATTAGCGCATTTTTGGCGTGCCCATTCAAACATAACCTTGCCATTTACCGATTCCTCACCCCTTTCCAAAAGGGAAATGAGTGTAGTTTTGCCAACAGGCACAGGAGACCCCTGCTCCAGATCTTCCACAATTTCCATATTATGCTCATTTAAAAATTTTTGCATTTCTTTCTTTCTTCGTCCGAACATTATAATGCCCTCCTTATAGTCCCCACCATAAATTTTTAGTGCATCGAAAAAGCTGGTAGGATAGCTTCTCCAATCTCTCAACCCACGCATAAATAGGCTAAGAGATTAGAGAATCATATCGCAACAATCCCAACTAATGGCCCGACACTTTCGTCAGAACAACAATTGGCTCATTTTGAGCTAGAGTTAGCAAAAAACAGGCACGATTGGCAGTAACTATTTTTGACCGTCAAATTTTACCATAATAATAATATGTCAAGGATTGACAAAATAATCCATGTCAAGTACATCTCTTCTCCAATCACTCAACCAAGAACAACATAAAGCTGTTACTTATACTAATGGCCCATTGTTAATCATCGCCGGCGCTGGCACTGGTAAAACCACGGTCATTACGCATAAAATCGCCTGGCTGATTGAACAGAGTTTGGCTAAACCGACTGAAATTTTGGCGTTGACGTTTACCGACAAAGCCGCGACTGAGATGGAGGAGCGAGTGGATAAACTTGTGCCTTATGGCTTATTTGACCTGTGGATTTCCACTTTTCACAGCTTTGGCCAGCGGATTCTGGAGCTCCACGCCTTGGATATCGGCCTGACGCCGGACTTCCGTTTACTCGCCACCACTGACAGCTGGCTACTCATTCGAAAAAATCTTCATAAATTTAATCTTGATTATTACCGGCCGCTGGGTAATCCGACTAAATTTATTCACGCTTTAATCAAATTATTCTCGCGCCTCAAAGACGAAGGTATTACTCCGGCTGAATATTTACGCTACGCGGAAAATCTAACTGCTAATCAGGATAATACGATGGCTGGCGACACTCCGGCAACGCTCGGAGCTAAACAAATTATGGAAACAGCCAGCGCTTATTTTCAGTATCAACAATTGCTCGTTGATAATAATTTATTGGATTTTGGCGATCTGATTTATTACACCAACAAACTGTTCGCTGACCGACCAAATATTTTGGCCAATTATCAGCAACAGTTCAAATATATTTTGATTGATGAATTTCAGGATACTAATTTGGCGCAGTATCAATTAATTAAATGTCTTACTAATCCCCAGAGCAATCTGACTGTGGTTGGCGACGATGATCAATCGATTTTTAAATTCCGCGGCGCTTCGGTCAGCAATATTTTAAACTTCAAGCGCGATTTTCCGGCGGCCAAAAAAATCGTGCTGACTGCGAATTACCGCTCCAGCCAGAATATCCTTGATCTGGCGTATAATTTTATCCAGCATAATAATCCGGATCGTCTGGAATTTCAGCTGAATCATCCGGATAAATATTATAGTCAGGCGGTTGGCTTAAAAACTGAAAAAATAGATAAAAAACTATTCGCCGCCACTCCCGACGCCGGCCTGCCCGCCAGCTTGGCAGGCCAAATCGAATTCAAACTCTGTCGCGATGAACTGGCCGAAGTTAGCTTTATCATCGCCAAAATTCAGTCTTGCTTGTTGTCGGACAGGGAAACTAACTTAAATGATTTCGCCATCTTACTTCGCGCTAACCGCCAAGCTGACCTGTTTAAAAACGCGCTGGAACAGGCCAAAATGTCATATTTATTTGTCGCTAGCCAGGGCTTGTTTTTGCAGCCGGTGATTAATGATCTGCTTGCCTATTGCCGCGCGCTCTTAGATCCGGCCGATTCAATTTCTTTGGCCCGAGTTTTAGCTATTCCGGGTTTTGATTTGCCGGAAGCTGATCTGCTCAAATTGAATTACTGGCACAACCGTAAAAAATGGACTTTTCAAGAGTCTCTGGATAACGTTCGCGCCATACCAGAGATGACGGTTGACGCGGTAACAAAGATTGAACAAATCATGAGCCAATTAGTCGCCAATGCTAAAGTCTGTCAAAACTTAGCCGCGACTGAAATGTTAGTTAAAATTCTGCACGATACGCGCTACCGCGAGCACATCCTAGCGCTAGAACAAACCGCCCCGGCCAAGGCTCGCGCCCAGTGCCAGCTTATAAAACAATTTTTAAAAAAATGCGTTGAATACAGCCAAATATATGATGACCGCTCGCTCAAAGGTTTTATTGAGCACATCAATTTAGTGCGGGAAGCTGGCGATACTGGCGCCTTAAATTATAATGTCGAGGATATTGGTCCGGAAGCGCTTAAAATTATGACTATCCACAGCGCTAAAGGACTGGAATTCAAATATGTTTTTATTCCGGGATTAGCCCATCTCCGTTTTCCGACAATTAACCGCGGAGACGCGATTGAATTGCCGACTGACTTAATAAAAGAAAAGGAGATTTTGCCGGAAGGCGATGAACACCTTGAAGAAGAGCGCCGTTTGTTTTATGTCGGGCTGACCCGGGCCAAACGCGGTCTGTTTTTAACCTGCGCGCTCGATTATGGCGGCCGTCGTCAAACTAAGCCATCTCTATTCTTGTTTGAAACGCAAATTTTAAAGTCCGGCGATCAACTAAGGCAGGATGACGGTTTAGCCGGATTTCTGCGACCCGCTTTGGAGACTGACACGACTGTCCAGCCATTTATTTACCCTTTACCTAAGGAATTCAGCTATTCGCAGATCGCGGCTTATGAAAAATGCCCTTTACAGTATAAATACCAATTCATTCTGAAAATTCCGCAGGACAAAGGCAAAGCCACGCTATCTTTTGGCCGCACCATGCACCAGACGATGTTAGCCATATTTCGACTAACTAACATGCGTTGCCATGCCAGCCAAAGCTCTTTATTTGGGGCAACTGGAGTCGCGCCGAAAGATCAGGAGTTGATCACGCTGGCGGAAATTATGAATATATACGCTAAAAATTGGCAGGATGATTGGTTTGAAACAGCGCAGCAAAAACAAGATTACTTAGCGGCCGGAAAAAAAATTCTGCGAGAATTTTATAATCAGCACCATGCTAACTGGCCGCGACCGCGTTATCTGGAAGAAGATTTTCGCGTTAAATTAGACCAGTTTGCCTTCAAGGGCCGGATCGATCGGATCGATTTACTGCCTGACGCTTCTGGGATTGAAATTATCGATTATAAAACCGGAAAATTAAATCCCAAACCGGTTCTGGCTGATAAAATACAACTCTTGCTTTATCAAATTGCCTTAGCTCATCATAATCCGCCACCAAAAAAATTGACTTTTTATCACCTGAACCACCTACAACAGGGGAGTGTCTCTTTTATCGGTACCGAGAATGAAATGGAAAAAGTTAAAAATAAATTAATCGTCGCCGCGCAAAAAATCAAACAGCGCGATTTTAAGGCCACCCCGAATCGGCACGTCTGTCAATTTTGCGATTTTAAAAATATTTGCCCTGATAGCGCTATTTAGCAAATGGGGTTTTGTTGCTAAAATAAGCATTTTTTGCTAGACTATTAATGTCATATCTAACTTTTCACTTCTATCATGTTTAGATCACATACCTGCGGCGAATTAACCACCAAACATATCGATCAAGTAGTCGAGCTAGCTGGTTGGGTCAATTCCACCCGTGATCACGGTGGCTTAATTTTTATTGACTTACGTGATCGTTTCGGACTGACGCAGTGCACTTTTAATCCAGAAAAAGCAAACCCTGCTTGGAAAATAGCCGAAACCGTCCGGCCGGAATTTGTCGTTAAAATTAAAGGAACCGTAACAGCGCGCCCGCCGGAAATGGTAAACCCAAATTTGAAAACCGGCTCAATCGAAATTATTGCAGAGAAGATAGAAATATTGAGCCACTCCGAGACTCCGCCTTTTATCGTTGAATGGCGCCCTAAAAAAACAGCTACGACTGGAGAGCCTTCTGGTGGAAGCCCAGTAACCGAGGAACTGCGACTTAAATACCGCTATTTGGACCTGCGCACCGAACGCATGATTACTAATCTCACCTTACGGCACAAGCTGATTAATTATATTCGGGAATATCTAAATAAAGAAAATTTTTTAGAGATTGAAACGCCAATTTTGACAAAAAGCACGCCCGAAGGAGCGCGCGACTATATTGTACCTTCTCGTCTACATCCAGGTAAATTTTTTGCGCTACCCCAATCGCCTCAACAATATAAGCAATTACTGATGCTTGCTGGCGTTGATCGCTACTATCAAGTCGCCCGTTGTTTTCGCGATGAGGATCAAAGAGGGGATCGCCAATCAGAATTTACTCAACTGGACATGGAAATGTCTTTCGTGGAAAGAGATGATATTATCAGCCTTACAGAAAATTTGTTCAAGTCAGTATTTAAGCGCTTAATTAGTGATGGTTTGTTGAACAAAAAAATTGAACTTGAAAAATCATGGATTAAAATACCATTTGAAGAAGCAATGGTCAAGTATGGCGTTGATCGGCCTGATATTCGTTTTGGATTGGAAATTAAAGAATTATCGGCCAAACTACAAAACTCAAATTTTCAAGTGTTTAGTCAAGCGATGAAAGAAAAAAACGGTGTAATTAGAACAATTAACGCCAAAGCCTCTGATAAAGTATTATCACGGGGTGAAATTGACAAATTAACGGTTTTAGTCAAAGAACATGGCGCCAAAGGTTTAGCTTATATCCGAGTAGAATCAGCCGAAAATGGTGACGTGACAAGCGATGCGGCCAGCAAAAAACTTATTTTGCTTGCGCAAACAAAATTACTGTTAAATTCACCGATCATTAAATTCTTAAGTGATGATGAACTTAAGGCAATTTTGACGACTACCGAGGCCAGCGCCGGAGATGTAATCTTTTTTGGCGCCGGGGAACGGAAAATTGTGGAAGCCGCGCTTGGAGCTTTGCGGCTTGAATTAGGCAAAAAATTAAAGTTAATTGACCCTAATGAGCTGGCAATTTGTTGGATCATTGATTTTCCACTATTTGAACGCGAACCGGAAAATGGCCACTTTGCGCCATCACACCATATGTTTACCGCGCCCAATCCGGCTGATTTGCCGCTACTGGACTCAGACCCAGGCAAAGTTAAATCCTGGCAATATGACTTGGTCATTAATGGTTTAGAGGTTGGCGGCGGCTCAATTAGAATTCATGATCCGCGTTTGCAAGAAAAAATCTTTAGCTTAATCGGTTTTGACGAAAATAAAAAGCAAGAATTCGTCCACATGTTGACTGCTTTTCAATACGGCGCCCCGCCGCACGGCGGTATTGCTCCTGGCATTGATCGGATTGCCATGATTCTCGCCGGCGAGCCAAACATCCGTGAAATGATGGCTTTTCCAAAATCGCAAAAAGCCGAAGATTTAATGATGAACGCGCCGTCGGAAGTCGAGGAAAAGCAACTCAAAGAGGCACATATCAAGCTCGATAATTGAATTATATCTTATGCGTAACCGCGACTTTTTACAATTATCTAAATCAATCACTCTACGAGCTAAACTTTTAGTAAACTCCACTGGCTTGTATGTGTGATCATTTTTTATGCGAGAAAACCAAAATCCAGTCGACGAAAATTTTAAAAGGCATTCTAAATCACCAACAGAGCAGGGAAAAATTCCGCAGGAGGAAATTCCGGTAGAAACTGCAACACCGGAAAAAAAAGAATCATCGCCTCAAGAACTGCTATTAGAAAAACTGTATTCAATTAAAACGAAACTGCGAGAAGCTGGATTAGATAAAGATATTGCAATTATAGAACGCCTACAAACTCATTTAGGTGAAGAGTATACCAAATATTTTAAAAAAATTTACGATCAGTTAAATGAAATTATCCAAGATCAAGAACTACGCGTTCCGAAAATTCCTGATATGTTGAATTATGTAAATCCGGCCGGGTCGAGTTTTGATGCAAAAAGATGGGTCCCGCACCCCAAACTCCGCACAGAAATACCAATCTTTTTAAACTCCGATAAAAAAAATCTTCAGGATCCCGCCACTGGCTGGTGGCCCGCGTGCGGAGGAACAGCGGATAATTACAAAAAAGAAAGTCCGTGGAAAATTTCCGCGGCCGAGCCCTTCTCACCAGAAGCCGAGAAAATTATGTATCAAGAATTAGGCGTGAATGCGCAAACAAATTTTGAAAATGACAGGATAAATGACATTCAAACAACCGTACCAGGCGTCACCATCAACATTGATAATCGTGCGTTTCTCGGTCGGCCAACGGCATTTTCTGATGCGGAAAAAAAAGCAAATGAAATTGCCTTGAAAAATCATTGGTCGCATTTATTTATCGTAGACGACGAAAAAGACTGGATCACACCGATTGCATACCGCCGAGCCGCCATTAATTTAGAACCAGCATACTTACAACCTCTTTTGGATAAATGCCATAATAATTAAAGTTAATTTGACCCAAAAATGACCGTCTTCAGCGGTCATTTTTATTTTGCAGTCGCGCCACATACCGCCGCGATTTATTCAGGATTCATCAGCTTCCGATGCACCTCGCGAAGTTGGGGATTGGTAACGTGCGTGTAGACTTGAGTTGTAGAAACATCAACATGGCCCAAAAGTTCTTGCACTGTGCGTAAATCAGCGCCCTTACCGAGTAAAAAAGTCGCGTAGCTATGCCGCAACACATGCGGCGTAATTTCTATCGGAATACCGGACATTAGCCGGTATTTTTCGATTAACCTTTCAACCGACCTAATAGACAAACGCCGCTGCGCCAGCTTATCGCCTTGATTACGGCTTAAACTTATAAATAAAGCCGCGCTGTTATCATTGCGGGCCGTTAAATACTTTGTGAGCCAGTTAAGCGCCCGCTGGGAAAAATATATATTTCGTACCCGACCGCCCTTGCCCTTGACAGAAAGCTCTAAATGTTTTATTCCTTGTTTCTTTAAATAATCTAAATTAAACTGTTTACGGTTTAGGCCGACTAATTCGCCGACGCGCATTCCAGTAGAAAACAAAACTTCGATAATAGCCTTATCTCGCAAACCTGGCAAGTTAACCGGAGCCGGCATAGCTAAAAATTTTTGTAACTGATCGACCGCTAAAAACTTAATCGTCGCGCCATCTTTAGAGGTTTTAGGTAAATCAACATCATCAGAAGCCAGTGAACAAGGAACGCCTTGATGAGCAAAATATTTAAATAAAGACCGTAATGCCGATAAATAACGATATTGCGTATCTTTGTTTAAATTAACGCTGGTTTTATGGCTATTTTTACGCGATAAATAAAGCCGATAATCCCAAATATGTTGTTTAGTTAAATCCAGCGGTTTTAATTTGGCTAAATTTACGCCAGCCAGCCAGGCGGTAAAATTTTTTAAATAGAGGTGGTAGTTCTTAACAGTGTTAGGCGAGAGGCCTTTTTCGATTTCACAATATTCTAAAAAATTAGTAATGGATTCCCTAACCGTTTGCTGAAGATTGTTTGATAAAGTACGCATTAAAAAAAGCGCTGAAATTAAACTCTTTTTTATTCATACGTCGATTTATCTATGTAAAGCGACGTTAAGACACGCCCCCTCCCTAAACCTAAACCCTTGACAAAATTATTTTTTACTGCCCATAAAAAAACCGCTGAAAAAACTAATAATGATACCGGCCAAACCTAAATAGATAAGTGTCAACGGCGGTTTTTGGGTAGCAATAAAGTATCCTAAATACCAGCTGGAGAAGAGGTAGATAATAACTATTCCTACAACCGCCAGCGGTAAATACTTTTCGGCAAACTCCTCCCCCATTCCCACTAATATAATTGTAGTAAAACCGAGAATCAATAAGACGATCGTGATAATTAATTTATTAAGCATAAACTAAATACCTGCCCTTTGAGTGCTTTATAACTTCGCAAATATTGTGTGAAATTATAAAAACTCAAAAGTAAGGATTAACGTATGATTTCAAAACATTTAAAAAACGCCTAAATTACAGCACGCGTAAGAACGACTATCAATACGCAAATCTATGTATTGTAACAAATTTTTTCGCGTCCCGATTCGCTCTAAAGTCAATGATAAATTATTAATCTGCCTTTGTAAAGAATTGCCAAGGTTAAAATAGACCCGCCTCCCTTGGCCAACGACCACCACTGTGTCTTTGATTTTTGAGTCAACTTCGAAATAATCTATTCTGCCCAGTAATCCCTGCTTATCGGCAACGGTCCAAAAATTTAACAACTTAGCCAAATTACTCACCAACTCCCTATCCAGTACCGTCATGCCAGGTTGCCATTTTACTTTAGTGTCAATATTAGCCCCAACCAAATGAATCGGCACTATTTTAATTGAGCGTTTCTGATCATTTGTTGATAAACTACCGTCTAAAACCATTACCCCTTCAGCATCGATTAGAAAACTTTGCCCAGTTGATATAAACGCCTTTTCCGCTTGACTTTTAGTCGGCCGGCTAATATCTGCTGGCTCGCTGAGGCCACCAAGTAGCCGCTCCTGCATCTCTACCCGCCAAACCGCGACACGACTTTTATAGGTTATAATCAATTTATTAGGCCAAATTTTAACGACCGCTAAATTATAAATTAACGGCCGTAAATCAGTGCGCGCCGACAAAGTGACGGCTAGTTGGTTTGGCTGAATGAAAAAAAAATTTCCACGCGGAACGACCTTCCATACCCGTCCTGACAAAGCCTCCCTAATCGCATTGTTAAGCCCCTCATGCGTTCCCTGTCCAGCAACGCTATTCCTAACTTCAATTCGATTATTAACCATGAATAGCGGCGAAAAAAACAGCCAATAAAAAATACAAATAAAAAATCCGCTTAGCACAATTAATTTGAGCAAAACCAGCCAGCGTTTTTTTGCAACTTCCCTTCTTAATTTATCGCGTCGAATTACGCGGCGTGGCGATTTATAAATATGCGATTTTTTTGATGCATAATCGCGTCGCGCCATTTCAAATATATTAAAATGTCTACTTAAAATTCAAACAAATGGCCATTTTTAAGCCATTGTGTGAACCATGGACAAAGGACTTTCGCGTTTGGATGAGATACGATGTCTAACGTGGGCCAATCTCCTCAATCCCAAATAAATATGGTTTTAACACTTTAGGTATCTTGATAGTCCCCTCTTTCGTTTGATAATTTTCCATTATGGCAATGATAGTTCTCCCTAAAGCGCAATAAGTATTGTTTAACGTATGAACATAACGTTTCTCACCTGTTTCCTCATCCACATATTTGATATTTAAACGCCGCGCTTGAAAATCAGTATCATTCGAGCAAGAACCCAGTTCGCGATACTGGCGCTCTCCTGGCAACCATCCTTCTGTGTCATATTTTTTGGCGTTAGGCGCGCCAATATCGCCGGAACACATCAATAATACTTGATAAGGAATCTCGAGCGATTGCCAAAAACGCTCGGCAACCGCCTGCAAATACTCATGCATTTGCCATGCTTCGCCTTCGCGCGCATAAATAAACATCTCTATTTTGTCAAATTGATGACCGCGTAAAATTCCTTTTAGATCCTTGCCATACGCTCCGGCTTCACGCCGGAAACACGAAGAAAATCCGCAATATTTTAACGGTGTTTTAACGTCAATTACCTCATCGCTGTGATAGGCGGCTAAAGGCACTT
This sequence comes from Candidatus Jacksonbacteria bacterium RIFOXYB2_FULL_44_15, assembly GCA_001818235.1. GTDB lineage: Bacteria > Patescibacteriota > Patescibacteriia > UBA9629 > UBA9629 > UBA9629. The sequence goes on along the minus strand of MHJY01000005.1, from coordinate 37,439 downwards.
CTGCCGTGCCAATCAAGTATTGGTCGCCTTGATCCCAAGATGGAATCACACCAGAGGAACGAACTTCTGGCGCCTCACTGCCCTTGGCGCTTATCTCGGCTGGATTACTTAGACGATAAATTTCGTTTTCGTCGGCCGGAAAAAAACCGGTGCCGTACATCGCTCGCTCACGAACAACCATCGGCGGCAACATCGGCACAAAACCCTCTTTCCGCAAACAATCTAAAGCATAATGAATAATGGCAAATTCCAAATAAACCAACTCGCGCTTTAAATACCAAAAACGAGCGCCCGCAATTTTTGCTCCTCTGGCTTCGTCAATCAAATCTAATTCTTTGCCGAGCTCGGCGTGTAATTTGGCTTTAAACGGCAGATTCTTTACTTCCCCGCTCTGTGGGTCGTCGGGGCTCCATTTTTTATGGATCACGTTATCCCTTTCACCAGCACCAATCGGTACGGATTCGTGAGTCAAATTAGGCAACTGTACTAATAATCCGTCCAGTTTCTGCTCCACTTCTTTTAGAACACCTTCAATCGATTTGATCTCCGCTTTGACTGCCTGCAATTCCGTGACTTTTTCCGCGCTGACCTTGCCGCCATGTTGCGACTCGCGGTTGCGCAAAGCGCGGCGCTCATCTAAATCTTGAATCAACTGGCGCCGCTTGTCATCTAATTTAATAACATCGCCCACTGGCACTTGACAATGGCGAATCTGATTATTCTTGGCGATCAAATCAGGATGTTGGCGAATAAAAGTAATGTCTAGCATAAATTTTGTTATCCTCTTTTATTTTATACCGCCGAAATCAAATAGAGGATTCTTTTTGGGAGTTGTTTGGTTTGTAGTGCCTGTAGCATTTTTTGACGCGGGATTTTTTTCCAAATTCTTGAGATCTTCCCCAACCTTGTCTTGCCACTTATTCGCATCAACCGCATCAATAACGATCGAAGAAATCACCACGTCCGAAAGCGGACGGCCGCTCCCATCAGTCGGCACCATGGCGACATTATCGGCCGCCTGAAATCCCTGCGTCACCCGGCCGAAGACCGTATAGCGTCCTTCTAGCCAAGGCGCACTTTCGGTTAAAATAATAAAAAATTGGCTACCGTTATTTGTTGATGCGCTGTCGCTGGACATCGCCAAAGTGCCGCGAACCACGCTTTCTTCTGGAATAATTTCCGCGGGAAACGTATACCCAGGACCGCCTAAACCATCGTCCGTTGAATCGCTGTCTTTGGAATTAGGGTCCCCTGTCTGAATCATAAAACCCTTAATAACTCGGTGAAACTTTATCCCGTTATAAAAGTTCGCTTTTGCCAACTTGATAAAATTGGCAACGGCCACTGGAGCTTTTTCTGGCATCAATTGGACAGTAATACTTCCCAGATCCATTACCCGAATAGTCGCTCTAATTTCTTCGAATTGATCTAAAGCCGCGACTTCTTCTTTGGTTGGCGGGAAATACTCTGCCCCAGAAGCTTCTGGTGGTGCCTTTTTCAAAAAAGGCAAGGAGCAAGCTGACAGGCTTGCTACTACCATGATAATAATTACCGACTTGGCTATACCAAACATACCGTATATCGGGTTTAGTTTTTGATTACTCACTAACTTATTTTACCACTATCTGCGAAATCACGATATCCTGCGCTGGCCGGTCTTGTTCGTTGCGCTCCACTTGGGAAATTTTTTCCGCTACATCTTGGCCAGAGGTAACTTTGCCAAAAATAGTATACTGTCCGTTTAACAAAGGTGTGCTTTCGGCAGTAACGATAAAAAATTGGCTACCATTAGTATTTGGACCTGCATTCGCCATCGCCACCGTACCGCGAACCAATTGGTCATCAGCGGTTACTTCGTCTGGAAATTGATAACCTGGCCCCCCCCTGCCGTCGTTGGCCGGGTCCCGATCTTTAGAATTCGGGTCGCCGGTTTGAATCATAAAATCCGGAATTACCCGATGAAACTTAACTCCGTCATAAAATCTACTGTTCGCAAGCTTTAAAAAATTTGCAACAGCTAAGGGCGACTTTTCCGGCAACAATTGAATCTCGATATTGCCTTGATTGGTAACTAAAGTCACATTGACTTGCTTTGGCAAGGCGGCAACGTCTTCGGGGGTCGGCGGCAACAAAACTTCCGCGCTCGGAGGTGTAATTGCCGGCACTGCCCGTTCCCCGGTGGCCAAGTTATCTTGCGGAGTCGAAGAACTGGACTCAGGCAAAGTTTTGGCGCAAGCAGTTAGTAACATAATACAAAAAAATAAGACAATTAATTTTTTCATTTTAAGAATCTTTATTAAACGTTGCTAATTTCTTACCCTTATAAACTTTTACGGCGTTACTTCACCGGTTGGACTTTCTAAAGAATTGGTTTCTTCTGTCGGAATGGCCGGTTCGATTACCTCTTCGCCTGTGCCGACTGGCGCTTCTTCCACTACTGGTAAAGTATCAGCAGTTTCCGGATTCACCACTTCCCCAGTTTGCTCTGACGTTGGATTAGCATCGTCTGTTTTTGGTACCGTCGCGGTACAAGCAGTTAACAATAAAGTGATAGCTGCGAGAGTAAGAATCTTCTTCATTTTTTTGACCATAAACTCTGCCGTTATCCAACTTGATTAAGTCAGAAGTAGCACCAGAATTTTTGGTAATTAAGTATTGTGATAAAAATTAAAGTCCCAACACGCCAGCAATCGATTGCATTGCCCTAATCGTCAAATCGATTAATTGACGTACATCCAACTCTAAATACGCTTGGCATCTTAAAATTATTTCCCGATTTACGCCCCGCGCGAAAGATGCGTCTTTAAACTTTTTTAACACCGACTCAACGGTTACTGTTGCTAATTTCCGATCAGGCTGAACTAACGCCGCCGCCGCCACTAAACCGGTTAATTCTTCCGCGCAGAAAAGTGCTTTTTCCAGCAAAGTTTGGGGCTCTTCGCCATGCAGATGATTATGCAACCGAATTGCTCGGACAAGATCAGGCCGAAAGTTATTTTCTTGCAAAATCTGAGCGGCAGCTAGGCTATGTTCTTTGGGTTTTTTTGCCGTTAACTCCCAATCAATGTCATGTAAAAGACCGACCATCGCCCAGGCCTCTGGATCGATAAACTCCTGATGATGTTTCTCGGTAGTTAAAAAATGTCTGGCTAACGCCGCCATTTGCGCCTCAGCCGCTAAATGATGTTTTATTAAACTAGCACTCTTGATGTTAGAACGCAATAGCGCCAGCGCCTGCTCGCGGGTTACGCCGATATCACCGGGAGCGCTTTTTGACGTTACTTTGGGGTTAATTAATGCCGGTGGTTCGATATTTGATCCCACTGGACGCAACAAAGGAAACATCACGCATTCGCGGATTGACTTGCCTTCCAAATAACTAAACAATCGCTCCGAGATACCCAGCCCGCAAACTGGCGGCATTCCATACTCCAAAGCTTCGATAAATTCCTCGTCATTCATCTGGGCTTCTTCATCGCCGGCGGCTCGCAATTTAGCTTGCTCCAAAAATCGCTCGCGCTGATCCAGGGAATCGTTCAGCTCGCTGTAACCGTTGCACAATTCACTGCCAGCCAAAATTAGTTGAAACCTTTGCGTTACGTCGGGATCTGATTCACTGCGTTTAGCCAACGGCGAAATCAAAACAGGAATATTGATTAAATAAGCCGGTCCGACAATTTGCCGGCGGCAATATTTCCATAATTGATCCCACAGTCGGCTCGGCTCGGCAGTGTCTTCGAAATCAAGATTTAATTCCCGTAATTTTGCTTGAATCTCCGCAGTTGCGGCAGTACGAAGATCTAAACCAGTCTGCCTTTTAATCTCCGCGTAAAAATCAATTTTTTGCCAGTCTTGTCCCAGATCAACTTCTTGTCCATTGATATTAAAAACCAATGTTTTGAATGTTGCAAGTGCGACCTGGCGAATCAAATCTGTAGTCAACTGCATGCCTTGAATATAATCAGCATAAGCCCAATAATACTCCATTTGCAAATAGTCCTGCAAATGATCTGCATCAATGCCCTCGTTTCTAAATTGCCGGCCGATTTCAAAAGTTTTCGGGTAACCAGCCACCATCAGCCGCTTTTGCCATAATTCACCCATCGAAATTCGCAAATAAACATCAACGCCTAAAGCATTGTGATGAGTAACAAATGGCCGAGCGTCTGCCCCGCCGGTCGTATTTTCCAATATCGGAGTATAAACCTCGACAAAACCGCGTTCAATCAAAAAATTTCGCATACTGTTCCAGAACAACATCTTTCGGTTAAATACTTCTTTAAGTTCCGGATTTAACAAAAAATCTAAATAGCGATGCCGATAGCGGGTTTCCGCGTCCTTTAAACCATACCACTGGGAAGGCAATGGCCGCAAAGCCTTACAAAGCAAGCGCCAAGATTTTACCAAAAGCGTTTTCTCTTGTTTTTTGGTAACAAACAAAATACCTTTGACCTCGACAAAATCACCCAGATCAATCAAATCTAAAAAATCCTGATAATTTAACCCCCCGGCAATCTCATCCTTTTTTAAATACAGCTGTATACGCCCACTGCCATCATTTAAATCAGCAAATGTCGAACCGCCATGATCCCGTAAAGCTAAAAGCCGGCCAGCTAAAACCAGTTCGTTCCCGGCCGCCAGCAAGTGTTCAAAACTCGCCACTGCCTCAGCGATCTGGTGAGTCCGACAAGTCGAAGCCGGGTAAGGATTAATCCCCTGTTCTTTAATTTTCTTAAGACGTTCTAATCGAGCCTTGCTTTCAGAAATTACTTCCGCCATAAAAATTTATCGAAAGTTATGCGTTGCGCATTTTAACACCCCATTTATTCACTAAGTTAGCAATAATCGATTTCTCAATTTTGTCGACTTCTTCTCCTTGCAAAGTTTGACTCTGGCTTTGATAAATAAACCTTAAAGTTAAACTGCGACTGCGGTCCGGCAAATAATATTCATCCACTAAATCGACATGGGAAATGCTAGTTGCCCCGGTTAAAATGCTTTTTATTAAATCTTTATATTTAAGGTCTTCTGGAACCAAAAAACTCAGATCTCTGGTAACGCTCGGATAAGCCGGCAAGACTGTATATTTTTTTTGTTCATCAATTAAACTGCTTATTATCCCAAAATTTAAATTAAATAACAGCATGTCTTGTTTAATTTTAAAAATGACCTTTTCTCTTTCTCCGAGAATTTTGATCTGGCCTAACCAATTATTGCCGATCATTAAATCAACGTAATTATCAGTTTTTTCGTAGCTAATTTGTTTAACGCCAAACTCATCAAATAATATTTCTAAATCACCCTTAAGCCTTCGAAATAAAGTTTTTATGTCTTTTGTTTTATCGGCAACCGCCCCGGCAAGATAAGTCTCTTCCCGAGGCAAGATAGCGTCGCGCGCATCTTTAAAAATCGTGCCTAATTCAAAAATTTTGATGCTTTCCAATTGCCGCAAATTTTTTGAAGCTTTTCGCAATATCAAAGGCAACAAAGAATAGCGCAAATATTTCTGCGCTGGACTGATTGGATTTAAGACCTCCAAATGTCCAACGTCCGGCAGAAAAGAAGCTTCGTCTTCTCCGTAAAAAGAATAAGTGTAAATCTCGCTGTAACCGATAAATTTAAGAATCTGTTTTGCCTCATATTTCTGTTGATACGGTTGATTAGCCGCCGGTTGGCAAACTTCAGCGCAAATTGGAAGCGGAATAATTTTATTGTAATCATGCAATCGCCCGATTTCTTCGGCAATATCAGCGGCAATTGTTAAATCTTTCCGCCAAGAAGGGGGTACGACATCAAGAACTGAGCCTTTATCGCTCTTGGCCGGACTGCTTTTGATGTCTAAACGTGCCAAAGAGCGGCTAATTTGCTCACGGCTAAAATCTGTTCCCAATAGCCGATTAAGATAATCAACTCTGACTTTTATTGCTGAAGGCGCTTTCTCGGGGGTAGCTTGCACGATAATCGGCGAACTCACAGTGCCTGCTTTAAGCTCACTCAGCAACTGCCCGGCCATGGCCAGAGCTTGTTCCGGCAAAGACCAGTCAATCCCCTTTTCAAACCGGATGGCCGCTTCGGTTCGTAATCCTAAATTTCGGTAGCTAAGGCGGATGGCAGAAGGTTCAAAGATAGCCGCTTCCAAAACAATTGTCTTGGTATCAGGCCCGACTTCGGTGGATGCGCCGCCCATTACACCGGCAACGGCGATCGGCTCTACTCCGTCAGTAATAACGACCATTCCTGGCTCTAACTTTCTATTTTGACCGTCTAAAGTGATAATACTTTCTCCTGTTATAGCAGGGCGCACGCCAATTGTTGCAGAAACCTGTTTATTTTTTTTAATTTTTGACAAATCAAATGCGTGCAAAGGCTGGCCCAAATCCATCATTACATAATTGGTGATGTCGACGATATTGTTAATTGGCCTAATTCCAACCGCTTCCAGACGGCGTTTTAGCCAGTCAGGCGATTCGCTAATTTTAACGTTTCGAATAATTAGAGCGCAATATTTAGGGCACAATTTTTGATCTTCCACCTTAATTTTCAATAAACCCTTAAGTGAATTTTTTTTAGCCTTAAGTTGGAGTTTATCCAATTTCTTTCTAATTTTAGTATTAGTGATGGCGGCTACTTCACGGGCAATTCCGCGAACACTAAAACAGTCGCCTCGATTAGGCGTTAAATCTAAATCAAAAACTGTATCCAGCTCGCCGACTCCAAGGACTTCGGCCAAAGGACAACCAACCCGTGCCTTATTTGGTAAAATATATATGCCAGTGTGGTCTTCGCCTAGACCAAGCTCTTTTTTACTACATAGCATTCCCTCTGATACCTGCCCCCTAATTTCCGCGGTTTTAATAATTACCCCACTTGGCAACTCGGCTCCCGGCAATGCGAGCGGAACTTTTTGTCCGGCCATGATGTTAGAAGCACCGCAGACAATCGTCCGTTCACGCGCGCCGTCATTTACTTCCACCAGCTTTAAACGATCCGCTTTGGGATGCGGCTTTATTTCAACAATTTCCCCGACTATAACTTGCTGATAAGGATTGCCGCATTGCTCAATGCTCTCAACAGCTGTCCCAGACAACGTTAATTTCTCCGCCAACTCTGAGGGCGAAATGTTTAAATTAATGTAATCTTTTAACCAATTTAATGAAAGCTTCATAAAATAACAAAATTGATTTAAAACTGTTTGAGAAAACGCAAATCACCGGAATACGACAATCGAATGTCGTTAATCCCGTGATATAGCATTATTAGCCGATCAACGCCCATGCCAAAAGCAAAGCCAGAATATTTATCAGGATCGACTTTCATATTCTTTAAAACTACCGGGTGAACCATGCCAGCGCCCAGCATTTCCAGCCAACCAGTGCCGCTACAAACCGAACAACCTTTTTGTTCACAAATAATACAACTCATATCCACCTCATGGCCTGGCTCAACAAAAGGGAAAAAACTTGGTCGAATGCGAATCTTGACTTTATCTCCAAATAATTGCTTCAACACCGTGTGTAAAACATATATCATGTTCGCAACCGAGATATTGCGGTCAATTACCAGTCCTTCTAATTGATAAAAATTAGTCTCGTGGGAAGCGTCTGTGGCTTCGTGGCGGTAAACGCGCCCGGGCACCACCAAGCGAACCGGCGGCCGGCGTTTTTCCATCGCCCTAATTTGCACCGGCGAAGTATGCGTCCGCAAAACCAGAGATGATTCTTCCTTATTTTTTATTTTTTCTTTTTTATTTTTTATTTTTATATAAAACGTATCCCACATATCGCGGGCCGGGTGGTCGAAGGCAATATTTAATTTATCAAAGTTATAAACAGTCGTTTCCACCTCGCGATCTTCGACGATTTCAAAACCGAGCGTGCTAAAAACAGCCATGATCCGTTCCAAAAATTGCGTTATCGGATGCAAACTGCCGATCTTTGGCCGAGCGCCGGGGATTGTCTCGTCAAAAGTTATAGTCGTGGCACTTTTTTTGTTCTGCAACTGCGCCTGCCCCAACTGCAATTTTAAATCACTTTTTAATTTATTGGCCAAAACGCCTACTTCTTTTCTGGCGCTATCACTTAAAACCGCCATCTCTTTGAAGACATCATTAAGTTTACCCTTTCGGCCAAGGTATTTGATTTCCAATTCTACTCTACGCTGCGCATACAACTTGCCTTTACCCACCTCTTCCAGTGCTTCAGCGTAAATTTTATTTAATTTTTTTATAACGTCGCTGGTCATAAGAAAGAATAAAAAACAGATCAATCCCCGCTATAATTAAAAACATCAGCAAAAAATAAAAAAAACTCATTCGACCATAATGTGAAAGCCATAAACTTGCCGCAAATAACCCGGCCAGCAAAATACTTTCCCGAAAAATGATATGAAATTGTCGAAAAACCGGTTGGAAGCGGAGCAGTTTAACGCGTAAATAATAAAGGATTATAAGCCAAAAAGTAAAATTTGCCAAGGTGCTGGTAACCAAAAATAAAAATCTGCTCCAAATGCCCAATTCGTCCGGTCCGATAAAAATTACCACTGCGCCAAAAAGCAACCAACTGATCGCACCGGAAAGCCATAGTAAAACCACATACCAATTGTCCTTCATAATTATTCTTCTTCCAAATATTTCTTAACTTTTTCCAGAACCGTTGATGGATCATTACTGCTTTTAACTAAATAATCAACCGCCCCTTTCTTTCTCGCCTGTTCGATCCTTTCCGGCTCGTTAAAATTGGTAAGCATTACGACCGGAATGGCTTTTGTCTTCTCGTTTTTCTTTAGACGCTCCAAAACGTTAATCCCGCTTTCGCCGGGGAGAAGAATATCCAAGAGGATTAAATTGGGTTGCTCGCGCATCGCCACGGCAAAGGCTTCTTCACCGTTGATCGCTTTAAATACCTCGTAACCGCTACTCTTAAAATTCAACTCCAGCAATTTTAACAGGCTTTGCTCGTCCTCGACGATTAAAATTTTTTTCATCATAAAAAAATTAATTTACAAAAGCCACGGTTGCCAGTCCCCTGCTTCCGCAAATTTTACTTGAAAAATTTAGATCAAAAAACCTCGCATCCGCCGGGCGGCCCAAATATTTTCCCTTTTTGATAAACTAATCGGCCACCGACAATCACCGCCATCGGAACGCCTTTTAAATGCCTGCCGGAAAACGGCGACCACCCGCATTTACTATACAGTTTACTGTTTTTAACCTCATAAGTCAACTTAAGATCAACTAAAACCAAATCCGCAAAATAACCGGGTTCAATTTTTCCGCGCTTGCTTATTTTAAAAATATCCGCCGGTGTGGAACACATCAACTCGACCAGTCTGGCCAAAGTAATCGCCCCCTGATTGACCAGATTTAGCATCAAGGACAATGATGTCTCAACCCCTGGGACGCCAGCCGGCGCTTGGGCGTAATCAACCTCTTTTTCTTCCCTGGTATGCGGCGCGTGATCAGAGCCAATGGTATCAATTAAGCCGCTTGAAAGACTCAGCTGGAGAGCTTGCTGGGACACTTCCGAACGAATCGGCGGATTAACTTTGGCGAAATTGCCTAAATCAATGGCTGACTGCGTATTTAAAAATAAATAATGCGGCGAAGCTTCCGCGTATATCGGTAACTTTTGATCTTTGGCTTGCCTAATCAGCTCGATTTCTTTTTGACCGGAAACATGGCAAATATAAGCGCGCTTTTTGGTTTTTTTTACTAACTCAATGATTTTGCCGGTTGATTTTTCCGCACACTCTTCTGGACGTAGTTGATTGTGCCGCTTCGCTATGTTTGAAAATTGAAAATTGCCTGCCCGCCTTCTTGGTGGGAAAATTGAAAATTGCTTGATGCACTCTTCGTCCTCGCTATGAAAAGCGATTATTTGATTTGTCTCAGCTAAAATTTCCTCAACTATTTGGTAATCTGTGACCAACAAATCACCGGTCGTACTGCCTAAATAAACTTTAACTCCAGCGATGCCTGAAACCGTTTTGAGTTCATTTAAATTTGACGCAGTCGCGCCAAGATACAAACCATAATTAACGTAACTTTGATTTTTGATTAAACGACGTTTTTGATCTAAGGTTTTTTGAGTTGTGATGGCTGGCTGGTTATTTGGCATATCCAGAACAGTGGTGACACCGCCAGCCACCGCCGCTTTTGAGCCGGTTTGCCAATCTTCTTTATATTCAGCCCCTGGCACGCGAAAATGAACGTGTGGATCAATCACCCCAGGAATTATTGATTGCCCTTGGGCATCGATTTTTTGATCACACAACGGCGACTTGTTACCGATATCATAAATCAACCCGTCTTTGATAAAGATGTTGACGATTTGGCCGCTGGCTAATGTGGCGTTTTTAATAAGAAGTGATGACATATTTTGACATTTCCAATATACCACATCTTGCCCGCCCAAGTAAAATCCGCTATGATAACCATATATTTATGGCTAAGCACTTAGAATCCGCTAAAATTTTAAGTATTCGAAAAATCGCCACGGATAATTTTAAATTAACGCTTGAGGCGCCGAAAATCGCCGAGACGGCAATCCCCGGCCAGTTTGTTCAGCTTAAAGTTGATCACAGCTTAAATCCCCTTTTACCCCGTCCTTTAGGCATTTCTTTCGCCAACCCCAAAAAAGGCCGGCTGGAATTAATTTTTAAAGTTGTCGGCCGCGGCACCCAAATCCTTGCCGAGAGTAAAAAAGGTGCTATGATATATATTACCGGGCCACTGGGCAATGGTTTTTGGCTGGAACCGGACGTTAAACGAGTCGCCATTGTCGCCGGCGGCACTGGCATCGGCCCAATTCTGTTTCTGGCTAAAAAATGGGCGGAAAATGTTAATTTGTTCGGCTTTCTCGGCGCGCGCCGCAACGACTTGTTATGCGGACACCTGGAACTGGCGCGATATTGCAAGCGCGTGGACTGCGCCACTGATGACGGAAGTTTTGGGTACAAAGGTTTGATAACGGAACTTTTGCAGAAAAAAATTAGCGAGTATCAAATCCAACAGGTAATCGCTTGCGGGCCCTTGCCGATGATGAAAGCGGCAGTCGCGGTTGCTCAAAATTTGAACTTACCCAGCCAAGTTTCTTTGGAAGAACGAATGGCTTGCGGAACAGGGATTTGCTTAGGCTGTGCAGTCAAACTGGCTGACGACAAATATCATACTGTTTGCACCGACGGGCCGGTGTTTAGGGGGAATGCGGTGGTGTGGTAAAAATTGAAAATTATTTTGTCAAAGTTTGAGTCGGGGTATGGCCTAATGGTATGGCGCACGCTTCGGGTGCGTGAGGTTCCGAGTTCGACTCTCGGTACCCCGACTTAAATTTTGACTGTGTTGAAAAAAACAAGTTGTCCCAAAAAGGAGGACAACTGAAATTAGAATCTCCTGGAGGCGGGTTTGCAGCTAAAAAAGCAAGACTGGAAATTGAAAAATGAAGGAAGCCAAGTGTACGAAAAAATCGTACACTTGAAAATGACCGCTCCTGACGGAAAATAAAGAGAGCAGATTTACTTCGCTTTTCCTAAAAAATAATAACCAAGAATAAACCAGCCCGACAGAATTGCTGGAGCTAAAAAAAATATACCAATTTTTAATGATCTAAATCTAAATAATTGGAAAGAATCAGAAATTTGGACCGATAGTCTTTGGATTATTCCGGAACGCGATAAATCTGGAAAGCATGATGGTTTTTATCATGGTAATTTTATTCCACAAATTCCACGACAATTAATTTTGAGATATACAAAAAGAAATGATGTTGTTTTTGATCCATTTGTAGGTAGTGGGACAACGGCCTATGAGGCGGAGAGTTTGAGCAGGCATTTTATCGGAGTTGATATTCAGCCAGAACTGATAAAGCACATTAAAAGTAACGTAGATAATAAAAATTATTTTGCAGAACTTGTTGCGGGTGATAGTACAGATAAAAATACTTTTTCGAATATCACCGAAATTCTAAACCGCAAAAAAAAGAAAAATATACAACTGGCAATTTTACACCCACCATATGCAAACATTATCAAATTCAGTAATCACGAAAAGGATTTGTCTAACACAAAATCTTTGCGGGATTTTCTCAATGGATTTTCGCTTGTAATCAGCAATACGCTTGATTTGCTAGAGAAGAATAGATATTTGACGATAGTCATAGGCGACAAATATACACAAGGGAAATGGATCCCATTGGGATTTTATTGTTTGAATGAAGCACAAAAATTGGGGCTTACTCTAAAAAGTATTATAATTAAGAATATGGAGGGTAATCGAGCTAAACAAAACAAGGAAGCTATTTGGAAATACAGAGCATTATCAAGCGATTACTATATTTTTAAACACGAATATATTTTAATTTTTAAAAACTAAATTATGACAACACACGTATTCATTGTTGGTGCAACCACTTTCAAACTACATTTGGAATATCTTTTTGCCGGCACTGGAGCACAAAATAATCATATCGATTTTAATAATTCCTCAAATACAATTCTACACCACACAAAAGAAAATATGTTAGTTGGGATGATAGCTGATGGTAGTAGAGTGCGAAGTGGCGATCAGGTTATTTTCTATCTACAACAAGAATTTTCAAAAAAAATATTTGAGGGAAAATTTTTTGGAATTTTCAAAGCCAAAAATGATTGGTCTTTTTTAGACAACAACGACAACGGACAGTACTTGACAAATGAACTAGAGAAATCCTTAACTTTCAGAACACTTATTGAACCAAGTAAGGTTTATGCGGATGGCGTAACCGAGTGGGAAGCATTAGATGAGATAAAAAATATGCAATCTCCGAATCAAATGCTTTGGAGTTTAATTTATCGAAAGCTGAAAGGCAATAGAGGAAATACTATGATAACTATTTATGAAGCGGAAAGATTATGCCAATTGATAAGGGATAGGAACAACAGACAAGAATTAAACATCGGCGGCCATAAATTATCATTTGACCAAAATGGACAAAAAATTGTTTTGACTAACGACAATGTGAAAACCTATACCGGCAGAAAGGAAAATATAAATTTACTCCCGAGATTAGTTACTAAATATCGTGCAAATACATCTTTCGAGACGCACCTACAAGCATACATTGTACGAAATATCGGAAAAGGAATAAATCAGTCTTTAGACAATTGCATTTTGGATGAAAATCTAGAATTTGAATGGCTTGGCAATGAAGTGTCTTGTGGGGTTGGTATGCAACGAATTGATGTTATGGTCTCAACCATCCAAAATGGTCAACGAGTTTTGTTGCCGATAGAATTGAAGTCGGTAGAGGCGGACATAAGCAATACAAAGCAGATACAAAGATATATTGACTGGATAGAGCAGTATTACACCCCGAATAGGCAAAGTGACATACAGCCCTATTTGGTTTCCAAAAAAATAGATGATAAAACTACAGAAAGGTATCAAAAGATTGTTGATACTTTCAACGATTTTAATGCCAGAAATTCCCGAAGGTGTAATAGCCTGAAGTATATTGAATACCATTTAGAAAATGCTGATTTATTTTTTGAGAAAATAAATTATTAGTTATGAACTATATCGGCAGTAAATTATCATTATTAGAATTTTTAGATGAATCAATAAGTAAAGTGATTGATAAAAACTGTCATGTTTTTTGCGATTTATTTGCTGGAACCGGTATTGTCGGCTCTTATTTCAAAAAGAAAGGATATACGGTTATTGCCAACGATATTCAGTATTATAGTTTCGTTCTCAATAAACAGTACATTGAAAACCACGAACATCTAAATTTTCAGCAATTAATAAAAATTTTACCAAAACTGAAAAATATTGAAATTGCCGAGAGGAAAAACTTTATTTGTGATTACCTTTCAAATCTTAAAGGAATAAAGGGGTTTATATTCAAAAATTATTGTTTGGGTGGAACGCAAAATAAGGAATTTCAACGACAATATTTTTCAGATGAAAATGGAAAAAGGTGCGATGCGATAAGAACGGAAATTGAAAAGTGGAAAAAAGAAAAGTTGATTACTAATAATGAGTATTATTTTCTCTTGGCTACGCTTATTGAAACGATTGATAAGCGAGCAAACACCGCCTCGGTCTACGGTGCATTTTTGAAACAATTAAAAAAAACGGCACAAACACCCTTAGTGTTAAAACCGGCAGAGCTGATAATAAACGACCAAAAGCACCAAGTATTCAACGAGGATATCAACGAACTTGCAAGCAAGGTCGCTGGCGATATTCTGTATCTTGACCCACCATATAATCACCGCCAATATGCAACAAATTATCATTTATTAGAAACAGTGGCTAAGTATGACAATCCGAAAATCCACGGTAAAACGGGGTTACGAGAGTATGAAAAGCAAAAATCTCTTTATTGTTCAAGAACAAAAGTAAAAAAAGCTTTCACAAATTTAATTTTAAAAGCAAAAGTAAAATATATCTTTTTAAGCTACAACAATGAGGGCTTAATGTCCTTGGACGATATCAAGGAAATAATGAGCCTAAGGGGCAAGTATGGTCATTTTACAAAAGAGTATAATCGTTTTAAAGCGGACACGTCGGAAAACCGCAATTATAAAGCAAAAAAAACGGTCGAGTATTTGCATTATGTGGTCGTAAAATAAAGAAGCCTGTCCAACTTTAAAACGCCAGCCAAAAGTAACGCACTCCCCCGCCCCAAAAGGCGGGGTATTAGGTGAGGTAAAAAAGTTTCACTAATTTAAAAAATCCAAACCCATGATCGCAGTTAAAAACGAAGGAATAATAATTGAAAAAACAGAGCTGGAATTCGAAAATAAGGGCGTTTTAAACCCGGCCTGCATCCAGATAGATGGCATCACTCATATGTTCTATCGGGCAGTTAGCCAGAATAACGTTTCTTCCATCGGCTACTGCCAGCTCCAAAATGATAAAGTTGTCAAAAGACTTACCAAGCCGATTCTATGCCCGGAATATGATTACGAAAAAAGGGGCGTCGAAGATCCCAGAATCACTCTATTAGAGGGAACGTACTATCTTTTCTACACTGCCTATGACGGCAAAAACGCTCTGATTGCCTACGCCACAAGTAAAGATCTTACACACTTCGCCAAACAGGGCCTGATCTCGCCGAAAATTTCTTACCAAGAAGCAGGCGACAATTTTCGCGAGTCAAAAGTCATAGATAAATATACGACGTTCGAAACGATCTACAAGGAAAGCGCCGGAGAAGATATTTTGCTGTTCGAAAAAGACGCCTCTCTCTTTCCCCAAAAATTCAATAATAAATTCGCTCTTATCCACCGCGTTCTGCCGGGAATTCAAATTGTTTACTTTGACAGTTTCTCCGAATTTACCGAAGATCACTGGCGCGATCATTTAAAAAATTTAGATGATTTTATCGTGCTTGATCCCCTCTTTTGGTTTGAAAGCCATAACATCGGCGGCGGTTGTCCGCCTATAGAAACAAAAGACGGCTGGCTTTTTATCTATCACGGGGTGGAAAATTCCCCTCGCGGAAAAATCTATCATGCCACCGCGGCCCTGCTTGATCTAAAAAATCCCCTGAAAGTTTTAGGGCGATTAACCGAGCCCCTGTTTTCCCCGGAAGCTGATTGGGAAAAAAAAGGCGTCGTTAATAACGTTGTCTTTCCTACCGGAGCAGTGGTGCAAGATAAAAGACTTTACATTTATTATGGAGCCGCCGACAAGCTAATCGCCGCCAAATCGGTTGATCTCGACGAACTGTTGGCAGAACTCAAAAAAGCTCCCTATGACTCAACAAACAAAAGCAAATAAAAAAACTTCTAACAAGGCAGGTTGGATCGTTTGTCTCTCCACCTTTCCGCCAAGACGATGCGGTCTCGCTACCTTTACCGCTGATCTTAGCAATGCTGTTGATAAAATGTTTGGACAGTCGGTTAAATCAAAAATTGTCGCGCTGAATCGTACGGAAGTAAGCCATCTCCCCTATTCTAATAAAGTAATTCTCCAGATAAGCCAGCCGCGCGAAGAAGACTATGTTAACGCCGCCAACAAACTTAATCGGCTCAAAAAGGTACATCTAATCAACATTCAACATGAATTCGGTCTCTTTGGCGGGGAATATGGATCACATTTACTGCTTTTTTTGGAAAAACTTCGCAAACCGGTTGTTACTACCATGCACACTGTTCTTCCTGCTCCAGTCGAAAAAATGCGCGACATTGTTCAAAAAATAATGAAATATTCGAAAGGAATAATCGTCATGACCGAATTTTCCAAAAAAATTCTCCAGCGGGATTATGGGTTAGATCCTGACCGAATTCAAGTTATTCCACATGGAATCCATCATGTTCCTTATAGAACCAGCGCGCGCGCCAAGTCTGCCCGCGGCATATCTCGCAACATAATTCTCTCGACCTTTGGATTTCTTAGCCCTGGCAAAGGGATTGAATATGTAATCGAGGCACTGCCCTTGGTGGTAGAAAAATTCCCTAATGTTCGATTTTTTATCGCCGGCATCACTCATCCGGCTGTTCTGGAACAGGAAGGCGAAATCTACCGTAATTTTCTGATTAAAAAAGTACGCCAGCTTGGTTTAACCAATCACGTTCGTTTTTATAATACCTATTCTGACGTAAAAAAACTCCGCCGATTTTTAGAGGCGACTGACGTTTATCTTTCCACTTCCATAAATCCTGACCAAGCTGTCTCCGGCACTTTATCTTGCGCCCTTGGTAGCGGCCGGCCGGTTATATCCACCGCCTTTGCTCACGCCAAACAAGACATTACCAATGAGGTCGGCTTATTGGTGGATATAAAAAACCCACAGGCTTATACGGATGCGATCATAAAATTAGTAAGTAATAATGAATTGTGCTTGCAAATGGGCAAAAACGCTTATTTCCGCACCAGGCATATGACATGGGAAAATGTTGCCAATTCCTACGTAAAATATTTCTCACGATTCGCGCCGGAGCTGACTCTGGGACAAAGAAAACTTCCACCGATAAAACTTGAACATTTGGCTAAATTAACTGATGATTTTGGCATTATTCAGTTTGCCAAGCTGACCGAACCAGATATATCTTCCGGATATACTTTAGATGATAATGCCCGTGCTTTAATTGCGGTCGCGCTTTATTACAAAAAATTTAGGACCCGCACCGCGCTAAAACTCGCCTCGATATATTTTAATTTTATAAATCATGTCGCTAAACCTGACGGTTATTTTGACAATTATGTAAATTCGAACCGCGATATAGATAAGCAAAAAAATGTCCAGGAAAGTTCCGAAGATCCCAGCGCCCGGGCGCTCTATGCTCTCGCCTTAGTTTCTACTACCAAACAACTACCTAAACACTTTAGAAAACAAGCTCATGCTCTTTTTGAACAAAGTTTCCAGAACAATATTACTTTCTCCTCGCCGCGGGCAATCGCTTTTTACATCAAGGCTCTTTATTGCCTGCTTTCAAAACGGCCTCGCCTTCGTAGCAACTTCGGCGAAGTAAACAAAGAACCCAAGAATCTCGCTGTATTAAGGAACTGTTGTGAACAGTTGATCACATTGTACGAAAACAGCCACTCTTCGGACTGGGAATGGTTTGAGCATTATTTAACATATTCAAATGCTATTCTGCCGGAAGCGCTCCTCCTCGGGTACAAAATAACCGGCGAAAAAAAATATCTTAAAGTGTCGGAAATAACCCTCAACTTCTTAATTAAGCATACCTTTAAAAACAATATGTATATTCCTATCGGGCAAAGTGGCTGGTTTCCCAAGACAGGGGTCAGACAGTATTTTGACCAGCAACCGGAAGACGCCACCGCCACCGTAGAAGCTCTCAATCTAATGTTTCAAGTGACAAAAAAAAAGCATTACGGAGAATTTGCGAACATTGCGTTTAACTGGTTTCTGGGGGACAATGTTCTTGGGCAAGTAGTCTATGATCAGACTACTGGAGGCTGTTATGATGGGATTGGGGAGAAATTTATTAACCTAAACCAGGGCGCTGAATCTACAATTTCTTACCTTTTTGCCCGCCTTTCTTTTGAAACAACAGTTAAAAAATAAGCGTATTATATAATGAATACGATTGATAGCGGGAGGTTTATTGATATTATGTCTCTATGTCTACTGTAACGACAGATGTGTCGAGTGACGCCCAATTAATCAAAAAATATCTAAAAGGCGATGAGAAATCGCTCGAATTATTGATTAGAAGCTATCTTCAACCTATCTACAGTTTTGTTTATCGATATCTCGGCAATGCGACAGATGTGGAGGACGTTACTCAAGAAGTGTTCGTGCGGGTGTGGCGCAATTTGAAAAAATTTGACACTAACAAACCTTTCAAAACCTGGCTGTTTAGCATCGCCAAAAACGCGGCCATTGATTGGCAAAGGAAGAAAAAGCTCATCCCCTTTTCTGATTTTGAGACTGAAAACGGCGACAATCCGTTCCTTGAAAACATCCCTGATCCGGCGCCTTTGCCGAGCGAGCTTTTGGCACGGGCTGATTTAGCGCTTGTCTTAAACGAGGCCATGGACCAATTGCCGGTCAAACAGAAAATGACCCTTTTTTTACGTTATAACGACCATTTTACTTTTCGAGAAATTGCCGAATCTTTGGGCGAGCCGCTAAACACAGTAAAAAATCGTCATTTGCGAGCGCTGATTGCACTAAAAAAAATTATCGGCGAAAAATAAGCAAGAACACCAATCCATGGCGGTTTTTACTTAGGATGCACCAAAATGCATCCTTTTTTCGTATTAGTTAGTAGGAGAACAAAAACAATCACATGCGCCCAGACTACGAACAACTTTTTACTCATCTGACTCCGCCGGAACCGCCAGCTGGTTTGCTGGGTAAGGTGATGAACCGAATTTATCAAGCCAAGCGGCTGCAAAACATTAAACGCCGCGTATTTGTTTTTAGCATGATCACCCTAGGCTCTGTTTTGGCTTTTATTTCGTCGGCCAAAATGCTACATTCCGGATTAACGCAGTCCGGTTTTACGCAATTTTTCTCGCTTTTGTTTTCCGACTTTCAAATAGTCATCACTAATTGGCAAAATTACAGCTTGTCGCTTTTGGAAACCCTCCCCATAATGAGCCTTATACTCTTTGTAGGAATTACTTTAATTTTTTTGGAAGCGCTAAAATTTTTAATCAGGGATTTAAAATTAATTTTGCCTCGAACTAATATATAGATTATATAGATTCCTGCCGGAGTTTATCCCGTATTTATTACGGGGCAGGAATGACAAATGATATGGACAAAAAAAAATCTATTTTCGCAAACAATTTAAATATATTAATCATCCTCTTGGGCGCGCTTTTAATCGTTTTGATTTCTTTTAAAGGCGGCCTAATGGTGGGTATGAGAAAAGCTGATTTTTCCTGCGGCTGGGGCGATAATTACCATCGTAATTTTGGCGGCCCAAAAGGCGGTTTTTTCCGCCAATTTGGCAATCAAGAAATGATGGAAGCTGACGGCACTTTTGGACAAATTTTACAAATTGACGCTGGCAAGCTCATAATCCAAGGCCCAGACGAAATGGAAAAAATAATTTTGATCACCGACCAAACCGTGATTAAACGTTTTGTTGAAACCATTAAATATTCTGATTTAAAAATTGACGATTATGTAGTAATTATCGGCGAGCCAAACCGGGCTGGCCAAATCGAAGCTAAATTGATCCGTGTTTTGCCGCCGCCTGGTCCGGATCAAAAATTTGGCCCTCCCCCGCCTCAACATCGTCCTTTTGACATTAAATTCAAGCGGTAGAATGAAAATTGATTGCCAGCCAAAGGCTGATCACCCTTTGGGTGAAAAATTATTTATACGCTATGTTCAAAAAAATCAGTAAATTTATTAAAAAACATAAACTGACCAGCGGTTTTATTGTGCTCGTTTTAATAATCGGCGGTTATTGGATATATCAGTCAAAAGCCGCTAACACCAACCAACCTGGTTACGTGTTAGGAACGGTCGAAAAAGGCACGATCGTCGTTTCGGTTACCGGCAGTGGACAAGTCGCCGCCGAGAACCAAGTAGACCTAACTTCAAAAGTGACCGGTAACATTGTTAAAATGTTGATGACTACCGGGCAGACAGTTGCCAATGGCGATACCTTGGTCCAGCTGGATACCAAGGATGCCCAAAGAACCGTGCGCGATGCCCAAGCAAGTTTAGATAATGCCAAGCTTTCACTGGAGAAAATAATTCGCGGCCCGCGGCCAGAAGAATTAAAGTCAGCGGAAAATGCAATTTTGAACGCTCAAAACGCCCTGGCCGACAGTAAAACTGACTTAAAAAATACCGAACAATCTACTACCAACGACCTTAAAAAAGCCCAGCAAGCTAAGGACTATGCGGAAACCAGTTTAACGAATGTCAAAAATAAAGCGCAGACCGATCTCGCGAATCTATACGATGATGCTCTTGATACCCTAGAAGCCGGTTATACCAAAGTTGATGACACCTTAAATAAGCAACTTTTGGATTTGTTTACTAAAACAGCTGGTTCTTACGAATTGACCTTTAGCACTAATGATATTCAAGGACGCGTTGATACCGAACGTGGACGTCTGGCGGCCGATACTGAGCTTTCTGATTGGCGCTCAGAACTGAATCTTTTAAAAATTAACTCCACTGAAGACGATTATAATGCGGCAATCATAAAGGCCAAAGAGCATTTAATATTTATGCAGGATTTTTTACTTAAACTAATGGATGTGGTTAACCAGTCCAATGTGACTGCAACTGTCAGCGGCGCCACGATAAACACTTACCGATCAAACGTCATAACCTCGCGCACAAGTATGACGAGCGAGCTATCCACGATCAATAGTTTGGAACAGTCAATCAGCTCGCAAAAAATAACTAATAACAACAACATCACTGCCAGCGAAAAGAGTTTGCAGGACGCCGTTAATTCTTTGGCAACAACCGGCATCAATAATCAAAATAGTCTCTTTGCCGCCAAAAAGAAAGTAACCAGCGCCGAGCAATCGGTGATTAGCGCCCAAAACGATCTGGCGCTAAAAAAAATCAGCGCCGACCCATTGGATATTCAAACTCAAAAATTGACGGTCGCTCAGCGGCAAAACGATCTCCAAGACGCTTTCGACAAACTGTCTGATTATACTATAAAAGCCCCGTTTTCCGGAGTAATTGTAAGCGTCGCTCTAAAAAATGGCGATTCGGTCAGTGCCGGTACTGTTCTCGGCACGCTTATTACTAAACGGCAGATCGCAAAAATTTCGCTTAACGAAGTAGATGTGGCGAAAGTCGCGCTTGGGCAAAAAGCTACTTTAACTTTTGATGCCATCGACGGCCTTTCTATCACCGGCGAAGTGGCCGACATTGACGCCATCGGCACAGTCAGCCAAGGGGTAGTTACTTACAATGTTAAAATTGGGTTTGATACAAATGATGACCGGGTTAAACCAGGGATGAGCGTGTCAGCGGCGATTATCATCGAGGCCAAATCAGACGTTATTATTGTCCCAAATTCAGCCATCAAAACTAATAATGATACGTCTTATGTTGAAATATTAAAGGCCAGCCCAACTGGCAACGAAATTTCTGGCGCCGGCAGTGCGAATGGCGTGACCTCAGAAACTTTGCCTACTCAGGCGCCGGTGGAAATCGGCATTGCTGATGATACTAATACCGAAATTATTTCTGGTTTAACGGTCGGAGATAAAATAATCTTGAGGACTATTACTACCGGCGCAACAACGACCCAAACAGCTCAGCCGAGTTTATTTGGCGGAGGTGGCGGCGTCCGCACTGGTGGCGGCGCTGGAGGAGCAGGGGCGATTCGATGATTTCCGCGCGATTAATAATATGATTGAGGTAAAAAACGTTGTTAAAACTTATGATACCAACGGGATTCTGTTTCAGGCTTTAAAAGGCGTGAGTTTTGAAATTAAAAACGGTGAATTTGTGGCGATTATGGGACCGTCCGGTTCCGGCAAATCAACGTTAATGCATATCCTAGGCGCGCTGGACACTCCCTCCAGCGGTGAATACCTATTGGACGGACAAAATGTCGCCCAATTGTCTGATGATGAACTGGCTGATATTCGCAAAAATAAAATTGGCTTTATTTTCCAGTCTTTTAATCTCCTGCCGCGGGCAACGGTCTTGCGTAATGTAATGTTGCCCCTAGTCTACGCCGGCATTCCGGAAGAAAAACGAGAGGAAAAAGCCAAAACTGCTTTGCAACACGCCGGTCTGGACGAATCCCTTTTATATCACCTATCTAATCAACTCTCCGGCGGCCAGATGCAGAGAGTAGCCATTGCGCGCGCGCTGGTGAATGATCCGGCGTTAATTTTGGCTGACGAGCCGACCGGCAATTTAGACACGCAAACCGGCGAGTTTGTGCTTAGCACTTTTGCCAAGCTAAACGTCAAACAAAAACGCACAATTATTTTAATCACCCACGAACGCGATGTTGCTGCCCATGCCAATCGGATCATCAATATCCGCGACGGCGCGATCGTTAAAGACGAACGTGTTAAAAAACCATGAAACTAACTGATTTATTTCAAGAAACAGCGTCTGCCCTACTCGTTAATAAAAGCCGCTCCGGACTGACAATTTTAGGTATTGTGATTGGGATCGCCTCGGTGATCGCGATGGTTTCCATCGGGCAAGGCGCGCAAAATTCGATTGAATCTAATATTGAAGCACTAGGTTCTAATTTAGTGATCGTGATGCCCGGAGCGCAACGCGGGCCTGGCGTAACCATCAGTTCCGGCCGGGGTTCAGCGCAAAGTTTGACCTTAGCTGATGCCGAGGCGATTAAAAACGAAATCAATCTGGCCCAAAATGTCGAGCCTGAAGTGTCTGGCCGGTATCAAATTACCGCCAAAGGCACCAACACCAATACGCAAGTTCTGGGCACTGTCGCGGCATATCCGGAAGTCCGCAACCTACAAATAGCTGAAGGTTCATTTATTTCCGATCAAAATATAAGAAGTACGGCGAAAGTAGCGGTCTTGGGACCAACGGTTAGAGACGATCTGTTTGGAGCAAGTTCGACGAACGCCATCGGACAAACGATCCGCATCAAACAGATTAACTTTAAAGTTATCGGCATCACTCAAACTAAAGGCGGCAGTGGCTTTAATAATCCAGACGATCTAATCTATGTTCCCCTATCCACCGCCCAGCAATTTCTAGCCGGGAACAGTTATCTTTCCACCATCGCCATTCAGGCGGTTGATCAAAAATCAATGACTGACCTGCAAACGCAAGTTACCACTCTGCTTTTGGACCGGCATAATATCGCCGACCCGACCTTAGCTGATTTTAGTATTTTAAATCAGGCGGACATTGTCGCCAGCGCCGCCACCGTCACCAATACTTTGACGTTGCTTTTAGGATCAATCGCTGGCATCTCGCTGATCGTCGGCGGCATCGGCATTATGAATATGATGCTGACGAGCGTTACCGAACGCACGCGGGAAATCGGACTGCGCAAAGCCATCGGCGCGAAACGGGCTGATATTAATCAACAATTTTTGACTGAAGCGATTATGCTGACTTTTATCGGCGGCACGGTCGGAATTTTTTTAGGGTGGCTGATCGCGCTTGGCGTTTCACATTTTGCTAACTTGGCAACCAAGGTTTCTTTAACTTCTATCATACTGGCTTTTGGCGTATCAGCTCTAATCGGAATTATTTTCGGCTATTATCCGGCGCGCCGGGCAGCCAAATTAAACCCGATTGAGGCTTTACGCTATGAGTAGTAATCAAAATAACCTATGAAAAAAATATTACCAATTATTTTAATCTCAATCGTAATTGGCGGCGGCGCTTTCTTTGGCGGGGTCCAATACGCGCAAAGCAAAACGGCTCGCGGCGCAGTGGCTGGCGGAGCTCAAAATTTCGGCAATTTGTCGCCTGCCGAACGGCAACAAAGATTTGCACAAATGGGTGCCGCTGGGGCGGCCGGAGCTCAAGGCGGCAGGTTGGGTAATCGAGCAGGAGCTGTAGGCAATTTTGTCACTGGAACTATCATTTCTAATGACGCTCAAAGCATCACCGTCAAGTTAAACGATGGCGGATCAAAAATCATTTTATATTCCAAGAGCACTGAAATCGGAAAATTCGTTAGCGGAACGCCCGCAGATCTGGAAGTTGGCAAAACGGTAATGGTTAACGGTACGACTAACTCAGACGGCAGTGTCAGCGCCGAATCTATTCAGCTACGGCCGCTAGCGCCAAAAACGCCTGAAGTAAAGCCCACACCTTAAGCAAAAACAAAAATCATTAAAAAAAAATCCCCTCGAAGTACTCGGGGGGATTTTAGTTGGTTTAGTGAACTGGATCGAAAAAATTAGTATCGATCGCGTCGATTACCGCCACTGCGGCCACCACCGCCACCGTAGCCACCGCCGCCACCACCGGCCGGTCGATCGCCCATCGGGCGCGCTTCGTTAACCACTAAATTGCGGCCTTCCAAGTCATAGTTGTTGAACATCTCGATCGCTTTCTTGGATTCTTCTTCAGTGGACATTTCCACAAAGCCAAATCCTTTACTGCGGCCGGAAAATTTGTCTAAGATGATGTTCGCCGAAACAACCATACCTGCTTGGCTAAACAATTCGGATAATTGATCGCCGGTAACTGCATAAGGCAGGCTACCAACGTATAGTTTAGTTGACATAATGTAAAGTGCGTAGCTGCTTAATATCTGCTTAAAAAAATCAGATGGTTCACAGACAGGGAGTAACAAACTCTCTTACAAAACGCACATATTAAATTTTTCCCTGTCTCGACCAAAAACATTTTCGATTGCCCATACTACCTTGAAGAGATTCTCTGTTCGTATGGGCTAATGCAAACAAGGTAAAATGAGTATAGCACATAATTGCCTAAGCGGCAACTATATATTAAACTTGCCACGTCGTTCACGAGCGACGTGGCTTGCAGAAAAGGAGCGGAAACAGTATAATTCAATGATAACTAACATCTGATATATGGATGAAGCCTTATCTAAATACGAAATGCCTACTATTAACCGTGAACAAGCCAAACCGGATATCAAAGTTGCCGGGCTCGGTCCAATGCCTATTGACCAGGAAGAGAATCCTGATTTGCAGCAAATTATTGAATCGAATGTCGCTAAAATAGATCAAACAGAACCATCACCATTAGTTGGCGAGGTTGATAAGACAGAAAAAACAGAGTTCGATGGAGAAAATTCGACGAACAAAATCCCATTAGTTAACGAGACAAAAAAATCAAAAAATGACTGGGTAGCTCTAACGCCAGCGACCCCGGTTAAAGATGTTACGGGAATATCTACCGACACTTGGATAAGATTTCAGCGGGCTGGCACGGCCGGGTTTTTAGAAGGCAAGGTGATAAATTTTGTTAAAGACCCAAATTGTTTGCCTGATAAACATACAATGGCCCCTCAAGTCAGGCTCACAGACAAACGAATTACGCTCTTAGATGCGGTGAACTGTGATGACTTAATTATTGCCACCAAGCGGCCGAATTAGCTGAAAAAATCAGTACCTTTTTAGTGAACTCTCTATTTTTATATGCCAACCCCAATTAGTAAAATTCTGATAATCGAAAATGAGCTTCCGATCGTCCACGCCCTCGAACTCAAATTAAACCGTTCCGGCTTTTCCACCCAAATCGCTTTAAACGGCGAAGAAGCTCTAAAATGTCTTGATCACGATAAATATGATTTGATTCTTTTAGATTTGATTATGCCCAAAATGGACGGTTTTAGTTTTCTGACCGAGCTTCGCAAAAAAAATACTACCAGCGAAGTCATCATTCTCTCCAATTTAAGCCAGGAGGAAGACGTTAAGCGGGCAAAAGATTTGGGAGCAAAAAATTATTTTGTTAAGTCTGATACGCCAATCGTTAAAATTGTTGACTACATTAAAAAAACCTTAGGCGTAAAACCGACTCCAACGCCGGAGCCAGCGGCTTCACCGGCCTCAATTAAAAAATTAAAATTTTAGACGCCGCTTTAAAAAACACTTTTTACCTAAACAAAAAACTGCCTTAAAAACAAAAGCAGTTTTTTTGTTGCGACCGCTAATCTAAAATACTTTTCCCGTCCCGTTTACTCATCCCCTCCAGCGGTAAAGTGACATAAAAAGTTGCTCCGCAATTTTCTTTCGATTCAAACCAAATCTCCCCGCCAGTCCCCTTGATGATTGACTTGACGATATAAAGACCGAAACCATGGCCATCAATGCCCTTATCGACTATATTGTTGGCCCGAAACGCTTTGCCGAAAATCTTTTCTTGCTCAGCTTTAGGTATGCCGTAGCCATTATCAGCAATCTTAAAAATAAAATTACTGCCGTGCAAATCTAAAAAGAGATTTATCTCCTGACCTTCCGGACTATATTTGATGGCATTCGAAATCAAATTATGGAATACAACGTGCATCAATTTTTTATCCACTCTAACGGCCGGCACTTCGGCGTTAAAATGTTTGTTTACCGTTAAAGATTTTTCCTTAATTGGAGGCGCCATCTCGGCAACCGCGTTATTAATCATCTCCGGCAGGTCCGTCAATTCCGGTTCGATCGCCATTTTACCCAACTCGATCCGCGACACATTCAAAAACGTATTCACCAAGCCAACCATTTTTTGACTGGCATGATAAATTTCTTCCAAACAATTGCGCTGTTCGTCATTGACTTTACCGACATCTTCGCCGAGTAATATTTCCGTATACCAGTTGACGCTGGAAAGCGGCGTTCGTAATTGATGCGACGCGAAAGAAACAAATTCACTTTTTGCTCGATCAATGTGCTTTTCTTCCGAAGCATCGCGAAAAATAATTACCGCTCCGGTAATTTCGTCCCCGACTAAAAGCGACGTCACCACCATCGACAAAGCGAAAAGCTTTTTTTCCATATCCTGAAAATAATAATTGTCAGATATTTTTATGTGCCTAATGGTAAGTTGGGCCATCGCTGATTCTACTAAGCTGGTGGCCGGCATCGTTGGGCCGTTCTTCTCTTCGTAAAAAAGAAAAATATCACTCAAGTGTTTACCGACAGCTTCGCTCGGCGCAATTTTCAGCAAAATGGCGGCCGACTGGTTCATCAGCAACACATTGCAATTTCTGTCCACCACCAAAAGACCCTCGCCCATGGAAGATAAAATCGCATCAATTTGGTATGAAGTCAATTGCATAACTTAAATGATCGCGCCGGTTAACTTTATAATTGGATTTGCAGGCCTTATAAAATTCTAAACACGCCAACCATATTTTAGTTGATAATTTTAGCGAAAAAATAACAGCCGGCTTAATTCAATACTATAAATTATAACTATCTAACTACTTTGATAATTGCACTCTGCTCAGCATCAGGCGCTTGAACAGTAATCCGGCCATTGGTGCTCTTTAAAATCTCGTATCCGGCGCCGGAAGTAGATGCGCCTGTTGGATCCGAGGGAAGAGCCACTAAATATTTTTCGTTTAAAGTCAAAACACCTAAATCAATTAAACCGGAACAACTACCAGCACCAGTTTTACAGATTTGGGTCTCTGTTTCGGTAATCGAAGCTGGCACCTGACCGTTATTGTCGATTGAATATTGATAAACGGCATTGATAATAGTATTAACGTCTGCGCGTCGCTGTGCGTTACGCGTCTCACCTAACTGTTTACCGGGATTGATGGCTAAAATAATTATACCGGCTAAAATACCAATACCGGCAACCACCAATAATATTTCCAACAGGGTAAACCCTCTTTTGACTTTTGTTGATGTGGGCATAGTCTTATAAACTTGTGATCACGCGACTAGAGCATGATCAAATTATTTACCGCTTTCCTGAATGCGCATAGCGTATCCAAAAAGGCGTGTTGTTTTAATATTTTGACCTTTGAAGTTATTTTTCTATACTTTATAACTTCCGTGTAATAATAGCATATTTTAAATATCATCACAATTCAAACAAACAAGCGCGCTCTTTAATCGGCTACTTCCTGCCACGAACTGACGTTAATTGAAGGCAAAAGACCATTAATATTCAAATTTAGCTTGCGACGTACTGTACCGCTGGCGCCGATTGCCCGAACTCGCCGATTGTCGCCGCCAAGAGCGGTTACGGTATAAGTGCAAGTGCCGGAAATTAAAGTTAACGCGCCACTGCCGGTATAACTGCCATTATCAGCGATTTGCTGTAAACCAGTTTCAGCGCAAGCATCTACGGATCCTTTGGCTAAATAAGATTGCCAAAAAACGCTGTTTAACCGAGTTGATTCAACGCCGATAACCAATAAAGACAAAGTAATCATCAGCGCCACCGCGCCCCCAACTAACACCGAAATCAGCGCGATGTAACCGCGCTCCGATAAAACTGTTTTATTGGTCGATAAATAATATTTTTGCATTTCCAAACCAATTGATAAATCTATAAAAATCTCACCTCAAACTAGCAGACGCGGTAAAAATTTTCACAAATTCGTACTCATTTTTCCCGTTCGGGTTATAAGACCTTAAATTAAGCATAATGCGAATCACACCGGGCGTTCCTGGTCTAGACAAATTGTAAAAAGTTAAATTATTGATGACCACGCGCGGGGAAGTCAAGGCAATCGGGACCGCGACACCTTCTTTAACGCGAATACTGCCGCCGGCGACATCAAAAATTGTCGGATTATCTAAAGCGTCAAATACGGAAAGGGACAAGCTATCAGCAGACGCGCCGACAGACGGTGAATTGATACTCTCGGCATTACGAATTGTTCGGCTGATAGTCTGCATCACAAACAAACCCTGCTGTTCCACCTCCAGGATGGTTTGATTTTTAACGCGCGTCTCGAGCATCATAAATACAAAAAAAGAAATAATTCCCAAAATTATCGAAGATATGGCCAAATATAACAAAACCTCCACCAACGTAAATCCGCGTTCGCTTTGAGGATCTGGTCTGCCTAGACATTGTTCTTTCTGACTATTCTGACTAATCTGACTAACCATAAAATAAATTTTGACCGAGCCGTAAAAAGAATTAGTTTGGAGCGACAACGATAAATTCCTCGTTATTGGCGTCACCAACGGCAAAAACCCGATCACGCGCCGCTTCGTACGCTATTCCATTTAGATGAGCCGTGGCATCAAGGCTGGATACCAAACTTATCACTGCCGGATTGGTAACATCAATCACTTGCAAATCAGCCAGGTCGTTATCGGTCGCCAAAAAAGCATAAATATTGCCAGCACCAAAGGCAATATCCCGAATTGCTTGAGTTGCATCATAACTACCCAAAACTACCGGAGTGCCCGGAATAGTAACGTCTAGCGATGCCAACTCGCCACTGGCGCGACCGACTAAAATGGTATTACCAAAACCATCAACGCACAGTCCATCCGAATTACTCGCCAAATTTACTGAACCCAAGAGACTTGGTGCGCTGATTACCGAGATATTCACCACCATCAATTCGCGCGAATTTCCAGGAGAAACAATGTACGCAAAATTGCCTAAAACTACGATATCATTGACGCTATCCGGCAAATTTAAAGTGGAACGCACGTTCAAGGCAAGCGGATTAGTTATATCTAACACTGTAAATTCCGCGTCATTACCCTGTACCCTACCTAAAAAAAGATTAGCACCAATTACTGCTATACCTTGGGCATTAGCATTGCCTGGAGCATTATAAGAATTAACCAAAACCGGTAGATTGGGTGTTGCAACATCAATCACTTGTAATTCTTGATTATTGGCGTTCGAGGCCACATAAACATAATTACCAGCCCAGGCAAGCCCCCATAAAGTACCTGTTAAATTGAGTTGCCCGACTAAAGCTGGATTGTTTAAATCAGTGATGTCGATGATGCCAAAAGTAGGATTGCCGTTTAATCTGATAACATAAGCATAATTTCCTTTGAGTACAATTTTCCAACCATCATTTAAACCAAACAGATCTAGCGACGACTCCTCCCGAGGAGCAGACCAGCCGTGGACCGCTTGCCAGTTGGTAAAATACGTCAGAAGAGAAAGATAGCCTGTCCGCTGGGCATTTTGCTGCCAGCTGACGGCCGCGGTAACGCGCTTTGCATTGGCGCCGACGCTCGCAATTGTGATTTGACGGGTAAAAACATCTATCAGATCTGACGTGCCGAAAAAAACAAAACGCCCGCCGCTGGCAACCAACCCATAAGTGCCGTCCGCCAAGTTGGTAAAACCGCTATCTCGGATATTACGGGTTGCCTCTATTCCCTCTTCGGCAATCAGCGCCGCTCGCGCCCGGCGGCCCATTAAACTTACCGCTTCCAAACCATAAATAACTGCCCCGACAAAGGCAGTTACCAACAAAGAAAAAATAAAAATCCCGAGGACTACTTCCACTAAACTAAATCCGGCTAACGCGCTCTTATTTTGACTCCTACTCATGCGAAAAAAATTAAAACGAAACCATGCCCTTACTATTAATCGTTATCGTCCTCGTTTCATTAGTATTGCTGGTCAAAATTATACTGCCGGCAACCTGCGGCTCACCCAAAAATTTATTAAAAACAACTTCTCCCATGCCAGTAGGCGTGACCGCTTGCGGCAAATCATAACTAATATCATCAGCAACGGTTCGCGAGACAAAATTAGCGCCGCGAAAAACGATAATTTGTCCGACCATGATTTTGATTCCCCAATTATTGTCATCGGCGACCGCGTGGGCCAAAATTTGCGCCTGGCGTAAACTAAAAACAAGCGTATTCGCGGCAACCTCCAGCTCGTTGCGCATCTGAAACGAACGATATAGCGGAATCGAAATACCGCTCAAAACGATAACTAAGGTGATTACTAAAATAAATTCAACCAAGGTAAAGCCTCGTTTTAAGCGCAAAAAATCGTGCATAATTAAGGCGTTTGAGGTGTGGCCTCCGGCAATTCTTCTATGTAATCACCGAAAACCCAGCCGACAACATCAGACGAAATTCTAATTTCGTACCAATTGTTGTCTTGATCGCTGTATGGATAAACATCACCTGTTTTAACTTTGGAAACCTCGGCCGCTTCCCGCGACGGTCCGGAGCGGACTTTTAAGTAGCCGAGCCCGGTATCCATAATTTTTAATTTGGGGAATGAATCTTCAAGACCATCATCTTCGGGCAAAACGGCCGGCAGTGCGTTATTACTGTTTTCGATAGGTTCTTGGTCGCCAGCAGGGACAATCAACGGCAGATTAATCATTGATCCGGAAGTTGCCGGGCTGATGGCATCCTGTAGAGGCAGACCATTATTTATCTCCCCAGCGGTGGCTGTCGCCGTCGTCAACGCCGGTGTCGGATTCGTAGACACGTTAAGCGAATTATTCAAACCGCCGATTAAACTGTAAATCGGTAAAATAACCGCGAGCGCAACCGTAACCACGCCCAACCAAATGACTATCAGCATTATCGGTTCCAAAAGAACGCTCAAATTTTTCGTTGAGACCTCGGTTTTGTACTCAAAAGTCTCGCCGATCTTAATCAAAGTTTTAGGCAGGGAACCAGAGTGCTCCGCGGCCACAATCATCTGCTTAATCGGACCGGGAAACAATTTTCCGATCTTAGGGTAGCTTTCAAAACTCCGCTGAAAAGAATTGCCTTCTTCTACCTTATTCCTAACGTGCAGATAAAATCTTTGATACGCCCGAAAAGTTGTTGACGAATACAGAGAATTAAGGGCGTCAATCACCGGCAGACCGGATTCCAACAACGTACCAAGCGTGTATCCCATTCGTCCCAACTCGATTTCTTGAATTAACCCGCTAATTTTGGGCAAACTAAACAAAAAATCCTCGCCCAGATGCTTAGTTTTCGGAAAAAAGAAGACAAAATACATGGTCACGACCAATCCCAGAAGTACAACCGGCATAATAAATAGCCCAAAATTCTGCAAAAAATCACCGAGTGCAATCAATAAGCGCGTTATTAGCGGCAGATCCATCTTTAATGAATTAAAAACCGTGGCTAAACGCGGCAAAATAAACCAGGCGATTCCTAAACCTAAAACCACCGTCAGCGAAAGCACAATAATGGGATACATCATCGCTGAGGAAATTTGCGAACGGAAAAGACGATCTTTTTCCTGCTGGTTAGCGATAATGCGCAGGTTCGCGGCCAACCGCCCTGTTTCCTCACCAATGCGAATCAAAGCAATAACATGGCTCGGTAAAAAATTTACTTGATTAAAAGCGCGCCAAACGTTGGAACCGGCCTCAATCTCGCCTTTTAGCGCGCTGATCATCCGCCGCAGTCGCGCCGAACGTATTTCGCTTTTAACGGTTTCTAAAGCGAACAAAATATCGATCCCAGCGGCCATCAAAATGGCAAGATTTTCTATTAAATACTGCCTTTCCTGACCAAACTGGAAATTTGAAAAAAAATCGCCGACAAACGCAAACCAAACACGCTTTTTCTTTTCGCCTGCCGGTTTAAGCTTGGAATTAGGGGCAACCACCATAAATTTTAAACAAAATAAAAAACCTCCCTAATATATCGAAGGTGACGCAACTCTTAAAACCTCTTCGATCGTCGTCAAACCATCCTTAACCTTTTCGATGCCGTCTTCGAACAGCGGCCGGGCGCCTTGCTTTCTGACTAAATCCCAAATTTGCTTGCTGGAAGGATGGCGTAAAACCAAATCTTGCAATTCTCGACTGCTGGGAATAAATTCGTATATGGCGACCCGCCCTTTATAGCCAAAATTGCTGCACATTTTGCACCCCTTGCCGTGATACAGGGTAACCGAAGAACATTTAGGAAAATAATTTTGCGGATTGGGTAAAATTTTCCGCAAGTCCTCCAGTGTGTAAACCTGGCTGAAACGACAATTGTCGCAAATGCGACGAACTAAACGCTGGGCAATAATCAGCTCTAAAGTCGAGGCCAACAAAAAAGGCTCCACCGCCATGTCCAGCAAGCGCGGAATCGCGGTCGCCGCGTCGTTGGCGTGAAAAGTGGATAATAAAAGATGGCCGGTTAAAGCGGCATTCACGGCAATCTCCGCGGTTTCTTCGTCCCTGATTTCACCGACTAAAATAACATCCGGGTCCTGCCGAACTATCGAGCGCAGACCTTTGGCAAAAGTAAGATTGGTTTGCGGATTAACTTGAATTTGATTAACGCCGGCGATCTTGTACTCCACCGGATCCTCAATCGTGGTAATATTAACTTCCGGCTGATGCAAAATTTTTAAGAGCGCGTACAGAGTGGTGGTTTTGCCGGAACCGGTCGGGCCGGTGACTAATATCATGCCAAACGGTTTCTTACCAGCCTGGAGCAATATATCCTGATTTGCCGTTGAAAGCCCCAAATTAGACAGCGAAAAATCGCGAACATACAGCGACAAAAGGCGCATCGCCACTTTTTCGCCGTCCAAGGTTGGGACGATGGAAACCCGCAGATCCAGCACCACCCCATCTTTTTTAACGTAACGGATCGCTCCGTCTTGCGCTGAAAAATGCTCATCTAAACGAACCTGGGACTGGACTTTTACGCGATTTAAAATATTTTCGTAATACTGTTTCGGCACGCGGCCGGCTTCGTACAGCACGCCGTCGATGCGAAAACGGATAATCACCTCTTCTTCTTGCGGCTCAAAATGGATGTCCGATGCCCGATATACTAAAGCGTCAGACATAATTTCTTCGATAATTTCGGGCGCAATGTGCTCCTGGCCGCGTAAAATTTGGGTAAACCTGGTCTCTAGCGGCTTTCGATAATGAATAAAACTTTCCTCAATATCCTCGGACAGCGAGTAGGCGATGGTTATCTTTTTTTTCGGAAAAATTTTTTTAAGTTCCCCAATCAAATCCGGCTGAGCTGGATTATCGGTCGTCACGGTTACTTTGTCTTTCTCTTCGGCAAACAATACTGCGCGATATTTTTTACCGATTGTCGCCGGTATTTTTAGCACCTGCACGGCCGGCGGCTGATTGGAATTTAAGTCGGCATAAGGAATTTTGCAGGCCTCGGCAATCGCCTGCCCCAATAAATCTTTAGTCAAAACACCTTCGTTAAGTAAATAATCCAAAACCGCTGTCCGATGTTTGCTGGCAAAATCCTCGGCTTTAGCCCAGTCCTCGGCGGTGACATAAGCCTCGCTTAGTAATATTCCTTTTATTTTTTGCGGGTCAATATTTATCACCATAACTTAAAAAATTTCGTGTTAAAACGTTTTTCTCTTCTGCCAAAATCAATCCTCCCTAATTAACCAAGCAATTCTTGAATTTTATCGACAACTTTGACTATTGGCGTATTAGCTTTTATATAATAATGCTCTGCGCCCAGATCCTTGGCCCGTTTAACATCTTCGTCCTGGCTTAAATTAGTCAGTACCAATACCCGCGGGGCGAATTTGTTGGAACTTAGTTTGGCCAAAAAATCAAAGCCGTCCATTTTAGGCAACACTAAGTCCAAGAGAATCAAATCATATTTCTCTTTTTCCAGGGTCACCAGCGCTTCCTCGCCGTCTGTTACGACTTTTGTAAGATAACCGGCTTTGCTCAACTTTAATTCTAAAGTATGCGCCACCGGCAAATCGTTTTCGACGATTAAAATTTTTGATTGTTTCTGGGCCATATGCGTATTATAACCCTCCCATTATTAACTAATTTTTACATTATACACCAAAGAAAAAAAGAAAAATAGCTTTTGACAAGTTATGCCAGTTAAACTATGATACTTGTAATACTATTACGATTTGCCCGGTATGCCTTCGTAGTTCAACGGATAGAACGTGAGCTTCCGGAGCTCAAGATAGAGGTTCGATTCCTCTCGGAGGCACCACGCTAAGCGTGGTTATTGGGACGCTTAGCGTCCCACCAGCAATCTAATTTCTAATTTCCAATTTCTAATATTTAAACTAAACTCAACGGAAATTAACTTATTAGAAATTAGACATTAGTTATTTTTATTATGCTCATTCTCGCTTCACAATCAGCAGATCGCCAAAAAATACTAAAGGCACTGAATCTGCCTTTTAAAATTGTACCGGCAAATATTGACGAGGCTGCTATTCGTTATTCTGATTTTAAAAAACAAGCAGAAATGATCGCTCGCGCCAAAGCCAAAAAAGTCAGCCAACTTTATTCCAAAGCAGTAATTATCAGTGGAGACACTTTTGTGGGCAACCACGGACAAATTCTGGAAAAGCCTAAAAATTTAAAAGACGCACGGGCAATGCTTAAACTCCAGTCCGGAGCTAAAGAGCAAGCTTACACCGGCTTTTGTTATCTTGATCCTAATAAAAAAATTGATTTCTCCACTTGTGTCGTCACTGAAGTGATTTTTCGTACCCTTACAACGGCGGAAATTGACGGCTGCCTCAAAAAATTCCCGGTAACTACCTGGTCTGCCGCCTTCTCCCCTATGTATCACCTTTATTTCGCCGGCATGATCGCCGAAATCCGTGGTTCGTTTACCGGTTTTACCCATGGTCTGCCAATGGAATTATTGATCCCATTGTTGCGAAAATCGGGATTTAAAATAAAGCCTTAACATGAATAACGAATTTAAAATCAATCCTTTCCCGGATATTGCGCGCTTTCCCGAAAGTGAGACAGCGCTCGGCGCCGAGATTGCGGCAGAACCTCAGCCTGAAGGACCACCTCAAAACCCCGAGGAATCTGCTTTTTGGATATTACCGGAAGTCGGACGCGCGGTGGAACTTATCGAACGTTACGAAAAAATGAATTCCGAAGGGAGAGGAAACATCGTTCGCGAACTGGCCAAAAAACTTGCTAACGACCCAAAACAATGGGAAAATTTTAATGATGCTTTAAATATTGTACGAGAACAAAATGAGCTTAGCCCCGATAGAATTAGTGAATTACAATCAAAAATAGATGCTCGTTTAGAAAAAAACCCTGAATTTGAACCGTTTCCACCGTCTGTTCAGGTTTTGGAACACTGGCTATCATTAATAGGTGAAAGCGCTCTTTATGGTCCAGCAGGTGAAAAAATGCTCAAAAAAATGGTTGAGAAATGTACTAATCCTAAAATAATAACGGAGTTACTGTATAATCTCGCTCTAGGCGGCTTAACCTCCAGTAATGAAAGCGTCAACGAAAAAACCTTGGAAATATTATGCCTAAACACCGGCATTTTAACGCCAGATAGCCCGCAAGCAAGCAAATATTTATTGGCGTTCTTTGATTCAGATGACGCAGTATTAAAACCCGCAATGGAACTTGACCATGCAATTGAATTCATCGGCAAATTAAAAAATCCGCAATCAGTTGAAAATAGGCACGAAACCCTAAGTTCCATTTACCGAAACCCAGGGTTTGCGAGCCAATTCGATAAAATAAAAAACGATGATCCAGCAAGAATGGAGGCAATTGTTAGAATGTATAGCCGCTCAACAGATGAATTTAACTTGGCTACAGTCTCAGACCCGAATGCATTTCCGTATAATCTGGCCATGCGATCCCCCGGACCCCTACGCGAATGGTGCAACGAGCGAGTTGCCGAGGAAGTTTCCCGGCGCGATGGCACTATTGCGCTTAATTTACATCTGCCGAATGTTGAAGGCACCATAAATTTCGATTCACTGGAAGAAGCGTCGGAACACATTAGGCGAAAGCTTCAAGAACCTAATTCGAATAATTCGGCAATCGAGGGCAAGCTTTTTTGGCAAACACTCGCCCGCCTGTCGCCTAGCGCTTTAACTCCGGAACAAATAACTGACTTTACCGAATTAAATCGCGAGCTTTCTGATAACATCAAAAATGATCCAAAATACCTATTGAGTCCTCGTGGAGATTCAGTAGAAATAATAAATAATGCATTAAACCGTTTGGGCTTCAAAAAAATTCAATTTAATATGAACCCCCACAACCGGCGGGATACAATTGTAAGTCTTACGATTGGCAACTTTACTTACCAGATCAACCTTGATGAATTTATGTCTTTACGGGATACATTTGATGACGCCAGTGTAACTTTGCCACAATCTGGAGCTTTTTTAAACAACGTAATTTTGTCCCATCTGCACGCGATCCGCTGTCGCGAAACGGCCGTTGAAGCTTATCAAACTGTAACAGAACAAATAGAACCGACAGCAGGACGCAACCCGCTCACCGCTCGCCGCGCACACTTAAGAACACTCCCAACCGGACAAAATCCAACACCAGAACAGATTGAATTTGCCAGAAAAGATGCGGATATTGACTTAATCAGAGTAAACGCGGAAAGAGCAGCGCGCGGAATAATCACCAAAAAAACCTACGTTCGCGCCTTTGTCAGCGATAACTTGGAAGGTTCCACACCCCTTGAATCGCGTGCGACCGCCGCGGTGACAACAAGGCTTGATCAGATTCTAGCCAGTTCACGGCCAGGAGAAACTAGCGCCATAATTCCTGAAATTTGACTCTCGCATCCAAGACATTCTCTCGCGGCCTTAACTCGATAATATGATTGACTTCCAGATCCTTTACAATATCAAAAAAACGCCGAAAATCAACAAAACCTTTACCTACAACCTCGT
>MHJY01000004.1 GCA_001818235.1 Candidatus Jacksonbacteria bacterium RIFOXYB2_FULL_44_15 | reverse complement strand
GGTTTAACGAGCAATGATACCTCGTCAGCTTGCTGCGAGGTAGTTCATTAATCATTCCAATTTTATATAATGAGATTTATGGCTGGTTAGGTCCGTTGTTTACGCTTTTTATGGCTTGTTATATTTGGTATTATATTTTTTGGCTACCGAGTCGGCCTGAACGCGGTTAATTTTATGGACATCAACATTTCGTTTCATCTTCCAATATCACCGTCTGTTTTAGCATTAAGTGTTGTTTTTTTAGTTAATTTATTGCTTGCGTGGAGAGTTTGGCGCAGTAACAGCAAACACCCGGTAAATATTTTTTTCGCCTTAACGATTTTGATGGCAGGTTTATGGACGTTTGGTTTGTTAATCGAGGCCTTCTACATTGGTGCCACGAATGTTAGTGGTTTTCTTCGTTTTATTCATTTTGCTCCGATTCCGGCAGTGTTTTTCTTTTATTTATTCACCTACTATTTCCCGTATAAAACTTATAAATTGGCAAAAGGACAAGTTATTGCATTGTTGTTTTTTACTGCTTTGGTCAGTGTTATTGTGGTAATGCCTGGTTTAATGATTGCGCCGGAAGTTCCGCGGGTAAATACCTTACGCCCCTATTATGATTACTCGTTATATATAATTTTTGTTTTCTATTTTATAGTTATCGCGATTTTGGCATTTTGTAATTTATTTTTTAAATATCGTAAAAGTGTTGGTATCTGGCGGCACCGATTAAGACAAGTTATTATTGCTACTTCTGTCGCTTTTGTGGGTGGCAGTATATGTAATTTGCTCATACCATTTTTTTTGAACAGGTATATTCTTAACGGTTATTTGGCCCCAATTTTTACAATTTTTACGGCTTTTTATATTTGGTACACTATTTTCTGGAAACCAAATCAACCCGAGCGAGGTTAATTTTATGAATGAAAATTTAAATCTTTCTTTATCAGTTCCTTTCTCTTCGATTATTATTACAATATTGGCGATAGTTTTTGTAGTTGATCTAATTTTGGCTTGGCGGACGTGGATTAGCAATCGCAAGCATCCGGCAAATATTTATTTTGCTTTAACGATTTTAATGGTGTCGTTTTGGACATTGACTATTATGCTGGGCGAACGGGTCTTTAATGATCCTTTTTTGATTAGCGTGTTTATACGAGGTTGTTATTTTTTTGCCACCTTGTTAATTTTCTTTTTTTATATTTTTACTCATTATTTTCCCTATAAAACATCCAAATTATCTCTTATCTCATTTGTGTTTTTATTATTAAGCACTATCTTTATCGTATTTATTTCTATATGGCCCAATATACTAATAGCTGGTCGCGTCTTACCGCAGAATAGGTTTAATCCGGAGATTAGTTTATTTTGGCATTTGGTCTTTGCGTTATATTTTTTAACTATGGTTGTTTTGTCGTATTACAATTTGTTTGTAAAATATAAAAAGAGCGGCGGTATTTGGCGCCAAAGATTAAGGCAAGTTATAATTGCTACCTCGGTCGCTACCGTAGGAGGTAGTATATTTTCTTTATTGATACCGATTATCCATAGTGAAATTTTGGACTGGTTGGGGCCCATATTTACGCTCTTTATGGCCGCGTACATTTGGTATTATATTTTTTGGCTACCGAGTAGGGTGGATAAAAATTAGGTAGTTAGATTGTGCTTAAGAAGTGCGTGCTGGACGCAAGTAGACGGCGTTAAAGGTGTTTGGCTTTTAGAGCA
Organism: Candidatus Jacksonbacteria bacterium RIFOXYB2_FULL_44_15; assembly: GCA_001818235.1. Classification (GTDB taxonomy): domain Bacteria; phylum Patescibacteriota; class Patescibacteriia; order UBA9629; family UBA9629; genus UBA9629. The sequence goes on along the minus strand of MHJY01000004.1, from coordinate 24,594 downwards.
ACGGATACAACAAAAAAGACCTTAAATTTTAACGCAAATAATATGAAACAACACGAAGCAGTAATAAAAATAATGGAACAAAATGGTGGATTTGCGACGCTTGGCTATCTGAACCAAGAAGTTTTGAAAGTGCCAATGGTAGAGTGGAAGACGAAAACGCCTTTTGCGAGCATTCGCCGTATTGTCCAAGACGAAAGGTTTTTCTTTAAGATAAAGCCCGGCCTCTGGGCATTGCTTTCACGCAAAGATAAACTTCCGGCAGAGATTTACCCAACGACAATAGTTCCTAAAGCAGAACAAGAATTATTTAATCACAGCTACTATCAAGGTCTGTTGGTGGAAATAGGTAACCTGAAGAAGTACGAAACTTTTGTGCCAAGTCAAGACAAAAACAAAAGATTTTTGGGTAAAACATTAGGACAAGTCAGCTCACAAGAAAGTTTTTACCAATTCGGCTATGACCATGTTGTAAAAAAAGTGAAAACCATCGACGTCTGCTGGTTTAATATCAGAAAAATGCCGAGCGTTCTCTTTGAAATTGAACACTCGACGGATATGCAAAATTCATTGCTGAAATTCGTTGAATTACAGGATTTTACGGCTAATTTTTTCATTGTTGCTGATAAAGCAAGAAAAGAAGAGTATTCCGGGAAACTTGCGCTTAACGCATTTGTTCCGATAAAAAACGGGTTCAATTTATGGACTATGACAAATTATCAGATTGGCATACAAAAACTTTTGAAATTGTTAGCGTGGAAAATAATTTTACTTTTTAGTATGGCGATACCAATTCCACCATTTTTTGCAAAGCTGTTTCTACGACTTAATCCTTTTCGTCGAGTGCTTGTAATGTGTAAAGGATATAGCGAAGATTTGGATAATTTTACCGAACTTGTGTGGGAAGATGATAAGTACTTGGATTTTTACGATAGAGTGTCGTATCCCGAATTTCAGTTATGGATACGGTAGTATGTTTGTTATGATTAAATATGCGAATTGCTTTTGATATTTATATTCCAATTTCTCCTATAGTAATACTTTTGGTATTGGCTGTTGTAGCTAATTTTGTTTTAGCATGGCGTGTTTGGGTAAGCAATCGCAAGCATTTAGTTAATATTTATTATGCTTTAGCTATTTTGTCTGCCGCTTTTTGGACGATTGGCATTATCTTTTTTTGGCTTGCTAAATCAGCTAGTTTAATTAGCCTGTCTTTAAGGTGGAACCATTTTTGGGCGGCTTTGATAATTTTTTTCTTTTATTTTTTTACATATTATTTTCCTTACAAAACATTCATTTTAAAAAAGAGCTATGCCGTTATCATATTGGTAGCAACTTTTTTTATTTTGGTAATTAGTGTGTTGCCAAATTTGTTTATACCTAGCGTGGTGGCTTTGGCTGAAAAGTTTAAAGCCCCAAGCAACTTATTTTGGCATATAGTTTACGGCATATATTTTTTGGGTATGGGGATTGTCTCGTTCCGTAATTTGTTAGCAAAATACCGACGTACTGACGGCATTTGGCGTAAGCGCTTAAAACAAGTTCTTATCGCCACATCTATAACTTACATTGGGGGTAGTATTTTTGATTTGATCATTCCCATTGTATACAATGATATATTGGGTTGGGTTGGCCCTTTGTTTACTCTTTTTATGGCGGCTTATATAGGGTATTATATATTTTGGGAGCCGAATAGAGTGGTAAATTAATTTTTGGTTATTATCATTTTTTTAATTTTTACCGTACTTACGTACGGTTTTTTATTTTTGTTAGACAAATACTGATAGAAGCTTTATAATTGTTGACGGAAGGTGTTAATCTTTAATAATATGGCAACCAGTTTAGAAGCTAATGGTGTAGTGGTCTATGATTTAGACCAATTATTAAATTATGAAAAACCATCATTAATGCGCAAGATGATTGATTTTATATGGATTCCATTTTTGAATTTATTGCCAAAAAGGCTTGGTTTTAATCTCGTTAAGATGTCAAGTCATGATGCAAAGGTAGTTCAAAAGTATGCAACTTCTTTTAGAGCGTTAGAGGTCATGTATAATTATAATAGTAACAATAACATTGATTTTTTCAGGGAGAAGGGTCTACGAAAATTTTGTACAATTATTTGGCAAAATACACATAATGCACAAGCGGTTCGAAATCGGCTAAAATTAGTGACAAGGGAGTTGGAGAAGAGCATATTGCACGCAGGTAGCAATAATGTCGGCATTTTTAGTTTAGCTGCTGGTTCTGCGCGAGCAGTATTTGCCGTAATTAATAAATTTAAATCGGCATTTCCAGAAATTCGTATTGAGGCCGTTCTATTAGATAAACATGCGGATGCTTTGGATTTCAGTAGGGGTATAGCGATACGTTATAACTTACTTAATCAGTTTACTTATATTATTGATAATGTGAAAAATTTAAAAAAATATAAATATAAATACCGTACTGACGTCGTCGAAATGGTTGGTCTTTTGGATTATTTCGATCGTCAAAACGCCATGGAATTATTTAAAAGTATTTACGATTTTTTAGAGCCAGGTAATTTTTTTATCACGGGGAATATTAAGAAAAATTCAGAAGAGGCTTTTATTAAGAAAAGTATCGGTTGGGAGGGAATGATTTATAGATCCGAATCGGATTTGCTTGAATTATTTATCAACGCGGGATTTAAAAAAGATAAGATAAAAATTTATATTGAGCCACAGAATATACATATGATTGCAGTGGCTTATAAGTAATAAAAATGGTTTTTTTCTTTGCGATAACTGGTTTGATTAATACAATTACGGCATTGATCCTGGGCTCTTTAGTTTTTTTAAGTAGCAAACCTAAGAAGCAAGTAAAGATTAGTTTTTGGTTTGTTTCTGTTTCTGTAATTTGGTGGTCGTTTTCATATTTTTTATGGTTAAGTAGTAGTGATGTAAATAATGCAATGTTCTGGGTTCGCATGTTAAGTATTGGTTCAGTGTTAATACCAGTATCCTTTTTGCATTGGATATATACTTTATTTGAGATACAAGATAAAAAAATTTTAAAATTATGTTATTTATTCACTTTTTTTATTTTGCTTTTTTCATATTCAACTTTTTTTATCAAAGGCGTAAGGCCGATTGCAGGGTTTGATTATTGGCCTATTCCTGGCATGGTTTATAATTTGTATTTATTTGTGGGTTATTTTGGAATATTAGGTTTTGGTTTATTTAAATTGCTTCAACTTTATAAAAAAAGTAGCAGTGTTCAGCGATTACAACTTAAGTATTTAATTGCTGGTGTTATTGTTGGTTGTGGGGGCGGTGCTACGAATTTTTTTTTGTGGTATGGCGTAAATGTTCTACCTTACGGCAATGTATTAGTAAGTGCTTATCCAATTCTTTTTACCTACGCCATCGTCAAACACCGCCTAATGAACATCCGCTTGGTTATCACGCGGAGTTTTTTGTTTTCGATTTTAGTGTTGCTGGTTAGCGGATTTTTTACGGCGGCAGTGCTGGTAACCAGGTTGTTTTTTGACACAACCAGCATTTCAACTTTAATCTTTATCAATGTTATCGTCGGAATAATCATCGTCCTCACCCTTGCTCCAATCCGCAATTTGCTGGCCAAGGCGACAGATCATTTTTTCTTTAAAAATCAAATTGATCATCAGGCAGTGGCGCAGAGGTTAAGCAATTTAGTTTCCACTAACCTGGATCGCGATGAGCTTTTGATCAAAATGGCCCGGGAACTTAGGGATGAACTCAAAGTCAAAAAAGCTGATATTCTTTATTACTATCATCAACCCCGCGGCTGTGGCATCTATTATTCGCAAAAAACAAAGGAAAAGGGGACTTACGATCCGGCCATCCGCAAGCATCTGTTGAACGAATATCATAATTTAACCAAATTTTTTACTAAATATTCAAACATCCACGTGCGCGAGGAAGAAGAGCGGCGCCTGGACGAAGGGAATGATGGTGTATATCAGCGTTGGGTAGCTAAAATCGTCAATGAACTGGAAGGTCGGGGCGTCGCGCTGGTGGTGCCGGTTATTTCCCGTCGGCACGAAAAAGCGTTTATCCTGATCGGCGATAAATATTCGGGCGATGTGTTTGATAATCAGGATGTTAACCTGTTCGAACTCATCAAAACCCAACTGGCCTCGGCTTTGGATAAGTCCAAGCTCTACGCCGAAGCGCAAGATTTTAACGCCCAGCTTAAAAAGAAAATCAATGACGCGACCAAAGAATTACGCCAAGCCAATGCCCGTTTGCGCGAACTGGACAAAGCTAAAACGCTGTTTCTTTCGGTGGCGTCGCACCAGTTGCGCACGCCTTTGTCCGGAATTAAAGGATTTTTATCAATGGTTTTGGAAAAAGACTTTGGCACGGTGCCGCCGCAAATTAATACCGTTCTTGCTGAGGTTTACGCCAATACCAACCGCTTGATTCGCCTGGTAAATACTTTTTTAAACGTTTCGCGGATTGAGGCCGGTCGATTATCGATTATGAAACGGGAAGAGGATCTGGTTTTGATGAGCAAAAAAATCATCGACGAACTGCAATTTGTGGCCAAAGATAAAAAGTTAGAACTTAGACTGGAGACTAATAAAGATGTGATTTTGGCGGAAATTGATGCCGATAAAATAGAAGACGTGCTGATTAACCTGGTGGATAATGCCATTAAATATACCGTCGCCGGGCAAGTGGTCTTGCGCTTGATCGACCATGGCGCTATAGTGCGGGCAGAAGTGGTTGATACCGGCCAAGGGTTGGAAGCGAAAGAAATTAAGCTTTTATTCAATAAATTCGTCCGCGGCACGCGGTCATTCGCGGTTCACACCGACGGCTCCGGACTGGGACTGTATATCGCCAAGCGCCTGGTGGATTTGCATGGCGGCAAGATCGGCGTGGATAGCCCGGGTATCGGCAAAGGCTGTATGTTTTGGATTGAACTGCCGAAGAAATAGTTAAAACATTTTTAAAGAAAATTAATTTAGTTAACGAGTTAAAGGGTTAACGAGTTGGGTTTTTTGTTTAAGAAAGCTATGTTTATCACCATTCACAGCGACGGCGCGGCGCGGGGGAATCCCGGGCCAGGAGGCGCCGGGGTGGCGATCAAAATCGCCGGGGAAACGCATCAATTTAAAAAATACCTGGGCGAAAAAACCAATAATCAAGCTGAGTACGAGGCTTTGATTTTGGGTTTGGAGCAGGTTAAAGAAATCATTAACCAAGAAAAATTATGCCCACAAAAAATTATCTGCTATTTGGACAGCGAGCTTTTGGTGCGACAGTTGCAGGGGAAATATAAAGTTAAAAACGCGGAGCTGGGAGTTCTGTTCGTCAAAGTCTGGAATTTAGCGCATAGTCTGCCAAGTGTCGAGTATCATCACGTGATGCGCGATAAGAATAAAGAAGCTGACAAACTGGCGAATGAGGCGATTGACGAGGCAAACCACGTCGCTCGCGAGTGACGTGGCAGGCACAATTTATCAATTCCCACAAAAGAATTCATAGTTCAAAGAATATGCCAGGTGAACGAGAACAATTTTTTTACCAAGAAGAAGTTCCTCAAAATCAAGGTATTGAAAAAGATTCCGGCGAAGTAGCTGAGGTGGTTGTTCGAATTGATGCTGAAAAATCGCCAGAGCAATACTTGCAAGAGCTCGCGCAAAGAGCTAAAGAGTTTGCTTTGGAAATGCGGCTTAATGAAAAATTAGAGCAAGCTGAAGAATTACACAGATTTTCCAAAGAAGGGGGCGGGAAATTAAAAAAACCAGTGTTCCAAGAGAAATCAAAAGGCAACCCCTTTAAAAAAGGGGTTCGGTTGGCTTTCTTTGCTTCAACAGGAATAAAAAATCCATCCCAAATGGTGGAATTAATTGATTACCTCGAAGATACTGTTGCCGAGCTTCGCATGGTCGCCGGGCAAAAAGAGCCAAGAAAATATAAATTTAAATATTCCAGTCCTGATTTCCAGACGCTAAAACAAATTACTGAACTTTCTCCAAACCCAATAGAAGTTGTCGACGTTTTGCGCCAAATGGGCCTTGATTTGGATCCATACTCAATGAAAGATCTTAGCGAGTTTACGGAGATTATCGCCATGCCGAATGCTAGAGAAAGACTTGAATTATTAAAAAATATTAATGTAACAAACGTCTTCAATCCCCACAGTTTAGCCCCAAAAGCGCAGGTTCAGGATTGGATAAATTTTGCCAAAGATAAATCAATAGCCGAGGGCTTAACGCCGGAAATTCAAGACAAAATCGCCAATATTAGCTCAACTTTTGGCGAAAAAGTCGGACCAGCAAATTTTCAAGATTATCTTTATATCGCTAAAAATCCTAAGGCCTTTGAGCTTGTTTGCGCTTTGGGCGGTAAAAAAGGCCTGTGGGAGAGTACAAAAGAAAAATGGAAAAACAGTTCTTTCAGGCCAGATTATGATATTGCCCATAAAATAAGAGTGATTCAAGAAGATGACCTGACTGATGACCTGCTTGATTTGCTTGCCGCGGGTTTTGATTCGGTTGAATTATCGAATATCCTCATGCACAGTAAGGGATCAGAACGGCTGAACTTCCCCAGCGAGGTTGATAATTTTAGGAATGACTTTTTAGGAAAACCGGAAGTGCACGATTTCCTTGAACAGATTAAAGACAAAGATTTCAAAGAGTTTACCGCTGATACTGCCAGCATTCAAGATAAAAAACTGGAAATAAATGACTTGGATTCTTTGCCAAATCTTTATGGAAACCAAAATTTTCTTCCGTTACTATATACTTTCCGAAAATTTGGCCAGCCCGATGAAGTTGGCATCAACAAAGTTGACCACATTGCGCAAGACCCAAACTTTGCTGAGACAAAAAATACGCTTTTAGAAAAAGGTTTTCATGATTGGGCAAATACCTTGCAGAACAATCTAGGCGACGCACAGCATATTTTTTCGGTTGGCGCGCTGGCGGATATTTACCAAGACCAAGAAATAAGAGAAAAAATAGCAACTGAGGAAGGGATGAAAATAATAAAATTTTTAACTGAATCAAAGCCAGAAGCAGATAAAAAAAATAAAAGAGAGTTTCGTCCGTTCGGCAAAACCCTGAAAGCAGTTTTAACTGATCCGTCTTTTCTGGAAAATTTAAATAATTTAAGAACATATTATGGCTATTATTATGGAAACGAGTATAACGAGTTGGAATGGCTGGCAGGCTTTGGCGAGAGACCAGATAAAAAAGCGCGGCTAGAAAAATCAGTTGTTTACCTAAAAGATAACCTCGATCTTCAAGAAATTACTAAGCAAGCCAAATTAGGCAGTATTGATGATTTAAGTGAGCCAAGTTTCCTTGAAGCAATCAATAACAGCCAAGAAACGATTGACCCGAAAATTTTTGTCCAGTATCAAGACTTTTATACCAGTAGAGAGGCCAGGAAAGCGGTTGGAAAAGACGGAAAATGCTTTAGCGCTATCTATAATCTGCATAAGGGCGGGCTTTTAGAGCATCGGGAACTGCATCAAGTTATTAGCGATAATCTAAAAGATATTCTTGACCAAAAAATCGTTATTGACCCGGAGATTATAAACAAGCACCAAAAATTTTATCTCGATCCAAAAATAACCGGCATTTTCCACCAGAAACCGAAGAAGCTTCAGGCTATTTATGATTTGCACGAAACTGGCTTATTAGTTAATGAAAGGGTCTACCCGCTTTTATTCAATAATGTTGAAAGGCTTATATCCATTCCAAAAGAAAAAAGAGATATTTATGTTGACCTGCTTATTAAAATTGACAGTTCTCCCAGCCAAGAAATCCAAAGGGTAAAAGATCAGGTGTTAGAGCAAATTTTAGCCAATGAAAATCCGGTGGAAGCTTACGCGAAAATAGAAAGCGTTTTTATTAAAAATAATTTGCCAACAGCGGGCAAGGTTTTTAAAATTTTCAATATTTTGTATCCGGCAGAAAAAATAGATGCCACATTAAAAAATAAAGATACGCTGAGCCCTTATTTAAGAAAATCAACACCAAGAAGGCGAACCCACACTATTTACAGAGACCTGCTCAAAACCCATATTCAATCAGCCAATCGGAATTTAAGGGATTATTTAACTATTCTTCAGAGCGGCCAGAATATTTTAGAACGAGCCGAGTTAAAAGGGGCGGAAAAGTTAGATGAAAGCGAGCAAAATCAGTTAAAACATTTTTTGTTAAAAATCCAAACGCTTTTTGCCAATTCCCAATTAGGCGAGCGCGTTTCCCCGGAAGATTTAAATTTGAACGAAGACCTTTTGGGTTCTTACCAAAAATTAAGGAATGATCTTGGCGCTAAAGAAGGGCAAACAATCACCCAAAGAATTTCCGATATGTTTTTAAAGCCATTGGGCTATCAAAATATTGAAGAGGTGCTGGCCGAAATGAAGCGAGCCAAAAACCTAGCCCATCAAAGGGGGTTAGATATTGCCAAAGAAGCCCAAGAAAATGATTTAACCCTTGAAGAAGGCGATTTGTTAAAGGGCGTGGACACTAGCTATATTTCGCTTATTCTTCAAAATGGTTCTGTATGCAAAGAGCTCCTTGGGCCTGGCGCTGGCTCAGATCAGACCCCGTTTGACGCTGATACGGGGATGGTTTTAAAAGAAGACAGCGCGTTGGGTTTCTCGGGAGCAGTAGAAAAATCAGTGGCAAGTGGATATGGCAACTTATTGTTTGTAATGAAAAATCGAGGTCAATATCAAATAACCACCCAAGAAACGGCAAAAGATTATGATCCAAATAAGTTGGAGCTTTTTCTTTCTGGCGACAAGGACGCCAAAAGGCATTATGGCGTAAGAACTGGTTTTCCAACTACGGAAATTGATTTTATGATTGCTAAGGACGGCTTAATTAAAGAGGAACAATCGTTTCAAGGGATTTGTTTTGAAATTAGCCAAAACGGATATTACATACCCATTGTAGACACAAAAGGCAAAATTATTTTTACGCCAGAGCAATATCAAGAACTGCGAAAAAATTTTGATGGCCTGGAGCGATTTGACGGCGACCCGTTTAAATTTACTCCAACCAACATGAGCGACATAAATTATGCGCAAATAAACGATATTGTTAAACAGAAAACAATAAACGGTAAAAAAGTGGAAACCGTGGCCAACGAAATAAAGCAATTAATAGGCAGTGTCCTCAAAGAAAATGGTATAGAAATGAAAGAAGAACACAGCACAAGCATTGTAGGCGCTGAGCTTTTAAATACTGGTTCAACTGGCAGAAACACCAACCTGCCCGGTAATTACGATTTCGACCTGACCTTGCGCCTGGATGCTACAGATGCTGATAAGGTTTCGACAATCGTTGAACAACTGGTGGCTCTTTTAAAGCCAGAAACGATTGATTCGCACGCGCTCAAAAGCCAAGGCTCTATTTTCCAGTTAAGAACATTTGGCTCCAAAATCGCCGGCGCCGAGCCAATGGATATTGACGTTGGCTTTGTAAAGAAATCCGAGTTGGTTTATTTTGGTTCACATGACGCGGTGCAAGAAAAACTTGATTGGATAAAAGATAATATCGGAGAAAGCGCGGCGCTGGAAGTAGTTGCCAACATTGTTTTAACAAAAAATATTCTTAAAGAAAATAAGGCATACAAAAAAGAGGGCGAGGGCGGCATGGGTGGTATAGGCGTTGAAAATTGGATTTTAGATAACAATGGCAATATGTTGAACGCTTTTGAGTCATTTATTGACAGCGCTTATGATGAGCAGGGCAGATTGCTTTCTTTACAAAAATTTAAAGAAGCGTATAAAATTATCGATCCAGGGATGAATGTCCAAAAATTCCAACACGATAATTTCGTGGAAAATCTTAAGGAAAACGGCTATAAAGCAACTGCCGGCGCTATAAAAAATTACTTGGGCCAAGAGAGCAAGGTTAAAATAAAAAAAGCAGCTTAACAGGGCTTCAGGTAGGTGAGTTTATTTTACCCAAAAGCGGGCCACATCGCTCGCGAGTGCAGCGGCTGGCGCTTGAACTCGCGGTGGTTATCTGTTATATTGCTTTATAGTTATTTGAGCGCATCATTTTGCCGCCTTCGTCTAGAGGCCCAGGACACTAGGTTCTCAGCCTGGTTACACGGGTTCGAATCCCGTAGGCGGTACCAAAATCAAACTTTCAGAAATTTTTCCGATTTTTTTTTGGGCGGCCTGAATGGCCGCCCAAGGCGTTTGCGCCCAATTTGAGCCATTTTTTAATTCGCCCCAAATCACTTTTCTCGCCGACAGGCGCAGGTTCAAGCCAAAGATTTCTTTGGCAGCAACCTTTTTAGGAAAAAGGTTGCTCTCCCGCGCGATTTTAGGCAGGTTCTCTGCCTCTTTTATCCATTTTCTCATCGGTTCGATCCAGCCAGTCCGCTTTTGTTCAAGGCGAATCATTTTTTCTTCCAGCGACTTTTTCTCGCCCATAAATTTGGCTTTCCTTTCAAGATATGTTTCCCGCTCAATGTCCTGCTCTAAATAGCCGTCTAAAAGTCGCTGAAGTTTAATTTTTATAGTTTCTATCGTATTCTTAGTTTTCTGAACAAAAACGGCCGAGGATTGGGCATTTTCATTTTTGTCTTTATCCAGCATAGCGGTTAATTGTTTAGTCCAATCCTCGCTCAAAGAAATTTTTTGAAGCAAAAAGGATATTTGCTCGTCTAAACTCTCCTGGCGAATACAGGGCTCATCGCATTTAATGGCTTTATTCTTTTTAGTGCAGTGGTAATAAACATAATCGTGAGTATTGCCGTTTTTCTGACGCTTTACCTTGTATTCGCCGGTTATGCCCATGCCGCATCTTAACATTCCGCAAAATGCTTGCGGTTCGTTTTTAGTTTTGTGGTGTGGTCGTCCTTTTTGCTTCAAAATTAATTGAACAGCATCAAAAATTTTCTTTGAGATGACTGGCTGGTGTTTTCCCTCGTGCAATTCTTTACTGTATCTAAAAAATCCGACATAGAACGGATTGGAAAGGATAAAAGAAATTCTATCTCGTTTTAAATGTTTGCCATTTCTTAAAGTAATTCCCTGTTGCGCCAAAAAGTTGGACACATCCTCTAGGCGAGAGTTGCCTTGCGCGTATAGCTCAAAAGTTTGGCGTAAAATTTCAGTTTTCTTTTTATCTATCACCACATTTTTTGTTTTCGGATCGTTAAAATAGCCGAGCGGAGCAAGGCCAGGATATTCCCCGCGCCTAACTTTTTGGCGCAAACCTCGCTTGGTATTTTCAGAAAGTGAGTCCACATAATATTTGCTTTGCCCAAAAGCGATATTGAGCATAAATTTTCCTTGAGGCGTGGGCTCAAACCAAAACTGCGGAAATTTTAACGCCACAATATGCCCGCAATCCAAAAGATAAATAATTTTTCCGCCGTCAACTGAATTGCGCGCCAAGCGATCCGGGTGCCAACTAATTATGCCGTTTGCCTCGCCTTTTTCTATCCTGTCCAGCATGGCATTAAAAATTGGCCGGCCCGGAATTTTGGCGGATCGTTTTTCTATTAACTCCTCAATAATATTTAGCTCCTCTTGCTTGGCGAAGGCGCGCAATTCTATTATTTGCGCTTCAATGCTCAAAATTTGTTTATCCTCAACATCGGTTGACTTGCGGGCATACAAAAAGAATTTTTGCATAAATTTTATGTTAATTTTTTTAAAACTCAAATAGCCGCCCTCGGCGCAACCAACCCAAAGACTTGGATTGATTCCGAAGACGGCTATTAAAAAAAGCCTTTGGTTTGTTGGTCGCGAATTTAGTATATCATAATTTTTTAGAAAGCAAAAATTATTTTTGTATTTTGGGCGAGGCAAAAAAACGAGACAGAATTTTAAAATCGCACGGGAGGCTAACCTGCGCCTGTCGGCGAGAAAAGTGATTTGGGGCGAATTAAAAAATGGCTCAAATTGGGCGCAAACGCCTTGGGCGGCCATTCAGGCCGCCCAAGAAAAAATCGGAAAAATTTCTGAAAGTTTGATTTTGGTATCTCTTTACAACGAAATCCGAACTTTTTTTGAAAAAAATTATTAAGGGATTTAAAGTGTCCGCCAAAGGCGGACAGACCGCAAAAATCGGGCGGGCAAAAAGGAAGGGGTTTAAGGGGAAGGAATTTTTGCCCGCCCTCGCTTTCCGCCCCGCCGTATTTTTTCGTGCTGGCTATTCGCCAGCGCGCCGCCTTAACACACACCAACGCAAAACTATATTAATTAAAACCTATCTCTTCTAAAAAAATTTAGGACTTTTATTTCACTTAATATTTCTGATTTCAAATACGTCCTGAATTTTATATAAATCCGTAGGATAAATTTTAGTACTTTCTAGCGAAAAAATCCCAAATTATTGGCCTCTGCATAAGTTATTAAAAATGTGTTAGCTGTAGTTGAATGAGTCTCATCAATCGTCTTAAATTGATTGTTTATTTCCACGCCACGACTTTTATTATTATCACTAATCTTTGCAACCAACTCTTTCTTATCTTGCTCTTGGCACCATTTTATTAAATCACGATCATACTTTATCTCTTTAACAACAACATCAAGGAGCACCTATTCACCCCTCGCCAAAGCATCCCCAAACCTAGACCAAAAATCCTTATTTAAACTTCAATCGCCGTTTAATTCTCGGCGCCAAAGAAAAATCACTATTTTTTGTCGGTTTATGTAAAAAGACGTTATAGCCCTTTTCGTCATAACGTGGAACCAAATGCCAATGCACATGGCGCGCTTCATCCATATAAATCAAATAGACTTTTTTAATATGCAGAACTTGCATCATTGCGTTGCGCACAGCATTAACCGTGTCCATAAGAAAATCATAATCGCGTTCAAGTAAGCGGCGCAAATCTGTCACCTCGTCCCTCCAGACAATTACCACATGCCCTCGAGTAATGGGGTAGGTTGCCAGACAAACATATAAAAACTGGTCTTCATAAATCATTGCTTTGGGCGACGGTTTTGGAAGTTTAGAATTCATATATTTTTATTTTACCATGAAAATTCACAGTAAGTAAATTAACTTAGTGAATATTACTTTACGAAAGATTAAATTTATCAATAAATTTTATATCTTTATTTTTTAAATCAAATAAGCCGATGGTTAACGCAGTTGTCGCGCATTCCGGTGAATCTAAATCAAGATTTAGCGCGTCTGATAGAATAGCGCGGAAACAGCCGTCGTGCGTTACGATTAAAACTTTATCTTTGTTCCTGGGGAGTTTAGTTTTAATGTAAGTTAAGACCCTTTGTTTCATTTTGAGAAAGCTCTCTCCGTCCGGAGGCACTTTGGAATGGTCACTTGCATCAAATTCCTCTTTGATAATACTGGTATTATTAAACTTACCAAAGTTCTGTTCTCTTAAGCCGGGCGATTTGATAATCTTAAGATTTAGTTTTTGGTTTATAATTTCACTTGTTTGCACGCATCTGCCAAGATCGCTTGAATAAATTATGGAAATTTCTTTATCTTTTAAAAAACCACTTAATTTTTCCGCCTCTTCAATGCCTTGATGGGTCAGCGGAGAATCGCCCCAGCCTTGGGTTATATCAATTGCGTTAGACTCGGTTAAAGGATGCCTGACTACATAGAATTTCATATTTAGGTTTAAATTAAATCTTCGGATTTACTTTTATATTTTACCATAAATTCCTTTAATCAGTAAATCCTTAAATCCTACATTCTGCCCCCAAGCTTAATTTATGCTAATCTAGCGCCAACCCACGGGTTATTTTGGTCAGTCAATTTTGTTTTGATAAAGGAGTGATTTGTTTTGAAGAAAAAAAATGATGTAAATAAGGTGTTTCAAAATATTTTCGAAAAATATGGCGGAGACCTTGTAAAAGAAGGGTGGCAATTAGGGGATGGGTCTGTCCGAGAATATCGTAAACTTAAGGGTGTTAGAGATGGGAGCAGGCGACCAGTTATAATTTTAGTAAAAATAAAGAAAGGTTATTGGCGTATCGAAGTCTGGGAGTCAGTCCGGGCAATCAAATCCAATGACAGCAGAAAAAATATTGGCGATGCCCAATTATTATCTCTTTATTATGGGCAACCGTACGGAGATACAGCTATCACCATAAATGACGCACCGCTAGAGTTGCTACAGCTACTAAACACTGATTTGTTTCGTGCTAAGCAGATGCGAGCCGATTTGCGCTTGTCTTCATCAAAGAGCGTAAAGGCAGTTTTGGAAACGATTGCGAACATTTGTGTCATGGCCAATGCATTGTCGCACGACCTAAATAAGTGATGTTCACATTAAAATGTACCCCCATTAGTCAAGACTGACGCTAGTGGGTGGTTTTTTTTATTATTTTGTGATAGGCTAGAATTGTTTAATAATATTTACCCATATGAAAAAAACTTTACCAATCATAATTTTATTGATTATCGCCGCTGTCATCATCAGCCTGATATTAATGTTTACGTTTCAAAAAACAGCCATTGCCCCGACTAATGAAAGTCAAGAGGCAACGCCAGAGGTTGATGTCACCGAACCAGCGACCGGCGAAGAAATAAATGATGTCAATAATGATATAAATGATAATCCCGAAGTGACGAGCGAAGTGCCGGCAGAGGAAACTCAAACAACTCCGCCGGCTGGCACCAGCACTGCCCAAGAACTTGCGGACCGCATACGCTTGACTACCCCGACTGCCGATCAAATCGTTACCAGCCCGTTAGCAATTACCGGCTCAGCGCGCGGCACTTGGTATTTTGAGGCCTCGTTTCCGGTAAAACTTTATACGAGCGCCGGTCAGATAATTGCTCAAGGCATCGCGCAGGCGCAAAGCGATTGGATGACCGAGAATTTTGTACCTTTTAAAGCTGAGTTAAGTTTTACTGCGCCAACTGCTGGGAGCGGCTATTTGGTTTTAGTTAAAGACAATCCTTCTGACATGCGGCAATATGACGCGGCGCTGGCTGTTCCGGTCAAATTCAATAACAGCGCCTCACTCAAAACCGTCAAAATATTTTTCGGCAATAACGTGCAAAATCCCGGAGCAGAGGATTGCACTTTGGTTTATCCGGTTACCCGGTCGATCGCAACAACGCCGGCTGTCGGCACTGCGGCCATTCAGGAATTGTTAACAGGACCGACTGAGGCTGAAAAATCTCAAGGTTATTTTACCTCTTTAAATTCAGGTGTGGTTTTGCAGAAGTTAACGATTGTCGATGGCATAGCCAAGGCTGATTTTAGTAAAAAGTTAGATGAGGCGGTCGGCGGCTCGTGTCGCGTGGCCTCGATCGCCTCGCAAATTCGCCAGACGTTGCTGCAGTTTCCGAGCGTCAAAACAGTGGTAATTTCCATCGACGGCCGGAGCGAGGATATTCTGCAACCGTAAAGAATGTCGATTGTCATCCCGAGCGAAGGTCCGCTCTCTCGGACCGAAGTCGAGGGATCCCTTAACTTTGCCAAAAGAGATTCCTCGACTACGCTCGGAATGACAAATCCCGTGCAGTCTGCATTCGGCGAGACAAAACAATCAAAATAATCAATTCAAAAAAAAGAAGCTCAGGGAGAACTTCTTTTTTGTTAATTGTTCGGTTTTTAATTTAGTGATATAATCAAAAAATAAAGATTATGATTCAAACCAATCCCCAAAATCAACCCAATTCAGAACCTGCGGCCCAGCCAGTGGAAGAGTCAATGGAAGAAATGGAAAATATAGAGGTTAGACCTCTGGGTTTTGATAGTCCATGCCCGCCTGGCGAAAGCGAAACAACCTCGTTTTTTAAAACGTCGCCAGCTGGCTCTGCCGGGCCGAGTGTTAAATTTGGCGAGGCGCCAATTAACCCCCAGCCGTCCTTTATTTCCGCGGACAATCCTCGCCACGCCGGCGCGTTTACCAAACTAGAGTCAATTATCTCGCCGTTAAAAAAAGCATCTCGGCGCAAAGGAGTGGGTACGTTTATTGGCATTGTTTTGTTATTGGCATTTTTGGGTACCGGCGGCGTAGTAGCCGTGACCAATCCGCAAATTCGCACCCCGCTTTCAAACGAATTGCGTTACTGGTGGTACCAGTTTTTTCAGACCATGACTCCGCAAGAAGTTTTACAGAAGATGGCCGCCCGGACATCCGAAATCCAAACCGCCCAAACTCGCGCCAGCTGGTATTGGCGCAAGCCCGAGGAGAAAGATTATCAGACATCAATAATTATGGATGGATTTTTCGACGCCCGGACCAGCGACAACCTCAAACTTAATTATACCGTTAACATTTACCAGAACCAATCGGATCTCCTGTTGGCGGCGGGGTTAAAATATCTGGACAAGAAAATTTATTTTAACTTCACGAATTTGCCGGAGAATTTTTTGCTTGATTTTTCGGCGATCACTGACCGCTGGTTTTTTGTTGATGCTACCGGCGCGCGGGCGCTAAGGGACATTGTCGCGCCACCGGGAGAAAACGCGGTTATTGGCGGAATTCCTTCGACCGGGGCAGATCATTTTAAGCAATTGATTACTAAATACCAATTATATCAATTCGACAAAATTTTGCCTGACGGGCTAATCGACGAGCGGCCGGTTTATCATTATCGCTTTTTGTTGCATAAGCAAAATTTAATCGCCCTGCTAAATGATTTTGAGCTGATTGTTAAAGAAGAATCCAAGCGGCGCGGGATAAGGTTTAATTATCCCAGCGAGTCGCAAGTAAAATTAATCCAGGCTTTAAACAAAGTTGATGTTTTGGCTGAGTTGTGGATTGATAAAAGGGATTATTCTTTGCGCAAGGGGCAGGTTTACGCCTACACAGCCGGCAGTGTCGCCGCCGCTAAAGAGCCGAACGCTTGGGCTAATCTGGCCCAACTGGCGCAGGCGCAAGAGAACGGATCTGCCGAAACTCGGGAGCCGATTTTTACGGTGCTGGTGACTATAGATAGAATTAACGCGCCAATGACAATACAAGAGCCGGAAAAAAGCGAATCTTTCGCCCAAGTGATGAAACAAATTTTTGAGCCGTGGTTTAGGCAATTGCCGATATTGCAACCGCCGGTTGCGCCGGCCACTCCAACCGCGTATCTGCCGGCGGCGACCAACCCTTCCATGGAATTGCCGGCAAGCGACAGCGACCAGGATGATTTGTCTGATGCCATGGAACTTTATTTTGGCACTGATCCGCTTAAGCCGGATACTGACGGCGACAGTTTTTCTGATGGCCAGGAAGTTCAGAATGGTTTTAATCCGCTGGGCGAAGGTGAGTTGGAATAAGGTTGACTTTCCCAATTTTGTCCAGTATAATACTTGTGCTGGACAAAAACAGCTTATTTTGTCCAGCACAAGTAAAATTATATACTTAAAGACATAGTTTTTAACCAAAAACTGCAAAAAGAGCAACTTGTGTCTCGTGCGTACATAGAGCGAACCAAAGAACTATTTGCTAAAAAATGGCTTGATTTGAATTTGATAAAAGTAGTTCTCGGGCCCAGGCGAGCAGGAAAGTCTGTTTTTTCTCTTATGCTTTTGAAAGATCGTCCGTTTATGTATTTTAATTTTGATGATGAAGTGCTATCAAGCGCGGGCGGCATAGCTACAAACGAGCTCATGAAAGAGTTGCACGCTACATATGGTCAGGTAAAGACTGTTCTTTTTGATGAAATACAAAATCTAGCGAATTGGGAGCTATTTGTTAACAGACTACATCGGGAAGGATACAATCTGGTACTCACTGGATCAAATGCCAACCTACTCTCACAAGAACTTGCCACGCATTTGACCGGCCGACATATGCCCATAGAAATACTGCCATTTGATTTCAAGGAATTTCTGCGCGCCAAAAAGTTTCAAATAGATGCCGAATACAGCGCCCTACCGCAACAGCGCGGGGAGCTTTTGAATTTTATGGAAAATTACCTGCTCAACGGCGGATTTCCTGAAGTTGCAGTGAATAATATTGATCCCAAGGACTATCTTGATGTTTTATTTGATGCTTTGCTTTTTAAGGATGTAGTCAAGCGACATCGGGTTAAATTTTCAACTCAAATAGGAAATTTGGGATCGCATCTGATAAATAATTTTGCAAATCTGTATACAGTGCGCAAGCTCATGGGTGTTTTGAATTTAAAGAGCGCGTCAACTACGGAGAAGTATATAAAATATCTGGAAGAAGCGTACCTCATATTTTCTTTGCTCCGATATTCTCCCAAGTCCGTACAACGAATAAAATCACCTCGGAAAGTCTATGCCGTTGACAATGGTTTTATAAGCGCGAAGGCAATTCAGCATTCTCCGGACAAAGGCAAGCTCATGGAGAATCTTGTTTTTGTAGAGCTAGTTAAAAAAGGCAATCAGCCAAATCGCGATTTGTTTTATTACAAAACTCGAAATGATCGAGAAATAGATTTTGTAATTAAAAAAGGGCATGAAGTAGTAGAGTTGATACAAGTTTGTTATGACCTGACAGGGCCTAATGTTGAACAGAAAGAAGTAAAAGCTCTCGTGGAAGCAGGAAAAGAATTGTCCGCTAAAAGTGAATCCGCCTCTGGCGGAAATGTTCCTATGCTGACAGTACTTACGTGGGATGAGAAACACACAGTGGAAAAAGATGGAATGACAATACAAGTTGCGCCTCTTTGGCAATGGCTTTTTGGTTTATAGCTTTAAATTCGGGATATAAAAATATTTATTCTGCAGGCTGTTAAACGCCTGTTTTTTTGTGATTTGTCACGATTGTTTTTTATCAGGGCTGGTGCTAAACTTTTAGTGGAGGGGATTTAGTATCATCAAATTTGCGCCGTCAAAAAAAATGATGATTGTCAATTTTACTATAGTTTGAGCCAAAAAAGCGGCGATAATTTATTTTAGCGCCGTCGAAAAAATCTGTAGATAACTTTTGTAAATTATTAACATCTCTAACTTTGGGAGGAGTTGGAGTATAAATTTATGATCAAAAAAAAATGGCAGGGTACGGTTTATTGGGTGCTGATTATAATGCTGGCAGGCCAAGCTTTATTGCCAACGGCACTCTATGCGGCAGACTTGGCAGTAGACGCGCCGGCAACGGCCGTACCGGATACCGGGGACAGTCAAACAA
The DNA here is from genome assembly GCA_001818235.1 of Candidatus Jacksonbacteria bacterium RIFOXYB2_FULL_44_15. Classification (GTDB taxonomy): domain Bacteria; phylum Patescibacteriota; class Patescibacteriia; order UBA9629; family UBA9629; genus UBA9629. Next base: position 5,568 of record MHJY01000004.1, on the reverse strand, counting down.
TAACTCTGCCGGAGCCGGTGCCTTCCCCGGATTCAATCGCTCCACCGATCATAGATGTACCCGAGGTTAGTGTGCCTACGGCGCCAGAAGTGGCGTTGCCTGGGCAAAAAGCAAATTCAAAATCAGCGCCAGTAGGAGAAGAAAGCGGCGCGCAACCAATGGCTTTAACCAGTGGCAGTGATACCACCGCGCCTTATGATCCAGCGCTGATGTCACCGTATAATTTTGCCGCCGGTAATCTACGCCAGGCACTTAATTCATCCGGAGTAAATAGTTTTTCCGGCAGTTTTGGCCATCAAATTTCCTTGGCGATTCCGTCTGGCCGCGCTGGTTTGCAGCCATCAATCAGCTTAAATTACAGCAGTCAAAATCGCGAGGATAGCGGTTTGGGTTTGGGCTGGGATTTGCCGTTGGCCTGGATTAAACAAAGCAATAAGTATACTCCCGGAGAACTACTCAATTCTCATAATTTTGATTTCTCTCTTTTTGGCAGTGGCGGAGAGCTGGTGCCGCTAACGGTTGCAAATAACTACGGTAGCTACGGCGCGCGGGTGGATAGCGGCGAAGCTCTGCAAGTGCAGTACTTGTCGAGCGAGACTTGGCAGATTATTGATAAAGCCGGCCGCGTTTACAAATTCGGTTCCACCGACGCTAGCCGGGAAAATAATCCAACTGCTCCGACGCAAATTTATAAATGGCTGTTGGAGGAAGTGCGGGATACCAGTGGCAACTGGATAAAATATTCTTACATAAAAGATCAAAGCAAAATCTATTTGGATTCGATTGAATATACCGGCAACGGCGCGAACGGCGGCTTGTATCAAATTAAATTTAATTACGAAAACCGGCTCGCACCTTTAACCAGCTATCGTGCTGGCTTTAAAACGGTTTTGGCTAAGCAGTTAAAATCAATTGAGGTCAAAACCGCTGGCACTAAACGCCGGGAATATCTTTTGAACTATACCAAGAGCTCGACTAGCAGTGGTAATTTATTAACTAGCGTGCAGGAAGTCGGTTGGAGTGAGGGAGGCATGCGCGTGGAACTGCCGGCTACGACTTTTGAATACCAGGCTGGCGAAGCTGGCTGGAAACCGGCGGTTGAAAGCAACATCACTTTACCGCAAAAGCAATTTCGGACGACTGATGCCAACGAAACCGGCGGCAGTTTTTTTATGGACTTAAACAATGACGGCTTAACAGACATCTATGCCGATCCGTCAAATCTGCAGGCGTTAAAAAATAACGGTAACGGCACATTTAGCTCGATGGTTTGGGGCAAGCCATTTACGGATAATTTGTATAATACATATTCGGCAAATTCTGGAGTTTTGGTGATCGACTTAAACGGCGACGCTTTAGCCGATGCATTAGTTCATCGATCAGTTGGCGACGGTAAATCATCTCATGCTTACTTAAGCGATGGTGTCGGCGGCTGGGTACGGGCGCCGCAGTGGGATATGCCATTAGAGTACGGAAACGGCTTGATCGGGGATGTTAACGGCGATGGTTTGGTAGACTTTGTTTATTCCCGCCTAATTCCAGGTTTTAATACCACTCCAGATCAATACGATAAAAAAGTTACTTTAAATACCGGCTCTGGCTGGGAACTAAGGCAGGACTGGCAAATCCCGGCCTATTTCATCTACGATCATGACACTGTTTGGAAGTATGAATTAGCAGACGTCAATGGAGATGGGCTGGCTGACATTGTCGATTATCGTAATGGGATGGGAGTTTTTTTAAACAATGGCAAAGACGGTTGGGAGGCAACGATTAGTTCTAACTGGCGATTACCCAAGGAAACAGATGGCAGTCCGTGGAAAGAAATCTATACCAATGATTCGCGCAGTACATATCCGGCAGTGCGTTTGGCGGACGTTAACGGCGACGGCTTGGCAGATTTAATTCGTTCATACAACGAAATTTATATTTACAACAATTTTCCGGACAACCTCCAGCATAGCGAGGTTTATCTTAATAACGGCGCAACCGGTTGGGCATTAGCACCGGGTTGGAGTGTGCCTAAATGGTTTGTCACCAAAGTAATTGATTATTTTCCGTATGGTCCATTTTGGAATTTAGAGGCTCTTTTAACTGACATCAACGGCGACGGTCTAACGGATATTGTAAAGTCATATTATGGCGAAGATCCCAACGGCTACACTAAACCTTTTAATGGCAATCGCCAATTTATTTGGCACCAAGAAGTCTTTCTTAAAAAAGGGGCAGTCCCTGACATTCTAACCAAAGTTAATTATTCGACCGGCGGTAAAACTAGCGTGACATATGGCCTTTCCACGAGTTACCCGAATTCGCAATTGCCCTTTGCCGTATCAGTCGTTTCCCAGATTAAAGAAGAAAATGGTTTAGGCCAGACTAACATCACGAATTATGATTACAGTGGGGGGTTCTACAATAAAAGTCGAACCAGTGGTAACGATAACCAGTTCGCTGGATTCCAAATCGTCACTGTACGTGACGCGAGCGGCCGCACCACCAAGACTTACTACCATCAAGGCGAGGGAAGCGTCAACAGCTCGACGCTCGGTGAATATCAAGATCATTGGACTAAAATCGGCCGGGCTTATCGCAGTGAAGTTTATGATACTGCCGGCAACCTTTACCAGACACAAATTACTAAATGGCGGAATCTGGATTTGGGCGGCGGTCGCTGGCAAGTGTTACAAGACCGAACAATCACGCTAACTTATGATGCCACCGCCAGCCACCGCGACCAGGCAACCAGTTGGAGCTATGACGCGTACGGCAACGTGACTCAGGAAATCAACTGGGGCGAGGTGAATACCGGCTGGATCAGCGCGGAAAATTTTAGCCCGAGTGGCTATTGGATGATGGACGAGGGCAATGGCACAACTGTTGGCGACAGTTCTGGCAATGGCTCAACTGGCACTTTGCGAGGCACAGAAAATTGGACTGCCAGCGGTATATCTGGCAGAGCGATAAATTTTGACGGCTCATCGAGTTTTGTTGATTTAGGCACGCCAACGGCGCTGGATTTAACCAACACTGGCATCTTTACGATTGTTGGCTGGATTAAAGGCGATACGTTTACCAATAATTATTACCCGCAGATTTACATAGATGGCGGTTGGCGGGTGTCGTTTGGATTTCATAAAAGCTTTCCGGGCCGGTTAGCGGCGTATACCAATAACAGCTTTTTGATGATTGGGAATACTTCTTTATTGCCTGGTGCCTGGTATCACGTGGCTTTGGTTTCTGACGGCACTGAACGGATATTCTACGTTAACGGTGTAAACGACGGCGAAAGCGGTTGGGTTAAGCCGGGTGGCCGCGGTCTTTGCGGTATTGGCGGCAACGAAATTAGTTATACTCCTTTTGACGGCATCATTGATGACCTGCGAATTTACCATCAAGCCTTGTCAGCAGAAAAGATCGACGCTCTTTATCGGGATCCAGGCGGCCCGGGTGCGTCAGTCGGCGAGTTGAGTTTTACCGACACCGGCACCGACAAAATCACGACTAACTATACTTACGCATTAAACGCTGGCGCGAATATCGTGGGATTGCCTTCCAGCAAAATCATTCAGGATCAAAACGGCGTTACAATAAATCAAGAACGCTACTATTACGACGCTCTAGCTTTAGGCCAAGTCAGTTTAGGCAACCTCACTCGGCAGGAGCGCTGGTTAAATACAAACAGTTCTTGGGTTGCCACGAGCCGCGAGTATAACTCTTTTGGCTTGCCAACCCGGGAAACCGATCCGCGCGGGAATTCATCAACCTATATTTACGATGGTTACAATTTATATCCGGCCAGCGTTACGAACGCCTTAGGCCAGACAACCCAATTTACTTATGATTACGGTTCCGGCCAGGTTAAACGCGTGACCGATCCGAACGGTATTGTCCAGGAAAAAATTTATGACGGTTTTGGTCGATTGATTACGGTGAGTACTTCGGATCAAAACAAATCCGCGGTTTTAATCATCAAACAGGAAATTAGTTTTAATGATACTGCTATGCCGCGTTCGGTTATCAAGCGCGATTATCTTTCGAGCGAAGCCGGGCCAGCAGAAACGTATCAATATTTTGATGGCTTTGGCCGGGTAATCCAGACCCGCACCACCACCGAAACACCCGGCTCTTACAGCGTCAGCACGTTAATATACGACGCCCGGGGCCGGGTGGCGCAGGAATTTTTACCTGTTCTCGGAAGCGGTACAGCCTATCAAGCCACCAGCCAGCCAACTACTCAAGCTAAAGTTTATACTTATGATGCCTTGGATCGCGTTATTCAAACCGCGACTGTTGTCGGCAACACGGTTAATCAATATAACCTTTGGACCGCCAGAATTATCGATGCCAACAATCATGCCAAAAAATATTATTACGATGCCTATGGCCGGATTATCAAAATCGACGAAGAAAACGGCGCCATGATTTATCAAACCAATTATAGTTATAATCCGCTTGGCAGTCTCATCAAAATTATTGACGCCGAAAGCAATGAGCGAGAATTTACTTATGATACGCTCAGCCGGCAAGTTACCGCGGAACTGGTGCACCGACCAAGCGCGACCGCGGCACAGTATCAATATCAATACGATTCAAACGGCAACAAAACCAGCCAGACTTATCCGGACGGCCACATTGTCAACTGGACGTACGATGTTTTAAACCGCGCGTTAACTCAGGATGATCCGACTACTCCGGCAAGCGAGACAGTTTATGTTTACGATACGGCTAGTAACGGCATCGGCCAAGTGGCGCAAATGCAAACCGCGGACATCACAATTTTGTATCAATACGACGGACAAGGGCATCTGGTGCAGGAAGCGCGCGGGATTGTGATTCCAGAACCGCCGGCACCGGAACTTCCGGAAATCGCGCTGGTTTACAACGGCAGTGAAGTCGCCGCTGGTGGAACAGTGGAAACCTGGAATGTCGATGTCGGCAGTTTCGTGGAAAAAACTTTTGCCATCAACAACACCGGATCAGCCAATCTCAACTTGACTGGTAGTCCTTTGGTTGCCATAAGCGGAACTAATGCCGATCAATTTAGCGTGACTCAACAGCCAGTATCACCAATCACTCCAGCCGGCAGTACTGCCTTTAAAATCAAATTTACCCCAACTTCAGCCGGCGCTAAAATCGCAACCCTGACTATCCAAAATAATGATGCTGATGAGGGGAATTACGTGATCAACTTGCAAGGCCAGTCGCAATTAGTTTACAAAGCGTATCTTTTAAATCCACTCTCAGTCAGCAAACCCCTGACTTTAACGAGTCTCGCGGCCGGCAATCAAATCAAACTTTACAACCCGAGCGGCACTTTGCTAAACACTTACAACCTCAACCTCTACCAAACTGCAACGATTTCAACAGCGCAGGCTGTTTCCGGACTCAAAGTAGTGGGCACTGCGCCGTTTAATGTTTATGATGTACAGAACGCCACGGAAAGTTTGATTTCTGATCGCTATCGAGGGATGCTTTTTGCTTTCCCGAATATGCGCTACACTCATGAGTTTTACCTTCTTTCGCCGGACAGCGCCGCACAAGTAACAATCGAAAAAGTCGGCTCAACGA
>MHJY01000003.1 GCA_001818235.1 Candidatus Jacksonbacteria bacterium RIFOXYB2_FULL_44_15 | reverse complement strand
GGCTCATTTCTGAACGTCAACTACACATTGTTGACAGTACTGTCCAAAAACAAGCTCAGTTATGGGTTAATTAATGGGACACGAGTGTCTCCCCCTCTGGCAGGGGGAGAAACGTTGACCAAATTTAGCGTTTGTGTTAAAAAGTGATTAGGGTTAAATAAGCTTAAAATATGGTAAAAATCATCATTTGGGATTTTATGCGGACTCTTTACGATCCTGATCACCGGAAAATGATGCCATTTGCCAAAAAGGCGGTTAAATCAGCAGAAATCAAAGGATATACTAATATTCTGGTCAGCAAAAATACTAAGGATAAAGTTGGGCTGGACACCGTGGAGATTTTAAAGGCATCTGGGATGGATAAAATGTTCGCGTCAATTCTTATCAATGACCAAAAAGACGAGGGAATATTCCAGAAAATAGTTGATGATTATAAACCGATTTTATCACAAAGTTATGTTGTTTCCGATCGAGCCGCGACAGATATATGGTTAGGCAAAAAATTTGGGTTGCGGACGATCTGGTATCGAAACGGAAAATTTAAAGATGAATTGGCCGAAGAAGGTTACGAACCAGAGGTGACGGTTGTTAGTTTAAAAGCAGTTGCAGAGATTATTTAAGGAGGTGACTGAATTGGAAGGCGGATTGCCTGATCTAGGTTTTGCTCTTTGTCAAAAAGTTAAAAAGTCCGGGTATTGGGATCCGCGTGTGGAGGATCACAGCTTTAGGATTGCGCTTAATCCTTACATTGTTTCCAGCAGGGAATTTAATCAATTAGAACAAATCGGGTCGATTGTATACAAGGCCTATAATAATTTAGATAACGAATTGAGTATGCAGGCCAGCAATCAAGAAATTATACGTTTAAAATCATTGTTAAATACAGGGATTGATCGACGATTCCGAAATGTCCAGTATCTAAGGCCGCAGATGCCAAGGATAATGAAAGTGGATTTAGTCAAAGACGCTGATGACCGATTTTGGGTCGTTGAGGTTGATTCTGTCAGCAAACATGGTTGGGGGCTAACTGTTTTGATGAATAAAGAGTTGGCAGACCATGATAAACTCCGCGGGATTTGCTCGGTTTTGATTGATTGGATAAATGGCCATAAAAATGAATCGACGCTTATCAGCGCCAGCCATGAGCATTTTTATTTACCGGAGTTTAAAATTCTGCAAGAAACGCTCGGCAGAAATGGCTATTTTCTGCGAGTTAAAGAAGAGCCGATTCTCGCGCCGGAGATAACCAAAGCGGTTATTGATATTCCTAGTTTGTATAGATCAGAAAGCAAGGAATTAGAGCTGATGCTAGAGGCCTATAGAAATGGCGAAATGGATTGTTTCCTGCCGCCAAAACCCTATTTAAGCAGTAAATTAACATTGCTTGCGGCAATGGAACGATCAGCTTCTTTGCGGGAAAAAGTTCCGGCGATGAAGCGAATTAATAAACAGTTCGCGTCCGAGGATTACTGGGACAAATTTACCCAGGAGAATGGGGCGGACCATGTTTTAAAACGAGTCGTTTCGTCCGGATCGCGCGAGATTGCCTTTAGTTATGATAAAGGCTGGTTTACTAGACTGGAGAAGGCCTGTAATAATCCAGGAAATTATTTATTGCAAGAGGCGATAAATTCAAAAGAAGAAACTTTTGACTGGATTGATCAGGACGGGGCAATACGCCTAGCAGACGAAAATTATCATTGCCGTTATACCGCGTATTACAGCGATGGTGAATTGATCGATTTGCGCGTGATCGCGAATCAATCGATGATCGTCCATGGGGCAGTAGATTCGATTCAGCTGCCGACGACCGTCTAAATTTACTTTACAAACATCCAACCTTGAGTTTTGTTGAGAGGTTGGGTGTTTTTTTGTTTGATTCAGTTGGGCGGTTAACGGGTTAAAGAGTTAACGGGTTAATGGGTTAATGAATCAGTTACTCAGTTAATGGGTTCACGGGTTAACGAGTTAGAAAAAACAACCCGTTAACTCGTTAACTTTTTAACCGGGTAATTGAGTTTTTTACGGTTGACCTATTTTGTGAAATATGGTAAAAAGTAGTTGCGTCTCGAGGCCTGCTCGGAGTCGGACCCCCGCTCGCGCAGGGGCCCAAACTCCTCGCGTTATAATTGATAAAGCTAAAAATCAAAAACGAAAGGAGAACCAACGAAAGCCGTAAGGCGGGCACCTGCCGCGCCTTACAAAGGAGTAGTGACGGTGAAGAAATGAGCCGCCACAAAAATGTTACTAATTATTGCTCTTTGCCAATCTATGTTTAACGAGCTCCGTGCGTTGCAGGCGCTTGGAACTCGAGAAGTCAACAAACCTTGAGCACGCTATTTAATCCTCGTGTAGTCGATGTCACCATTAAACCCATGTAATGTTTAGTAGAGGGTGTGGCTATTACGACCTGTTCTTGTATCCATGCGGTGTTCTTACCATTCAAAACTGCATCATTGGCTGCGATCTGACCGGTTACTGTTTGGTGTGGTGAGATCTCGACCAATACTAACTGTGGATCTTTTACGGTTACTGTAAATTGCTGCGCTGAAATTTCTCCAAAGTAGATCGATTCATCTAGAGGAGGTGAAATGCCAGCCGTCACTAAATTGAAATCTGTTACGTTTGAGTTGATTATACCAAAACCGCTCATATGGGTTAGTGGTATAATTGCATTAATACCAACAGAAAAGGGACCGCCGTGATCCAACAAAGCTCGCGTCGGATTCGTGCCTGTCAATAGGGCTGTAGTAGACATCTTTTCAGTGTTCGCAAATGCAAAGGTTGTTGAGAGAATCAACATTAAGAGCAATATTACCGCGTAAACTGAAAAGTGAATACCGATTTGACCAAAGAAACCAGTAGAGCCTTTGTTCCGCGTAAGCATGAGTGCACCTCCATTGTTGGGCACAAAATCAAAAAATTTTACTTCGGAAACTCGCACTTTGCCCCCCTTCTCGCCCTGAAGCCCGCTTCGAAAAAAAAGCTAAAGCCCTGTAACTCGGGTCTCCCCGGAATCACAGAGCTTAAAGGCAAGGGGTAGCAAATCCCTAAATTTTGGACAGGCCCTGAGGCTGTAACGCAGAGACCACAGTCTCTGATAAGCCAGCCAAGGCTATATACAGAAGATGTTTGCGATCCAAACAATTCTGTTACGCCAGGGGCGTCCGAATTAACTAGCTAATGCATATTCCACTTTAAGGGAATTTGTATCAGCTAGTTTTTTTATGTTCCAGTTACTCGATTAACGGGTTCACGAATGAATCAATTAATCAGTTAACGAGTTCACGGGTTAACGGGTTGGAGAGAGAGTCAATTTTTAATGAAGTAATTTATAAATTTGTTGCCAGTCTGGTGCATGTCTGTGGTTTGTCATCCCGACCGAGGCCGACGGCCCTCGGCCGAGTGGAGGGATCCCTCGACAGGCTCGGGATGACAGGCGGGGCACGCGCCTTTTAAAAAAAACAAGCTCGGGAATCAATCTGGGGGAAAGATTCGAGAGCTTGGAAGGGTGGGACTATTGTATAGATTCCTGCTTTCGCAGGAATGACAGGGGAGGGCAGGGGGAGAGGGATCCCTCGACTGCGCTCGGGATGACAGGAATATGCTTGGATGACAGATTTAGTCTGTTTCCGCGTTTGCCATTTTGGCCAGTTGGTCACCTATGTCCGTGCAGATTTGAGCCGTCATTATTTGCAAATGATAGCCGACAATGGCCATCCGAACTGCTTCAGGAAACCACTTGGGATTTTCCCAAAGAATCGACAAAAGCAAGCGCGCATAGGCTCTGCCGGTTGGCGCAAAGAGCTGGAGCTCAAGTGATTGCAGTAGCGCGCCAATTTCGCGCCAGCCGATTCTTCTTCGCGAGAGAATCTGCAGGCCAAGCGATTGGAACAGCGCGTAAATTTCACGCCAACTTAGTTTGCGCTTTCTATGCCGAACCATTGGCGTGCGTCGGAGCATTTCCAGGCAGCGCTTAAAGTAGTCGGCGCCGTATAGCTCCTTCAAAACATAGGCGAAACCCTGCAGGAGCTCTTCGGGGCTCATCGATTTTGGCTGGTAGCCGATTATAGTGCTTTGAATATCACCGTACGAAGTTTGCCGCAGCCGACCTTCTTCTTTTAGCCGCATGTATAGCTTGGTGTTTACTAGAATTTGCAATAGTCCGACCATGGCTGAGGGAATGGCGGCTTTTTGGACAAAGTCAATTATTGCTCTAAACGACGTCAGATCATCACCATCAAGACCAAGAACAAACCCGGCAATTACCTGAATGCCATAGCTTTGAATCTTGCGGACAGTTTCCAACAAATTCACCCGGACATTTTGAGTTTTGTGAGCTGTTTTTAAAGCCTCTGGATTTGGCGTTTCTATTCCTAGAAACACCATATAAAATCCAGCATCCACCATCAGTTTGAGAAGGTCGTCTAATGTTCCGAGGTCAACACTGGCTTCAGTAAAGAACATAAATGGATAGTTATGTTCTTTTTGCCATTTTACAACTTCGATGAGCACTTCTGTAGCTTTGGTGCGATTGCCGATAAAATTATCGTCCACCCAAAAGATGGAGCCGCGCCAGCCGAGATTATAGAGTTGATCTAATTCAGCAATTATCTGTTGCGTGGTTTTGGTTCTGGTTTTGTTCCCAAATAATAGAGTGATATCACAGAATTCGCAGCCCCCAGGGCAGCCGCGGCAGAATTGGAGCGCCATGGTGGCGTAATAGCGAAGCGTGAGCCTGATCAAGTCATAACGCGGTAGAGGGGATTGTCCCAAATCCGGTTTTGTTTCCGGCGCCTGATAAATCTTTTGGGCTTTATCATTTCTAAGATCAGCGATCACTTGTTGCACAACACCGCCCTCGGCTTCACCCAAAACCATAATTAGATCAGGTTCATCTGCTAGATTTTGCCAGTAGGCGGAAACATACGGCCCACCGGAGACGACTATTTTTCCGGCTTTCTGGCAACGATTAATGACCGCAGCAAAACTAACGTTTTGGACACTCATGGCGGAAACAAAAACTGCATCAGCCGAGTACAAATCCGCTTCAGTTAGCGGTTCGACATTCATGTCCACGAGCTTAAGCTCGATTTCTGCTGGGATCATCGCAGCGATGGTTAAGAGTCCCAGGGGCGGCATGTTTGCTTTTTTCCCGATGAATTTTAAAGCATATTGCACTCCCCAAAAAGAAAGAGGAATCTCTGGATAAACGAGCAGGATTTTTTTTATTTCCATTATAGGCCTCCTTGAAGTATGGTTTGATTAGATAATTAGTTGTCAAAAAAATGCAAAAAATGCATCACAAAAGTCAAAGCGAAAGCTAAGACCTGATAATTTATCATCTTTGACGCTAGATGTCAATTGCTGGATTTAAGGGAAATGTGGTAAAATTGTGTTAATTGATTCAGTTAAATTAGTTAACGGGTTAAAGAGTTAACGAGTTTAAAATCGGTTGTTTGGTTAACGAGTTAACGAGTTCACGGGTTAAAAATGAAAATTAATAGGTTTGAGGAATTGAATATTTGGAAAATAAGTTTGGTAATTACAAGGGATGTTTATGATTTAACTTCCAAAAAAGATTTTAGCCGTGATTTTGGTTTGCGTGATCAATTGCGAAGATCAATCATTTCGATTAGTTCAAACATAGTTGAAGGCTTTGAAAAAAATAACAATAATGAATTTATCAGGTTTTTGAAAATAGCCAAAGGTTCAGTGGGGGAGGCGAGAAATCAACTGCATATTGCTTTGGCTGTAAAATACATAACTGAGCAGGAATTTGAAAAAATAAATAATGATTCAGAAAGTTTAGCTAAGCAAATCGGTGCTTTTATTTCTTATTTAGAAAATAAAAGAAAAAATAGTGAGTTTATTCAAAAAACTCGTTAACCCGTTAACTCGTTAACTTAATAATCATCCCACAATTTTAAATCGTAAATCTTAAATCTTTCAGTTTTTATGAAAATCGAAAGCATCAAACTTCAGGGCTTTAAGTCGTTTCGCGGAGAAACGATTTTAAGTTTTAATCAGAATATTACTGCGGTAGTCGGCCCGAACGGAGTAGGCAAGTCAAACGTCGCTGACGCGTTTCGCTGGGTTTTGGGCGAGCAGAGCGTTAAAACTTTGCGCGGCCGCGAAAGCACGGACGTAATTTTTGCCGGTACTGATAAACAAAGCCGGCTCTCCCGGGCGCTGGTAGAGGTAAAGTTTAAGATGGAGGGGGACGTTTTAAAGAAAGGAGAGGGATCCCACCCAAAGGGTGATCAGCCTCTGGCTGGCCTCGACTTCGCTCGGGATGACAGAGAAGGAGGTCGGGATGATAAGGTCAACGGAGAAGAGCGGCAAGATGTCAAAGAAGATAGTAATGAAGAAGCATCGCCTGAGGACGATTCGACTTTAAATCAACTCGCAGAAGTGGAGATAACCCGCAAAATATATTCGAGCGGGGAGGCGCATTATTTAATCAATAATCAGGAAGCGCGGCTTTTGGATATCCAGCTGTTTTTAGCCGGACACAATGTCGGGCAGAAAAATTACGCGGTGGTGGGGCAGGGCATGATCGACGAAATTTTGCGTCTTTCGCCTCAGGACAGGCTGGATTTTTTTTACGAAGCTACTGGAGTCAAGAAATATCAAATCAAACTTCATAAAGCAGGGCTAAAATTAACCCGCTCTGGCGAGCATCTGCGCGAGACCGAAGTCCTCCTTAAAGAAATCACCCCGCATAAAAAATATCTGGCCGCGCAAGCGGAGCGCTATGTGCGGCGCAAAGCGATTATCGACGAATTGGCGGAAAAGCAAACCAAATATTATCGCACTGCTTTTTGGGAAGTGGAGCAGGCTTATCAAAGTAAGCGCGGCGATTTTACCAACTTGGAACGGGAGGAAGTAAAAATCAGCGAAGAAATTAAAGGGCTGGAAGCAGAGTCAGCGCAAATTAAAAAGGGTACCGAGGGCCGCGAGCAGTATCAAGAAACCAGCCGCGAGTTGAAGCAGAAAGAATACGAGCGCGAGCGGTTGCGTTCCAAACTCCAGGATTTATCGCGCCAGAAAGAGCTGCGCCTCGAGGAACAGGGGAATTTTGATGCCGCGTTCTTGTATCGCCGGACAGCTGAGGTCAAAGATTTATTAAACCAGTTGGAGGCAGAGTTAAATGAATTAAAGTCCACTGCCTCTGAAAGCGCGGCTCGCTCACAGGCAAAAGCGCAGGAACTGGCGCTCGTCAAATCCAAAATTGATCAATTTAAAGACACAAGTACGCTCTCGCCTGAGGCTTTAGTCGCTCAACTGCAGGAAATACTGGGGCTGACTCAAATCGCGGAACTCAAGAAACAAATTCGCGCTTTGATTGAATCAATCGAGCTTTCGACCGGGCGCAGTGATCTCGCTGATTTGCGCGACCGGCAGAACGAACTTTTAGCTGAAAGCGGTGACATATCAATTCAAATAAAAATGCTGGCCGAAAAAGAACGGCTTTTGCGCGCTGAAGAAAGGCGCTATCGCGAAGAGAGCCGGGATCTGGAATTAAAGCTTAAGAGCCAGGCGAATTTGCCGGCCGGGGAGTGGCTGCAGGAGGTGGCGTCGGCTGAAGAGGCTTGTAATAAGCAGGCAGATGGCTTGGATCTGGAAATCAAAGGGCTCATGGAAAGGCTCAATGCCTGGAATAAAAGCGAAGAAGAGCGGCAATTAAAAATTTATGATTGGCAGAGGCGGTATCAGGAAGCATCAAATCAAGCTAAACATTTAAATGAATTGTTGCAGGCCGTTAAAATCGAACTCGCCAGGCTGGAATTTCGGCGCGAGCAATTGGCGGCTGAAATGGCCGAGAATTTGCCGCCGCAAGTGATGGAATTGGTAAAGCTCCAAGAGCAACTGGCGGCTGAGCCCCTGCCGATTACGCCGGCTGATCTGCGTGCCTTGCGCGGAGAGGTTAAAAAACTAAAGGACGAGGCCGCGACTTTGGGCGAGGTGGACGAGGCAGTGGTGGCTGAGTATCAGCAGGTCAAAACCAGATATGATTTTTTAACTGAGCAGTCAACAGACTTAATGGCGGCGATCGCCACGCTTTCCAAAATTATCCGCAAGCTGGAAAAAAGAATCAAACATCAGTTTGAGGAAAAATTCGCGGTTTTAAATCATCAGTTTGATAAGTATTTTAAAATTTTATTCAGCGGCGGCCGGGCTGAAATCGTCCAGCTGGAAGATCCGGAAACGCATGAGTTGGGCGTGGAAATCAGCGCCATACCGCCCGGCAAAAAAATCAAACATATTATGACGCTATCCGGCGGGGAGCGGTCGCTGGTGGCCGCGGCTTTGATTTGCGCGATTATTTCTTCCACTCCGCCGCCGTTCGTAATTTTGGACGAAATCGACGCGGCTTTGGACGAAGCTAATTCCAACCGCTTGGCCGATATTTTAAAAGGGCTGGCCAAAGATACCCAGCTGATTTTAATTACCCACAATCGCGCGATTATGGAAATTGCTGATGTTTTGTACGGGGTAACAATGAGCAGTGCCGGGGTGTCTGGTTTGGTGGGAGTGAGGATGGAAGATTACGAATAACCAAGAAACAAGATACAATAACCAAACAAATTTCAATACTCAATAACCAATAATCAAATCGTATGGAAATTGGGATTTGGTTATTGAGATTTGTTTGTATCTTGTTTCTTGGTTATTGGTTATTATGTTTACATCTGGCTATCTTCTTATCAACAAACCCAGCGGGCCGACATCGCACGACATTGTCGCGAGGTTGCGCCGCTTAACTGGCATCAAAAGAATCGGCCACGCCGGAACCCTGGACCCGTTTGCCACAGGTCTTTTGATGGTGGGCGTAGGGCGGGAGGCAACCAGAAACTTGGGAAAATTTGTCGGATTGGATAAGAGATATCAGGCAGTTATTAGGCTGGGAGCGGTGAGCGAGACGTATGATAGAGAAGGGAAAATAACGATTTATGATTTAGGATTTAAGATTTATGAAGACGAGATAAAGAAAGTGATCGCGTCTTTTATTGGCCAGCAGATGCAGGTGCCGCCGCAATATTCAGCCAAGAAAGTCGGCGGAAAAAAGGCGTACGAAGTCGCCAGAAGCGGTCAAAAAATCGATTTGAAACCGGCTGAGATAGAAATTTACGAGATAAAATTAAAAAATATTGAAAACTATTGTATAGATTCCCGCCTGCGCGGGAATGACAAAAAGGATACTATAACAATCGAAGTTCATTGTTCGTCAGGGACGTACATTCGGACTTTGGCGCATGAGATTGGTCAAAAGTTGGGCTGCGGAGCGTATGCCGAGGAATTGGAACGGACAGCGATCGGTAATTTTGAACTGACAGAAGCAGTGGAGCTAGATAAATTAACAGTTGACAATTGGTCAAAACACTTAATCAATTTTGACAAAGTGATGGCCAGCGGCACGTTCGAAATTTTGCATCCGGGCCATGAGTTTTATTTAAAAGAAGCGAAAAAGTTAGGTCAGAAATTGATTGTTGTTGTCGCGCGCGATTCCACAGCCAAGCGCGTTCGCGGACGGAGCTTGCGGTTTAATGAGACTGAGCGTCTGGCTCGCATCAAATCTTTAGAGTATGTTGATCTGGCGGTCTTGGGTGATCCCGAGGATCCGTATCAAGCGCTGAAAAAAATAAAGCCAGACATTGTGGCTTTGGGATATGATCAGAAAAGTTTTATTGATGAATTGCCGGTGAAAATCAAAGAATTGGGGTTGCGGACGAAAATCGCGCGGGTGCCGGCGTATTTGCCGGAAAAATATAAAAGTTCACTGTTGGTGGGAGAAAAGTAGTGAAAAGTGTAAGGAATTTAGGCTTTAGCCTTTTATAGACGGTAAGTAAATGACAAAATTTTCAATTTACGAATTTTCAATTTTCAATCAATTTTCAATGACATAATGAATAAATTTTCAAATTGGGTGCGAATTTTTAGCTTGGCCAGATAACCAAAGCCATATACATATTCCACTAATAACCAACGCCCCGCTCACCATTAGCGGTAGTCGAATCCCCAGAATTATCGGCACCTGATCAATCCGTAAAAATTCAACCAGCAAACGGCCGAGACTGCCGAAAGTGAGCGCCACCGCGAAAATAATGCCGGAAACTCGCGGCGGTTTTTTTTTGATCCAGAGAGTTAGTCCGATGACCGTCAAGAAGTTCCATAATGATTCATATAAAAAAGTCGGGTGAAAATGAGTAAAGTTGGCAAATGCCACTGGCCGGTTGATTGGATCAATAAAAATTCCCCAGGGCAGATCAGTTGGCCGGCCAAAAAGTTCCTGATTAAAATAATTGCCGAACCGGGCGATGGCGAGCGTTAATAGCAAGGCCGGCATCAACATATCAACCAAAAGCCACCAGGAAATTTGATTTTTTCGGGCGTAAAACCAAAGCACAAGGGCGCCGGCGATTATGCCGCCGTGAATTGCCAAACCGCCGTGCCAGAAGGCAATGATTTCTGTTGGATGGCCAAGATAATAGGGGAGTTCGTTTATTACGTGATATAGCCGGGCGCCTAAAACTCCGGCGATGACGGTCCAAAAAACAATATCCATCAAATTAGTTTTGATTTTGGCGGCTGTTTGGTCCGAAATATTTAAGGCAGTTAGCCTGTTTTTAGCCAGTAACATTGGTGTGATCAGCTTTAGGTACAGGTAACTAAAAATCAAAGCCAGAGTGGCGCAAACGCCGTACCAGCGGATAGATAGAGGACCGATTTTGAGAAAGATGGGAGAGAGCATGGGGGAGTAATTAAATTTTCAATTTTCAATTTACAATTTTCAATCAATGTCAAATTATTTAATGCTTAATTTTCAAACTGCCACTTCCACGTCATCCTGAACTAAGTGAAGGATTTTTCAACCAACTATATTATCAATCTATCAATAATTCGGGCGTTTGGCTAGGGGAAAAGAAAAAGACTCACCAAAATAGTTTTGATGAGACTTTAGTTTGAGCAGGTCGCTAGTTACTAGAATTATCTTGGACGTGGAAATTCCGTGGCGCAAAATTTTCGGAGTTTCCCAAGTGCGTTTGCCTCAATTTTTTTGACTTTCTTTTTTTCAACGCCGAGTTGGGCGCCAATTTGTTCGTATGTTGAATGTTGTCCATAGTGCAGGTATGCAAGACCGTATCGCAACGATAGAACTTCCAATTCTTCTGGCGTAAGAATTTTTTTCCACTTGCCTTTATAGAGTTGCCGGAGGATTTCGTCACGCGGTAAATAAGTGGGTAACTCCAGCCAATACATTTTGTGCTCTGCCACCCACTTTTCGTACGCTACCTCCAGCGGATCGCGTTCCCGGCTACCGCCAATAGCGATTGCCAAGTGTTCATAGGCGCCTAATTCAATTTTCAACTTATTTCCCTCCTTTCTGTGATTCCAACACTTGTTTCCTCACAATAACGTAGAAAGTTATTGAATAGTTCTTGATGCTCTTTCTCATCGCCGAAACAATCAACCAGAAATTGAAAGTTGCCGGCTTTCTCCAGAAACTCCATTGTCAGCTCGGCAACAATTACCGGTTGACCCACATCGTCTTGCCTATCTCGGAAACCATCATTATATCCAGTACTCAACGGAAACAGTAAGTGACCTCCGATGGCAGTGATGATTTTTTTTAATTCATCAACATTGTTAAATCGAACGACTTTGCTTATAGGTACTTGTAACGCCGGTTCATAGACCACTAATGCTTTTTCCATTTTTTACTCCTTTATTAATTTGTCAAAAATCAAGCGCCTGTTCAAACTGTTCGCCAGTTTATACCTTTGCCTTTGAGTGGCCAAGACGACCCTATGGTGATAGCCATCACCTTGACAATTGGAAAATAATCAATTATCATCGAAATAGCGTCATTTTTAAACTATGTTTCAAGAAACATTACAACAGCTGGGGCTCTCGCTAAATGAAGCTAAAATTTACGAGGCGCTCTTGGATTTAAACGAAGCCGGGGTCGGGCAGATTTCTTCGGCCACGAAAGTGCATCGGAGAAATGTTTATGATGCCATCAAACGGTTGGTTGATAAGGGTTTGGTTTTTCCCATTTTAAGCCATGGCGAAAATACCTACTGCCCGGTTGATCCAGAGAAACTTTTGGAATTAGTCAAAGAAAAGGAAGAGCAATTAACCAAGATTTTGCCCGAATTGCAAAGCAAATATCAAGCCCGGCACGGCGATCAAGAAGCGTATATCTATCGAGGGATAGAGGGGTTTAAAAATCATTTGCGCGACATTTTGCGTGCCGGAAGCGACGTTTATTTTGTCGGTGGCAAGCTAATCTGGTTTGACCCAAAAATAAAAGGTTTCATCAGCCAATTTTTTAAAGAGGCCAAGCGCAAAAAAATCAAATTTCACAGCGTTTTTGACGCCGAAGTCAAAGCGCGCGGCGGTGAAGACTTAAAAAATTATGATCCGCCCCATCGTTTTTTGCCCAAAGAATTCGCCACTGAGTCAGCTTTAATTATTTTTGGCGATTGCGTTGTTACCTATGCTGATGTAAAATTTAAGCAGTTAGCCGAAAATATCACGATGTTTGTTTTGCGTGATGCGCACCTAGCCGAAAGTTACCGGACATGGTTTAAATTTATTGCCGCGCATTGCACGAGTTAAATCAATCAAGTTTTATCATGCTAGCGAAATCAACTTCCAAACTTAACCGCCATAAACGCTATTTGCAGATTGCGTTAAATAGTAATTTAGTGGACGCGGCAAAAATTATCAGCCAATTGCCGGTGAGCGAGCGGATTATTTTGGAGGTGGGCACGCCTTTAATCAAACGGTTTGGCGTGGCCGCGATTCGTCAAATTAAATCATGGTATCAATTGCGCCTTTTAGGGCCGCAGATCGGGCAGGCAGTCGCTGGCTCATCTTCGCCGTTGTTATCATGGATCGCGAAACAAGTGAGCGGGCAAATGTCTGGTACTGTTGGTCAGAAAACGACTTTTAAAACAGAGTCTCTGACTGCCTATGTCGTTGCTGATTTAAAAATGATGGATCGCGGGGCAGAGGAGGTGGAGATTGCTTACGAAGGCGGCGCTGATGCGGCCGTGGCTTTGGGGCTGGCTCCGGTGGAATCGCTGGACGCGTTTATCGAGCGTTGCGCGATTCGCAAATTGGACGCGATGATCGACATGATGAATGTTTCGTTTCCTTTGGAGGTATTGCGGAAATTAAAAAAACCGCCAAAAGTCGTGATTCTGCATCGTGGGGTGGACGAAGAGCATTTTAATCGGGAAAAGGAGTTACCGCTCCACGAAATTCAGCGGATCAAAGGCAGTTATGACATGATGATCGCGGTTGCCGGCGGGGATGAAATCCGGGAAGTCCAGCGGGCCATATTTAACGATGCAGATATTGTGGTGGTGTGGAAATCATTTTACCAAAGTACCGGCGATACGGCGCGCTTGGCGGCCGAGTTTTTGGAACATGTGAAATAAAAGAAAAAATAAAAATGAAAAATGAAAAACGACAAAGAAAAATTTAAAAAGGAATTTAAGGCCAGGGTTTATTGTTTTATTTTACAGCTTGTGAAATTTATAGATAAGCTTTCTAATGATATGAGCTCCCAAGTATTTGCCAATCAAATGTTAAGAAGTGGAACAAGTATTGGCGCAAACTACATTGAGGCACAAGCTGCTAGTTCGAAAAAAGATTTTGCCAATTTTTTTCATTATGCTTTAAAATCCGCTAACGAGACAAAATTTTGGCTAGCCTTATGTCGAGATTTAGGGAAAGGAAATAAAGAAGAAGCGAGAATTTTGCTGGAAGAGCTCACAGAAATAGCTAATATACTTGGTGCCAGTTTATTGACCATAAAAGGCAAAAAGTAATTTTTTGATTTTAGATTGTGGTTTTTATTTTTTAGTTTTTACTTTTTAATTTATTTGGACACGGTAACCGCTGGCGCGCTCGGCGTGGCTCCGGTCAATTTTCTTACTCCCTCGAAAAAGTCCACCGGCAAAGTAAAGATAACGGTTTTTGATGGATCAGGATTGATTTTTTCGATGGTTTGCAAAGTGCGCAAGGAGATGCCGTGAGTGGCGGTGCCCAGCGTCTGGGCGGCTTGCGAAAGTTTTACCGCGGCGGTCGCTTCGCCGTCAGCCTGAATGATGATGGCGCGCCGCAGGCGTTCGGCTTCGGCTTGTTTGGCCATCACCCGTTTCATATCGGCCGGCAATTCAATGTCCTGCATTTTGATATAAGAAACCTCGATGCCCCAGGGAGCGGTGGCCACGTCAACCACTTTTTTGATTTCGTTGGCGATCCGGTCGCGTTCGGAAAGCAAAGTGTCGAGCTCTACGGCGCCGATCACGTCGCGCAGGGTAGCCTGGGCGTAAAGGGCGACTGAACGCTGGAAGTTTTGGATTTCCAGCACTGATTTTTCGGCGTTAGCAACATTAAAATAAACCACGGCGTTGATTCCGACAGTAACGTTATCTTTGGTAATTACTTCTTGCTGGGGAATATCAACCGTCGCGATCCGCAAGTCCACCTTTATCATTTTTTGGACAATGACTAAAATCCAGGTGAGCCCAGGGGCGCGGGTGCCGGAATATTTGCCGAAAGTCAAAATTACGGCGCGTTCGTATTGATCAATAACGCGCAGTCCACCAAGGCCAAAAATGATCAACAGAACAATTATTAATATTAAAAAAGGCATAAATTGTTTAAGGCCACGGCAAAGAAAAAGTTTTCCCAAGCCGGTGCTGTTTCAATTTTATAAAGTAGTATTTTACCGCAAAGAGGGGAGAAGATAGAAGATAAATGGGGATATGTTAAAAAAGGACTATGCAAAGAACTTCTACTTTGGGCGTCTCTTTCGTAATATGAATGCGATAATAAAAATCAGAATTCCAGTCAAAAATAGTCCTCCATACAAAACTAATTGAAACGGGGCACTGCCTAAATGGCTATACGGAAAAGGTCCATCAATAATCCAAAGGTAACGATAATAATCAGCATGTATCCACCAGTATAAAAGAAATGGGCAAAAAATAAATAGAATTCCTATACCAAATAAAACTAATAATACTGTATTGAATAAGATTTTGGCGAGCCTTTTCTTCATGAGGTTTTTATACATCAAAAAATTTTTTGCATTTTAATACTGCCAGCTCATGCCCGCGGGTGCAGTAAATGTTGACATTGACCCGGTAGTGGCATCAGGAAAAACGCACCATGTTGCGTAGCACAAATTTGGCCACAACTCGTTAGATTAGTGAGGAAAAAGTTTATCGAAATTGATAAAAAACTAATCCTAAGTCAGTATTTGATTCCATTGCCATTTGCGGCAGGTGTTTACTTAAATTTTTTTTTACAGCCTTCGAATTATCAGGTTTAGAATAAATAACAACAAAAATTTTATAAAGTTTAGACAAAAAACTCACTTTTTTTCTTCTAAGATAAAAAGAATGCCCTTGAATTTTTTCTGCTACTTCGCTAATTCTTTCTATGTCTTCTTTTAAAATAAATTTACTTGAATTTCGCGATGATTTCTGCTGGCCGCGCTGGCTTGCATATTGGTAGAAACACTCGAAGTCACTCCATAAATAACTTTTTGTCTTATGACCTTTAGAAATTGTAATCCGTTGATGATCAAAATAATATACTCTTTTTTGATATGGAAAAAGTTTGTTAATTATAAGCGCCAATAAAATAATTCCTACAACAACTAAGATGACGTAAAAAACAACTTGCAACTGATTTTTAATAAAAAAATTTTCCTTTGAGGCAAACGTTGCCGAAATAATTATGCCGATAAAAATAGGCAATGAAGAAAAAAGAAAAATTAAAATTTTTTGATTTTCCCCCCTTTGTTCAGTCGGGGTTATTTCCCAAGTTAAAATTTCATCATTCATTTTTTACTAAATTTGTGTTTGAACTTATTTGAAAAGTGATTTTGTTAGTTCGTCAACTTTTTGCAAAGAGGACGCGTTAATAATAAAATTAATCAGACCATGAAATCCGACAAAAGAAAGAACCATCGTTATAAAAACGATCATAATTGCCCAGATACATTTGGTTTTAACATTTTTATTATTTTCCTTGTTTTTCACTAAACTGATAATGGCCAAAGTAATTGCGATCAGAAAGAACGCTATATTTACAAACCCAAAACCAAATCCGAAGACAAGCGACAAAATTGAGCTAAACAACGCGGCAGTGCTGTATTCCTTATTTTTTTTAAGATTTTGGCCATCCATATTTTTTTGCGTAGCGGCGAGAGCGTATCTCACCCTGGCCGCCGCTGGTTAGTCAACTAATAATATTGTACTCTAAAGAGGAAAAAAGATAAATGCGAGAGTCAAACGTCGCAAAATCAGACAAATTAAAAAGGACGCTAGGCGTCCGAGTTATCTTTTAAAGAAGAGTAATTATCTGTGAGGGTATTTTATTTTGACAAAAGAATTTTTTAATTGAATTTTTAAATCGCTATGGCCTTTGCCTCCTTTGAGATATTTTTCTCGTTGCTTTGCGTCTCTTTGTTCTAGGTAAGCTTCGTAATAAATAAGTTTGACTGGTCGTCGGTTTTTAGTTGCTACTGGCTTTGTTGAATAAATCATTTTATGGCTCTAGATATGGGTTTTTAGACGGACAAAAAAGAGTAAAAAATAGAGAAATGAGTAAAATGTGGCTTAAAATAAAGGATAAATTGATTCATTTATTCAACAAAGCCGTTGCTACTACATAACCATCATTGTGTTTTTTTATTCGACGTTTTAGGTCGGGAGTTTGGCCAATATATAACTGGCTATCTTTTAGGCTGTAAAGTATGTAGACATAGTAGGCCATACGTTGCTATAAGCTGTACAAGTTAAAGTGGTAGGACGCTTAGCGTTAGCTATATAATACAAGTTAAAGTGGTAGGACGCTTAGCGTCCTAATTACCACGCTGAGCGTGGTACCGCGGGTGGGACTTGAACCCACAAGGCCGTAAGGCCACTAGATTTTAAGTCTAGCGCGTATGCCAATTCCGCCACCGCGGCATATATATTTTTTACTTAGAATTATTTTGCCGTCAGAATGATGGTTAAAGAATCAGGGGTGAACCCCATGTGGTTTACCCCAATTCCGCCACCGCGGCATAATTAATCAAATTTTCAGAGTTTTTTCTCCTTTCGAGAATAGCATATTTAGACTAGGCTCGTCAACTTGATCAATCGTTTAAAGTTTGCTATATTATCTAAACGAAATGGAGGTAGTAAAACAGTTTTTAAGTAAATAGGCGAAATTCAAAGGTTGAAACTCCGGTTCCCGACTTTTGAGTTTTTTGGCCGACGGCGCGCCCTGGTGTTGCCTTCGCGGTCTAGCTTTTCAAAAATATTATGGCTGATGAACAAAAACAATCGTCCCTATCTCCGAAGATCTCCTTTGTTCTTGGTTTAGTAACCGGGCTGGCGATCTTTGGCTTAGTCGCTTTTGGCGTGGTGATGATCCGCGGCGGCGAATCAAACGGCGGGGATACGGCCGGCACGCAACCAACTCCGAGCGGTGATCCTACAGAGCCGGCAGTACCAGACGGCCAACCGCAAGATGTTACAATGGCTGCGGTGACGGAGAAAGACCATTTGCGCGGGCCATTAGACGCGCCGGTAAAGATTGTGGAGTACTCTGACTTTGAATGTCCGTTCTGCAAACGATTTCACGAAACCATGAAGCAGTTGAAAACCGATTACGGCGATAAGGTTACTTGGGTTTATCGTCATTTTCCTTTACTTTCCTTACATACGCAGGCCTTAAAAGAGGCCGAGGCCGCAGAATGCGTGGCCGATTTAGGCGGCAACGACGCTTTTTGGAAATTTACCGATAAAATTTATGAAGTTTCCCCAGGTAATGATGGGTTAGATCTTAAGACCGTGCCGGATTTAGCGGCTAGCGTGGGCGTGGACAAGGCCAAGTTCCAGGAATGTTGGGACAGCGGCAAGTATACTGAGGGGGTTAAGGCTCAATATCAGGATGCTATTACTGCCGGTGCCCAAGGCACTCCATTTAACGTAATCATCGGCCCGGACGGCAAAACCACTCCGCTAGCAGGCGCTTACCCGATAGAATCCTTTAAACAGATTATCGATCCGATGTTGGCGAGCGTAAAGTAGATTAATCACTTAAAACATTTAAGAAATACTCCACCGATTTGGTGGAGTATTTTTGTTGTGGTACAATACAGACACTGTTTATGTATTTACTTTTCGACATCGGCGGCACAAAAATGCGGCTGGCTGTTTCGCCTGATGGCCGCAAAATTGATGCCGCAAAAATAGTGTCCACGCCATCGGATTTTAAGATCGGCATGGCTCAATTTAAACGTGTGGCCGGCGAATTATTGGGCGGCACCAAGCCAGAGGCGATTGCCGGCGGGATTGCCGGGCCTTTAAATTTGGCAAAGACTAAAGTCATTGGAGCGCCGCATCTGCCGCTCTGGCAAAATCAGCCTTTGGCCGCTACATTAAAGCGGCTGACCAGAGGAAAGGTTTTTATCGAAAATGACGCCGCTTTGGCCGGATTGGGGGAGGCCTTGTCCGGTGCCGGGCAGGATTATAAAATTGTTGCTTATTACACCGTCAGCACCGGCGTCGGCGGAGCGCGGATCGTGGACGGCAAGATTGACGCGCACAGCTTCGGGTTTGAGCCAGGGCATCAAATCATCGGGCTCGAGTCAAATGGTCATGGTGGGAATATACGGCCAATATTTTTGGAAAGCCGGGTATCTGGTTCTGGGCTGACGCAACGCTTTCAAAAAACTCCGGAGCTGATTACTGACAAGGCGGTGTGGGCCGAAGCAGGGCGCTGGCTGGCATACGGTTTATATAATACGCTGGTCCATTGGTCGCCGGAGGTGATTGTTTTAGGCGGCGGGCTGATCGAGCACGAGGCAATTGATTTAAAAATAGTTCGTAGCGAGTTGCAAAAATTGAATCATATTTTTCCGGCAGTACCCCCGGTGATGCGCGCGCGTTTAGGCGGGCTGGCCGGTTTGCACGGTGCGTTACAGTATTTACGGCAGGAATTGTAACAAGGCTCAAAAATGTCGCCAAAAAAAGTGCCACGTCGCTCGCGAGCGACGTGGCTGGTAGCGACGGCATGATACCATCAATACCATTACTACTGCAAAGTAGTATATTTTTTTTTAGAAATGATGTCAACCCCGTTAGAAACTAGCAGGGGACGGATGTTTCTAACGGGGTCAACCCCGAACCAAATTCCGGCAATATCTGCGCTAAAATTTTATTGATTGCGCGAAACCGCCTACGGCTTGATACCTTGAGTAGTAAAAAGTATTTCCAAGCTATTGAATTATTACGTCAAACTTGACAAAATAGTAAAAATGTTATAGTATATTGACATGGATTTTTTTGTTTTATTTACACTGTTTGTCAGTTGTTTGACAACTTGAGTCTAAAAAATGGAGGTACGAAAAATGACCGAAAATCGGGAAAAGGTAGTGGTGTTTAGTGTTGTTATTTTATTTGTAGTTCTGTTCTGCATCGGACTTATTTATGGTCTGGTCAAGTACTATACTAAAGAGCCGGTGCAAGAGAAGGTTGTGCATTTGTCTGAAATTGAACGGATTTCGGGGTTGATGGCAGAATATAATTCTGTTTACGCTGCTGAAGAGCGGCTACAGTTTGGGTCAGATGCCCCTTCACTGCAGCACCTGAAATCCTGGACAATTATGAATGAAATCATAGGGGCGTATGCTGAATTAGATAGCATACAGAGAGACGAACTGTTCGCAAAAATAAATCAAGGGGTTATTCCCTATCCTTCTCGTCCGGGTCTAGCGCCACAGGAAAATCTGTATGAACAATTTCATGCTTTTTTTGATTCAGCGCCCGTCCCCTTCATTCCAAAGAAAGGGAAAGAGCGAGATCGAATTTTGCAGCGCGCCGGAATTCTGGAAGATCAGACTTGGCAAGATTTGGCCAGAAAAGGCCTTCTGGTTGACGCGAAGTCTTTGGATAAGAGTGAGGTTGTACAAAAGTTAATACTAGAGCACAACGATAGCTTTGCGGCCGAACAGTCGCTGGAATTTGGATCAGCGGAGAGGCAGACCCAGCACATAAAGTCGTTTGCGATTTTTAATGTGTTGGCAGAAGCTTACAGAAATCTGAATGCCCCGGAGTGGGACCAAGTCGTTGCGATGACAACTGATCCAAAAGTTATTCCTCGGAGTAAGCACATAGAAGGGGTAGCTCAGGGTTTTTCTGAGCGAGACGTCTCAACCCTTACCGCCGATGAATTACGCGAAGAGTTTGAGGTCTTTTTGACCTCGTTTGCGGATATTGATTATATGGGCGCATACAAGGTCATAGGCGATTTGCCGCAAATTCAGAAGGAAGTTCAAAAAGGATTGAAGAAAAAAGGGTTGCTGGTTGAGTCGAAGAAATAGTTCGGATCTTTGCGCTGTATTTGTTACAGGGCAGTAATTCAATTTAGAAGGAGAAAAAGATGAAAAGGGTAAAGCAAGTTTTTATCGGTTGTGTTATATTACTAGCTATTTTATTTTTTGATGCTTTCATTTTTCTTGGTCCGGTGATTGAGGAAAATACTGACATCAAGTTACTGTCCGCAATTCCAAATATATTTCAGGTCAAGATCGTACGAGCAGACGCACAAGTTATACCGGATGAGACTATTCCAGCGCCGGATTTGCAAAAAGTGGGCAGAATGCTCACACTGCTTCACGAATTTAACTTAAGCTTCAATCACGAGCTCGCTCTAAATTGGCACTCCCAAAAATGGTGGGAGCGGGAGGTTGTGAGTTCAGCGATTTTCCAGGTGATGGACGCACAATATCTCACTCTCAATGAGTGTGAGAAGGAGGTGCTAGTAAAGCTCATTACTTCTGGCCAAATGCCGGGGAAAGTATATCTTAATGGAAAAGATTTAGAGGTTGATATGTCCTACGACAAAGCTGATGATTTCGAGACCTTTATGGTCATGTCGTATCGCGACACTGGCTATCTCGCAAGGTATGCGGTTGCCAACAAGAGTCGCGGGATAAAGTTAAAAGTTTTAACCGAGCAGACCTTTCAAGATCTCATAAAAAAAGGTTTGCTTACAAAAGAGGATAAGCCAACTCATACTCTATTAGAGTAAAAAGTTGGTGTATGCCTTGAAGGCCATTGATCGAACGAAAATTTTTTTGCATCGTTCTTTCTCTGGTCTTCTTTTTTTCCCTCAAAATAAAAAAATTCTGCTCGGCGCAGGAATGATGTTTAATTAAACCTCTCCCAGCCAGACTGTCCGAGAACTGTCATTCCGAGCGTTAGCGAGGCCAGCCAGAGGCTGATCACCCTTTGGGTGGAATCCCTTTGTGCAATAGTGGCTTAAATAAGGGATCCCTCGACAAGCTCGGGATGACAAATCGCATCATTTGACACTCTCGGACAGTCAGAGGCTTACTGAAAATACGCGTTCAGGACGTACTGCTGGACCATCCGGTGAGTGTTAAAGAACGAGCCGTTGACGGCGATCGAATGGCGCATAGTTTTAATCCACTCATCGCGCTGTTCGTAGAAGTGGGGAAGAATCACATATTCCAGTTTGCTGTACATATCCTCGATATCCTCGACATCAATATCCGCGGCGCGTTCGCTAACCTTGTCCGGCATTGGCCCGATGCTCCAGCCGGTAACGTTTTCGATATGCCCCTCAATCCACCAGCCGTCCAAAACCGAGAAATGCGGCACCCCATTTATCGCCGCCTTCATCCCAGAAGTGCCAGAAGCCTCTTGCGGCCGCACTGGCGTGTTAAGCCATAAGTCCACCCCAGCCACTAAGAGTGACGCTAGCTTCATATCATAATCAGCCAAGTAAACAACTTTGATTTCCGGCGCGACGAGGTGCATATTTTCGATTATTTTTTTTATCAGCTCTTTACCGGCGAAATCCTGAGGGTGCGCTTTGCCGGCATAAATAATCTGCAGGCCGCGGCAGTTTTTAGCGATGCGCTTGAGCCGCTGTGGATCAGAAAACAGGAGGTCGCCGCGTTTGTAAGCGGTGGCGCGCCGGGCAAAACCAAGAGTAAACGTGTCCAGATCCATTTCTTGGCCATATTCTTTATTTACCTGCGCGATCAACGCCGCTTTGGCCTCCTGATGGGCCTCCCAAATTTCCTGGCCTGGGATGCTTAAAACGTAACGGATGCTGTAAGGATCGGCGGCCCAGCCAGGCAGGTAGTGATCAAACAATTTTTTAAAAGGCTCTGCCGCCCAAAACGACGAATGGATGCCGTTGGTGATTGATTCGATGCGATACCCGGGAAACATCTGGCGGGAAATTTCGCTGTGTTTTTTGGCGACGCCGTTTAAGAAAGCGCTGAACTCCAGACCAAGCCGCGTCATGTTTAAAACTCCGTCTACAAAAATTTCCGAGCGCAATTGTGCCGGAATCTGGCGGCCGATCATAGTCTCGGCGAATGATTGTTCAAACTGGTCCATACTGGAAGCGACCGGCGTATGGGTGGTAAAAACGCAGTGGTTGTGGACGGCGCGGCTGGGATTGCCGTGGCCTTGCGCGGCAAAATAGCGGAAGAGTTCCAAAACCAACAGCGCGGAGTGTCCCTCGTTCATGTGGTATTTTTGGATTTTTCCGCAGCCCAGTTCTTGCAAAACGCGCACTCCGCCGATACCGAGCACGATTTCCTGCGCCAAGCGGTATTTGGCATCGCCGCCGTACAAAATTTGCGTGATATCGCGATCCCAGATACTGTTTTCCGGAACATCGGTGTCCAAAAAAATTACCGGATTGATGTGTCCAGTCACGCCCATCAAGCGATGGAGCCAGACCTGGATTATCACCGGCCGGCTTTCCACGGTTACCGAAACGCGCGTCGGTAAAAGCTCCAGATAGTCAGCCGGATTCCAAACCATTTCTGCTTCTATTTGATTTCCACTTCCATCCAGCGTCTGTTTAAAATAGCCTTTTTTGTAGAGTAGGGTGAGTCCGATCATCGGCAGTTCCATATCAGCAGAACTGCGTAGCATGTCGCCGCTTAAAACGCCCAAGCCGCCGGCATAGGTTGGGATTTCCGCGGCCAGGCCGATTTCCATGCAAAAATAGGCGACGTGCATGTCAACAAAATTTATTTGATTATTTACAGTATCAGCCATATTTTGATTTGTGGGCAATTAGTAATGTAATTATACTTGAAATCAGATGGATAGTAAAATAAATCAACTCAGTTGACTTTTCGGCGGCAATTGCTTAAGATTGATTCGCTAAGGTTAGGGATTATTTGGAGGTAGAAAGATGGGACGGAAATTTGTGCTCGTGATAGTAGCTCTATTGATTTTCATTAGCCCATATGCCAATCGCGCATATGGTTTTTTTTTAAATCAAAAATCCGCCAGTTGAGCGGATAGTTTTTGTGTTTCGTAGCCCATTCTTCGCTCTGAAGCAGGGTTGAATTGGAGCGACGCTAAGCGTCGCAATATCCACGCTGAGCGTGGAGCGGGTGAGCGGAATCGAACCGCCGTCTCATCCTTGGCAAGGACGTATAATAGCCATTATACGACACCCGCAGGGTAATTAGAACTTTCGCGTTTGGCGATCTACTTCGTTAAAACCTCGTCGCTTGTTCGCTGTACCTTTCGTGTACAGCTCGCGGCGCGACTCGATTTTGCCTCGTATCTCATCCAAACGCGAAAGTTCTACTCAAAAACTTAAACTTCAAAAAACGCAAAAACCTTCTGGGGTCTATTTTAGCAGAAGGTTAGAGCTTAGGCAAGAGGAGGGGGGACGTTAATTTTCAATTTTCAATTTACAATTTTCAAACCGTCAGATAGATGGTTCTGTCGGTAATTCTACGCCTGTGCTTTCGACGCTGGTTTGTTCTTCTGTTACCGGATTTAAAATCGGCGGATCAATTGGCGGTGGATCCTGGGTTATATCAAAAGTGGCGGTCGAGCCGGAAGTAGAATCGTCAGTTTCATCATCCGCAGTATCAAATGAATCAATTAACGTGTTTTCTAAAATAAGAGGCTCGCCTAGCAAGGCTGTCCCGCTCGCCGGTTCTTCGCTTGAATTTTCCTCCATCATCATGATTCCTAAATTTTCTTCGGAGTTTTCTAAAAGCGGCGGATCTTCCGGGGTGGCCGGGGCGCTAGATTGGCTATTTTGGGCATCAGTGGAAATAATAGTGATATTTCCACAGCCGAGAAACCCCTGACCAAAGGCATTACCGGTTCCTGGGGTGCCGAAGTTGCCGTCTTCACTGTCCCAATACAGAATGTTCTTGCAGGTTTCGTCCAGGCAACTCGCCCAATTAGTCCAGAGCAGCCCGTCGCCTGCCGGATACCAGCGTTGCATCGAATGTTTTTCGGTCTCATCAATTCCAGCCGGCCAAGTATCGCCTTTAGCTTGGTCAATTATTTCTCCGTTTTGATTCAACAGCCGCACCGGGTCATTACTGATTTTTTCGAACGATAATTTTCCGAGCTGTAGATCTGGTTTTTCGCGCAGTGCCGAAAAAGGCGAGTCGTTATGGTAACGGCTGATTACAAAGAGGCCAGCCGGCGGAATAATCGTGGTGGGCAGGAACTGGTAACGGCGAACGCCGTATTTGTCCGCTGGGGTGGCGTTTTCCAGTGTCCATAAGCCAATATCAATCGGTTGATCGGTCGTATTTCGCAGTTCCAGCCAGAGATCGTCCGGCGCAACCGTCGAGCCCATCCACATAATTTCGTTGATAACAATCGAAGGCGCTTGTTCTGGCCCGACATTATTGCATCCCTGAGTTGTACCGGCAGTGATGGTATTGATGACGCTTGCCAAGTCGCTAAAGCCGCCGGTGCCGAACTGGGGGATAATGGTTTGCCAGCCGGCGAACGCCAGTTTAAAGGTGCAGGTGGCGCCTTGGAGCGCTGGGTCATCACTAACTAAAAAAAGATCAAATGTCCAAATGGCAGTGTTTGGAAGCGGCGCGGGCGCAGTGATAAAACTCAGAAGCGGTCCTTGGTACTCCGGCTCTCCGCCCTCAGTGTTGGCGACCAGCTGGATATAATCGCACAGCGGTCCGGCTAAGTCGCCGCTATGGACCAAGTATTGCGTTGGCACGGCTGTTTCTGGTGACACCGAAAGCACTTTCGAGCATGATTGGCCAGGAAATAGGGGCTCAGTGCAGTTATTTTCTTCCTCTAAGTTTAAAGTTAAAGTATCAGTCGCGACCAGCACACTGCTGGCGTTTTCGAAGTCATCAAAATAGGCGTAAGCAAATTTAACGAGGGGCCAGAGGAGGGTGGCGGTTAGCGATATCGTCAAAATTTTTATTAGGCGATGTTTCATCAAAGTAAAGGCAGATCGGAAATAATTTCTAATTTTTAATTTCTAATTTCTAATCAATTTTCAATGACTGAATTTTCAAACCGAATCAAATTTCTTGTTTTGATTATTGAGAATTATTTTGGCAATTCTTGCTGATTATCTTTTTTTAATTTAGTTTTATTGACCTCCACGACTATTTTTTTTACCTCGCCGGCAATAATGATGGCCGCTGGGATGATGACGATGGCGGCGAAGCCAGCTGGTTGGCGGGCGGCTTCGACTCCATAACCAAGATACGGGATTTTGATAATCACTTTGCCTTGCACTTGATTCTTGGTAATGATACTGCCGTCAGGAGCGTTGTTAGCGTCGCCTTTGGTTTGGAAGCCGTTATTTTCGATGCCGACAATCCGGTGGGTGGTGGAAATGTCGCGTTTGTCGGTTGGGTTTTGGCTAAAAGTAATGATGTCGTCAATTTTATAGTCTGGAGCGGCTTTAATTATAATGATGCTACCGGTTTTTATTGTCGGTTCCATTGAACCTGAGAGCACGACCAACACTTTAAAACTGCCGAAGCCCGGGATCAAAGTTAAAATCAATAACACTGCCACGCTAATCAGGCCGGTTAAACATAGGGCGTATATTAATTTGATAAAAATTGATAATTTTTTGGGCACGGTTGCAGGTTTAGGCTAACTGGGAATTGTCATTCCGAGCGTACCCCGAGCAGTGTCGAGGGGGGAGTCGAGGAATCGCTTTTCGTTTTAACAAGGGATCCCTCGACAAGCTCGGGATGACAATTTTCTGATCATTTCTTAATAACTAGTCCCTCCCCCCGAGGCCTCGGGGGAAGCGGATTAATCATTAAAATCAATTTCAGATTATCAAGGCGTTATAGAGGCGTGATCGTGACTGAGGCAGAATCGTCGTCGTCTTCGGTGGTGCTGGCGTTACCGGGTGTGGAATCAGGATCTGGTTGGCCGGCGGCCAGTACTTCAGCGATGTTTGTGAAGATACCGGGATCGCCGCTAGTATTAACTGTGACATCCAAACGGGCAATGCCGTTGGCCGGGATACTAGGTATAGACCAAATTCCAGTGCCCGAGTTGAAAGTTCCATGAGTGGCGCTGTGCGACAGATAAGGTAGTCCGGCCGGAAAAGTGTCGTCTACTTGGGTGTTGACGGCAGTGTCTGGGCCTTTATTGGTAATAGTTACGGTAAAGAAAACGAGCGATCCTTTGGGGGCAGTGTCAACATTTACCGTTTTATCCAATTCTAGGTCAGATAATAGGCCATGAACAGTGGCAGAGTCCCAATCGTCATGGTTGATATTGCCGTCGCCAGGGGTGGAATCTGGATCAGGTTCAATAGCAGTCCAGACTTCGGCGGTGTTGAGGATATCGCCTTGTTGGGTAACGGTCACAATTATGTGGATCGTGGCACTGTTGCCATTTGAGAGAGTTCCGACAGTCCAGATGCCGGTGCCAGGAACATACGCGCCGCC
>MHJY01000002.1 GCA_001818235.1 Candidatus Jacksonbacteria bacterium RIFOXYB2_FULL_44_15 | reverse complement strand
TCACTAATTTCATTATAATCATCTCTTTTAATACAATAAATATTCTTGGTATATGCATCATACATCCACCTATAACCACTCGCACATATGCATTTGTCATTTTTTAGAATACTGTTACCATATCGCAACTTACATAACGCATCGCTTCTTTCGGTATTTTTAATTGCATCATCAAGCTCAGCACTCGCCAACTGTAGAGTAGTAAGAGAATAAACATACGGCTCACCTTTTTCGCAAACATGTCCTAATTCTTCGTCATTTTCAGTTTTGTAGTTATAGTATCCGATATCACATACACAATAAAACGGTACCTGCAAACTGCCATCGCTTAAATATTTACTCTCAGAATATTGATATTTTTTTTGCGAATGAAGCGGGCAATATTCTGTCTCTACTATCTTGCCGTCATAATAATATTGTTTGTAAATTAAATCATCTGCATCACTTTTACATTTTTCCATATAGTCATAATAAACTATACTATCAGCCCAGCCATCATTGCAATATACACGGCCATCAGACTGCCAACCTCTACTACAATCTACCCCATTATGGGAGGAACAAGCACCACTTATAGCATATGCGACTTTTGATATACAAAAAACAACTACCGCGATAAAAATGAGGATTACATAAGTTATAAGTTGTTTTTTTTTACAATTTTTCATCAGAAAATAATAAAATTATTAAACTATATCTCCCATATCTCCCAAAATTGCTTTGATTTTTTCTGCACTACCTATTACCAATAAAATATCCCTTTTTACATCATATAATTCTATTCTTTTCCCTATTTCCTTATAATCACTCCTCGAAAATTCTTTATCTTTCGAAGCATCATCCTTCAAATTGTAACCCAATTTTTTGAAAGTATAATTATCTACTATGTGATAATATTTTCCCTTGCAATTGTTATTTTTCTTATAAATTATATAAACTCTTTTTTTTGTCTTTTCTTCCTTGCATCGTGCAATTTTAAAATTTTCGTCTTTTTCTATTCTTTCCCTTTTAAACCATAACCTAATTAAAAAATTATGTATACAATAATGCCAAATAAAATAACAAGAGAGACACAAAAAAATAATTCCTAATATAATTTTGTCCACAAACTTTATAACAAATTCCAAAATACCATCTTTTTTTAATATATTGCTATGTACATTATAAGACACGCCCCTGCGATTTATGTACTTATACAAATTAGGTTGGGGCACCATATTGCGTTCAATTCTTCCGTTTTTAAATTGAGTCGAGACAGATTTGCTAGTTAAATTGTTTTCAGCTTTTACGCCATTAAGAGGAACTATAACTAAAAAAGCATAAAATAAAACCAATAAAATTGTAACGAATTTTTTGTTCATATCGCCGTTATAATATCATATTCAAGCCAAAAAAACAACGTTTTTTCATGTGTCCACAAGGAAGTAAATTTTACGCGCGAACCGCAGTAACACAGCAAAAATGCCTGCAGGCTAGCAGGAATCGGCAGGCAAAACAATTACGTATGAAATTGTGTAACAAATAAAGCCCCCACGTCGGGGCTTCGTTTGTTAACAACTTATACTGCTTATGCGTGTCTTTCTCTAAGCGCAAAATGTTTCGGCTGTACAATAAAACGCGAGTCTATTTTTTAAGGGTATTAATTGACCATTTAGATGCGTCAACTAAACTGACGCCCTGCGAAAATTTATTAAATTCATCATCACTTAATCTCTTTACTTCGCCGAAATTTCGATTTATTGCCGCTAATGTTTCAGGATTCGGGACCCACCTTCTCTGGTTTTCAATAACTGCATATACACCACTAGTATTCCCTTTACGGATCAATTCGGCAGTCTTTACACTTTGAATTGGATGACCAAGACTTTTTGTCTGGAATTTCTTTTTATCCCATGTAACAAACTTACTTTCAACATAACCTAACGCTTCTAGTGTTTCACGATCGGGAATATGCCTAAGCACTCCAGTTGAAACATCATATTTTTCTCCGTCCGGGCCGTCTACCCAATTTTGTTTCTTTATCAAGCGTATAGATGAATTTGCTTTTTGCAGATTTTCTGCTCCTTCAAGTTCAGTTCCCCACCATTTAGTCCAAAAAATGGCTTTTTTAAATATCCCCTTTCTGAATGCCAAAATCAATAAAACAATTACTAATAAAGATGCAACTATTAATAAAGTAATTAAGACGACCATAAAATAATTAATCAGAATCTAAAAAATTATAAATTTTCTGCTTTTGGTACCGCCACGGGGAATTGAACCCCGGTTACTAGGATGAAAACCTAGTGTCCTAACCACTAGACGATGGCGGCAGAGTAAATATTATATTTTGCGTCGCTGAGAAAACCTGGGCTGTCCCCGCGGACAAGCCGCGGGCCTGCGATTCATTCGCAGGCTAACCCTACTTACGATGGTGGCAAAGATGAAAGTGAATTTTTAATTTGATTCTTTAAAAAATTTCTTTGCTCGGTTTGATGCTTTAAATCAAATTCCCTTTGCATTGCATCTTGTTTTGATAAATAAGCCTCGTAATAAACTAACTTAAACGGCCTTCTCTTTTTGGTAGATGCCACTTTACCTTGATTGTGCGTCTGTAATCTTTGTCGTAAATCACTGCTGAATCCAGTGTAGATTTTCCGATCCTTTATACTTTGTAATATGTAAACATAATACATAAGAATTGTTCCCGCGGACAAGCCGCGGGCCTGCGGTTTATCCGCAGGCTAACCACTAGACGATGGCGGCAGAAATGACGAAATTTTCAATTTACGAATTTTCAATTTTCAATGAATTTTCAATACTAAATGAGCAAATTTTCAAACGGTTTGAAAATTATACCCGCAAGGGATCCCTCGACAAGCTCGCCCCGAACCAATCACTAGCTTTGGTACGGGGCTCGGGATGACAAATTGGTGTTTTGGCTTATTCTCGGAGCGCTTTTGATGTTGGCGAAAAGAACAAAAAAATCATACCATAAAAAAATTGGCAAAGCAACTCTACCCGAAAAAATCAAACATTAAAAATCATTGGTTACTATTGTATAGATTCCCGCTTTCGCGGGAATGACAGAAAGAGCACGGCGCAGGAATGACAAAAAAGGCATAGCGCGGGAATGACAACAGCACCTTTTTCACCTAATTTAGGCCTATCAATCAACAAAACCGGTTGATTGACTATGCCAGGTAGATATGTTAGGATTACTATTAATATGGTCTACAAATCTCAAGACTTGCAAGAAATGCTGGCCGCGCATTTGAATTTGGATAAAGTGTCTTTTTCGACCAGTTTATTGCAAGCCGCCGCGCAGTATCATCCCCGTTTACACCGGCTATTAACCCAACCGGATGATAAAGCTTTCGAAAGTGATATTGATTTACTTGCCAATTTTATTCAAAACAGCCAATACACTCCACAGTTTTCGATGAATCCTTACAGCCGCTTGTATCAGGTAAATAAAAAGATGCACACCGAAGCCCGCAAACTGGCCAACAATCGGATCGCTAAAGAAGAAGCCAAACCAGAATATCGCTTAAAAAGAATCAAAGAACAACTTTCGCAGTTAAAAGAACTGAAGGCTGGCGTCCATCCGGAAACGCGAGAAAAAATCAACGCCGCGATGACGCGCTTTAACATCCGCAAATTAAAAACTCAAGGCCAAAGGCGGCAAGCCGCGGCTGAGTTTGTTTCCGAACTGACCGGCACCGAACAGGAAGTCCAACATTTAACTAAAAAAGTCCTGATCAGAAAATCCCGCACCCAAAGCGAACGTCGGGAACGGGCTGACGATTTAGTGCATAATATCGTCGATTACCGCTCCCGCGACCGAGATGATATTGGAAACGACGCGAATCGGCCCGGAGTTAAGGACACCGGCACCTCAATACCGCCACCATTGGCAGTCTAAAAAATATGTACATTTATTGGCTAGGCGAAAGCTCTTTTCGAATTAAAACCGAGGCGGCCAGCGTGATTATCGATCCGGCCCATAAAAACACCGGCCTCACTCAAAGCACCCTCAAAGGTGATATTATTTTAATTTCGCAAACACTGGAAACTGACCTGACCCGCGTCGCTCCGGAACAAACCGATGAGCCTTTTATAATTTCTTCTCCCGGTGAATACGAAACTAAGGGAGTTTTTGTTTACGGCATTGCCGGCGCAAACGGTAATATTTTATATCTAATCAAAGCAGACAATTTGCAAATCGCGCATCTGGCCGGATTAACCGAAGATTTAAAAGACAAAGACCTGGAAATGTTTGAAGGCGTTGATATCGCCATGGTGCCAGTCGGCGGCCACGGCGTCCTGTCCGGCAAGCAAGCCGATAAAGTGGTCAGCCAACTGGAACCGCACCTCGTTATTCCAATGAACTACGATTTGCCTAAACTCACCGCCAAACGCGATCCGGTCGATACATTTTTGTCGGAAATGGGCGTCAAAGGATTACAGCCGGAAAATTCACTCCACATCACCAAAAGCAAATTGCCGGAAGAAGAAACAAAGATTGTTCTGCTCCAACCCTAGGTGATGATTAAACATCTGCAACATCAATCAGTCACCACCCGTAAAAAAATCCTGATTGGCGCAGTGGTGATTATTTTTGGATTAATCGTGGTGCCGTTGTGGCTATTTACCTGGCATCAAAATTGGCAAGCCCAGCCGCGTAAATCGCAACTTAAGCCGAAAGACGCCGCCACGCTGGAGCGATTAAAAAATATTCAACAAGAACTGCAAAAAAGTTGGGGGGAATTAAAAGGCACTTGGGGGGAATTGGAGACAAATCTGGCGCCGGCAACCCCAACTGACGACGCTTTAACAGCACCAGTGCCAGCCACATCAACCTTTCAACCGATAACCAATCCAACGTATGACGGACAACAACCAACCGCCGATTTTTAAAGAAAAAATTCAACTGCAATCCATTGTGGACGAAATGCGCGAGTCTTATTTGGATTACGCCATGAGCGTAATCGTCTCGCGCGCCTTGCCGGATGTTCGCGACGGCTTAAAACCGGTGCATCGCCGCATCCTTTACGCGATGTGGGATCTGGGTTTGCGCCCCCAAGCTAAATTTAGAAAATCCGCCACCGTCGTCGGAGAAGTGCTTGGTAAATACCACCCGCACGGCGATTCCGCGGTTTACGATTCACTGGTGCGCCTGGCCCAAAATTTTTCGATGCGCTATCCCTTGATTCACGGCCAGGGGAACTTTGGCTCGGTTGACGGCGATTCTGCCGCGGCCATGCGTTACACTGAAGCTAAATTAGCCAAACCCAGCGAGGAATTAATATTCGACCTAGATAAAGAAACCGTCGCTTGGCGAGATAATTATGACAGCTCACAAAAGGAACCGACCGTCTTTCCGGCTAAATTGCCAAACCTGCTTTTAAACGGCACCCTAGGCATCGCTGTGGGCATGGCCACGAACATCCCGCCGCACAACCTCGGAGAAATTTGCGACGCCATCCTCTATCTGATTAAAAATCCAGACGCTTCGCTCGAAGACCTGATGCAATTTGTTAAAGGCCCGGATTTTCCGACTGCCGGCTTAATTTTTGACCATCAAGAAATCAAACGCGCTTACGCCACCGGCCGCGGCAGTATTGTAATGCGGGCTAAAGCGGAAATTATCGAAACCGGCGGCAGTTACAAAATTATCGTTACCGAACTCCCCTATCAAACCAACAAAGCGCACCTGATAGAACACATCGCTGATCTGGTTAAAGAAGACAAACTTACCGGCATCAAGGGCTTACGCGACGAATCCGATCGCAACGGCATGCACATCAATATCGAGCTCAAAAAAGACAGCTACCCCAAAAAAGTTTTGAACCAGTTATATAAATTCACGCGCCTGCAAGACACCTTCCATGTAAACATGGTGGCTTTAATTGATGGCATCCAGCCCCGCGTTTTGAGCCTTAAAATGATTTTGGAAGAATACGTCAAACATCGGCAGACGATTGTCCGACGCCGGACTGAATATGATTTGCGGGTCGCCAAAGATCGTGAACATATCTTGACCGGATTGGTTATCGCTCTGGAAAACATTGATGAAATCATCGAAACCATCAAAAAATCCAAAGACCGAGATGCCGCCCAAGTAAATTTGATTAAGCGCTTTAAACTAAGCGAACGGCAAGCTGAAGCGATTTTACAGATGCGCCTGCAAGCCTTGGCTGGCTTGGAAAGATTGAAGGTTGAAAAAGAATTAGCCGAAAAACGCGCCTTGATCAAAGAACTGGAGTCAATTTTAAAAAGCCCGCAGAGAATTTTAAATATTATCTCAACCGAGGTAACGGACATTAAAGATACCTACGGCGACGAGCGCCGAACAAAAGTTTTTGCCAACCCGGTCAGCAGTTTTTCCCAGGAAGATTTAGTGCCCAAAGAAACGGCGGTGATAATGACGACCAAAGACGGTTACATCAAACGCCTCTCGCCCGAATCGTTTAAATCGCAAGGCCGCGGCGGCAGTGGAGTTGTTGGTTTAACCAGAAAAGAAGAAGATGCCGTCGAACATTTGCTGTCAGCCAGCACTCATGCCAACCTCCTGTTTTTCACCGATTCCGGCAAAGTTTTTCAATTAAAAGCCTTTGACGTGCCGGAAACATCGCGCCAGGCGAAAGGGCAGGCAATGGCCAACTTTTTGGAACTGGAACACGGCGAACGGGTTACCGCCATTTTAGCCATCAAAAATTTAGACACCGACGCCAAAGAAACCGGGATCGCGCCGACCACCACTAAAAAATTTCTGGTGATGGCTACTCGCGACGGGGTCACTAAAAAAGTACCGATCGAAGAATTCCTTCACGTCCGCCGCTCTGGCCTGATCGCCATCAAGCTAAAAACCGGCGACCAACTTAATTGGGTCAAGGCGACTTCCGGGAGTTGGCAGGTGATGCTCACCACGGCCCAAGGGCTGGCGATTCGCTTTAACGAAAGCAAACTGCGGCCGATGGGGCGAACGGCGCAAGGAGTTTGCGGCATCAAGCTCAATAAAAATGACCTAGTCGTTGGCATGGACGTCTTTAAAACCAAGTCTAAAGAAGAGGGATACCTCTTAGCCATCTCGGAGAAAGGTTACGGCAAAATGACTAATCTTAATCAATATCGCCTCCAATCTCGCGCCGGCAAAGGAATTAAGACCATGAAAGTGACCGCTAAAACCGGACGATTAACTTCGGCGCAAGTGGTTTATCCAAAAAAATTGCCCTCAACAAAAAAAGGTGACCTAATATTAATCTCGGCTAAAGGCCAGGTTATTAGGATTCAACTCGCGACCGTTCCGCTCTTGGGACGCTCCACGCAAGGAGTGCGGCTGATGCGGCTAAAAAGCGCCGACGATTTGCTGGCCCAAGTCGCTCTCGTTTAGCGATACTTAAATCAAAAACCTATTTAAATTGGGGCAGAACTATCAGTTTATGTCGCTTTTTTCATTCCATAAAAAAAATATTAAGAGCCAAGAAACTTTGGGCGAAAAATTTAGGAAACTCCGTCTCGGAAAAAATTGGACGCTCGAAGTCGCGGCGGAAAAAACTAAAATCGCCGCCCACTATCTCCAGTCGCTGGAAAAATCTCGGTATGATGATATCCCGGGCGAAGTTTACATTACAAATTTTATTAAAGTTTACGAACAAAAATTAGGGGTCGAGCCCGGCAAATGCTTGGAACAATATCGACTGGAAAGGCACATAATTGAATTAAAAAAACACCACCGGTTTCTACCGGAAATCGGCCAATCCTCCTTTTGGGAAAAAATCTTAAAGCCAAAAAACATTAAGCTTGCCGCAATTTGCGCAATAATTTTGGTTGTGCTAAGCTATATTATTCTTAACGTTTACCAAACTGTTACGCCGCCAAAATTGACTATTTTTTATCCGGCGTCGGACTTGGAAGTATCTGATCCAGTAATCAAAGTTACGGGACAAAGCGAAAAAGAAGCGCTCGTCACGATTAATAATCAGGAAATCCTGCTCACCGAAAACGGCAAATTCGAAGAAACAATCTCATTGCGAATCGGTTTAAACCTGCTCGTGATCTCAGCCAAAAAAAGGCACGGCTGGGAAAACAAAATCGAAAGACATATTTTAGTTAACACCCAAAAGCCTGTAGTTAAATACTAACTTGCTTGTACACCCAAACCGTTAATTCTGCCGACCTGGTCGATTGATGGCTAGGGTTTGTAATTTATGGCCAAAAATGATAGCAAACGTATTGCAGCTCAGGAGGCAATGGATCAAATTAAAGAACGTTTTGGCGAAGGCTCTATTATGCGCCTAAAAGAAGCCAAAATGATGAACGTCGAAGCCATCTCCACCGGATGTCTTTCTTTGGATTTGGCGCTCGGTGTTGGCGGTGTGCCGTGCGGACGGATCATCGAAATTTACGGACCCGAGTCCTCGGGTAAAACCACCTTAGCTCAGCACATTATTGCCGAAAGCCAGCGCACCGGTGGGATCACTGCTTTTATCGACGCTGAGCACGCTTTGGATCCGGAATACGCCAAAAAAATCGGAATTAATGTTGATGATTTGATTATTTCACAGCCAGACACCGGCGAGCAGGCATTGGAAATCGTGGAAAATTTAGTCCGCTCTAACGCCATTGATGTGATAGTAATCGATTCGGTCGCGGCCCTGACGCCGAGAGCCGAGATCGAAGGCGCGATGGGCGATACGCACATGGGTTTGCAAGCGCGGTTGATGAGCCAGGCTTTGCGCAAATTGGCGGCCATCGTCGCCAAATCGAGGACCACGGTTGTGTTTATCAATCAGACGCGCCAAAAAATTGGCGTCTTTTTCGGCGATCCCACGACTACTCCCGGCGGCACTGCCCTTAAATTTTACTCGTCAGTGCGAATCGAAGTGCGCCGAGCGGCCAAAATCAAACAAGGGGAAAATATTATCGGCAATCGGGTAAAAGCCAAAATTGTCAAAAATAAAGTTGCCCCGCCGTTCCAAGCCTGCGAATTCGACATTATGTACAACGAAGGCATTTCGGTAACCGGCGATCTCTTGGATCTGGGTGTAACCAGCGGAGTAATTAAAAAAAGCGGAACCTATTACAGTTACCAAAACACCAAACTCGGACCTGGCCGAGAAAAAGCCAAACAATTATTAAAAGACTCGCCCAAACTTGTGTCCGAGCTAAAAACTAAGATCTGGGAAGAGGTTAAGGGCAACAGCCAAATTTTACAAGCGAAAACTGTAGACCAAGCACCGGCTGAGGGCGATTTGCCTCAAGAAGACTAAAAAAAATGCCTACCTCTGTCGGCTATCAAACAATTCTCCAAAAAATTGGCGGTTCTGATAATATTTTTCTGACCTCTCACCAAAATTGTCCAGACGCCATCGGGAGCATCTGCGCCTTGATCGCTTATTTAAAAAGTCAAAATAAAAAGTTCTATCCATATCTGGCAGAACCGGTGCCTAAGCTATTAATGAGCCTGCCCGAAAGCAGTGAAATTAAAACCGTCAAACCCAATTTGGACGTTTTTGATCTCTGCCTAGTGGTCGACGCCGGCGACTTAAAACAAACCCATTTGGAACGTGAACTGCAAGCGATTATAAATAACAAGTCCGGAAAGAATACCGTGATCAATATTGATCACCACGAAACCAACGAACATTTTGGCCATTTAAATTTAGTCGATCACAACGCCTCCTCAACGTGCGAAATCATTTACTTATTGCTCGAAACACTGGATTACCCGCTGAGTCCGGGAATCGCCGAAGCGCTCTTAACCGGCATCGTCGGCGACACTGGTAATTTTACGAATGCCGCCACCAACGAGCAATCTTTAAAAATCGCCGCCGAACTGGTCTGGCGCGGAGCTAATATTTTCCAGATTATTCAGCACTTATACAGCACCGAGGAATCAATTAACACGCTTAGGCTCTGGGGTAAAATTTTTCAACGATTGACTTACAACCATAAGTATGATATAGCTATATCGTATGTCCTGCAAAAAGACTTAAAAGAGTGCTCAGTGGGAGAGGAAGTGGTGGAAGTGGTCGCGAATTTTCTTAATTACATTCGCCGGATCAAAGCTGGCATTTTAATCAAAGAACGCGCTGACGGCACCTTTAAAGTAAGCCTGCGTTCTACCTATCCTGGGATTGATGTGTCGGAACTGGCCAAAATTCTGGGCGGCGGCGGCCATAAAAAAGCAGCTGGTTTTAGTCTAAAAAATCTGGGATTTAATTTACCTTTATGAATTTAGTGCCAACAGTTATCGAAAAAAGTCAATTCGGCGAACGGGCTTACGATATTTACTCCAAACTTCTGGAAGAGCGGATTATTTTTTTAGGCGCCCCGATTAACGATTTGGTGGCAAATTCGGTGATTGCCCAATTGCTTTTTTTGGCGCAAAAGGACAGCGCTAAAGAAATTAAGCTGTACATCAATTCCCCGGGCGGTTCGGTCTCCAGCGGGTTGGCAATTTACGATACAATGCAATACATTAAGTGCCCGGTTTCGACCATCTGTATCGGGATCGCCGCCTCGATGAGCGCGATTCTGCTCGCCGCCGGCGCCAAAGGCAAAAGATGCGCCCTGCCGAATTCCGAAATATTGATCCATCAAATAATGGGCGGCGCCGAAGGGCAGGCTGAGGACATCCGAATTTCAGCCGAACATATTCTGAAAGCCCGGGAACAACTGAATCAAATTTTAGCCAAACACACCCAACAGCCGATTAAAAAAATCGCCCATGACACGGATCGCGACTATTATATGAATCCTACTGAAGCCAAAAATTATGGAATTATTGATAAAATTATCGGTAATAATAAATAACCTATGCCTAAAAGAACTTATCAACCGTCTAAAGTCAGACGTCGCAACAAGTTAGGTTTCCGCAAACGCAACAGTACGCTAAACGGGAAAAAAGTGATAAAAAAACGGAAATTAAAAGGGAGAAAAAGACTGACCCCTGTTGTTTAAAAAACCAGGGTGCAATATTTATTTTATTAAAATGTGCTCCCGAAAATTCATCGCCTAACCAAAGAAGAAGATTTTAAACGCGTCATTAACAA
The DNA here is from genome assembly GCA_001818235.1 of Candidatus Jacksonbacteria bacterium RIFOXYB2_FULL_44_15. Taxonomy (GTDB): domain Bacteria; phylum Patescibacteriota; class Patescibacteriia; order UBA9629; family UBA9629; genus UBA9629. The sequence continues at coordinate 13,833 of MHJY01000002.1, read as the reverse complement.
AGGGCGTTCTTTTTTTATCAAAGAATTCGGGATTAAAATCTTGCCCACCGGAAGCGCCCAGCCAACGCGAATCGGCATTATCGTCCCTAAAAAAATAACCCGCACCATTGTCCGTCGCAACCGCGTAAAACGGCAGGTGCGCAATATTTTTTTGGGATTGATTGATAATCTGGCTAGCGGCTTTGATTTGATCTTTTTCGCGCGAGCTGATTTCTTAAAACTGGAATTTGTCGAAATGAATCAAAAAATTTCCGATGTTTTAAAAAAAATGCGGCTTTTAAAATTATTGTGACCGGCTATCGAAAACAATTAGGCGCTTGGGGCGAAGAACTGGCTGTCAAATTTTTGCGCCAGCGCGGTTATACGATTATCGCCCAAAATTTCGCTTCCCGCTACGGCGAAATCGACATCATTGCTTTTGATCCCCGCATTCCAGACACGCTCTGCATGCTGGAAGTTAAAACCAGGGTCTCCACCGACTTTGGCCCACCCGAAGAAGCGATTACGCCCAATAAAATAAAAAGACTGCACGACACTGCCTGCAGTTATTTTTTTCAGCATAGAATTGAGGATCGAATTTTCCGCTTAGACGCTATTTCGATTCTGCTAGACCCGGCGACGCGCCGCGCCAAAATCAAACACATTAAAGGAATCAATTTTGAGAGTTAAAATAGTTCTGAGCTGAATAGATACCGATTATCGACATGGCATCACGAATGATGCCTTTTTTTATCATAGCAACAGCCTTAACAAAATCAACCAAAAAAATCTCGATCTCCTCACCTGGATCTAATTTTGTTTTTTTAGCCTTAACCGAGTCCAAACCCAGATAAATTTTTAATTCCTGATCCAAAAGCCCTGCTCCAGGATAAGTGTCCAACAACTTGATGATTTTTTTCGCGTGGTACCCTGTTTCCTCCAAAAGCTCACGCTTAACTGTGGCGGTTGAGCTTTCGTCCCGGTCCCGCAACCCAGCCGGAATTTCTATCAACCATTCTTTGATCGGATGCCGGTACTGGCGCTCCAAAATCACCTGGCGCTCAGGCGTTAAAGCCACAATCGCCACGGCCATTGCTCGCTCGACGACGTAATAATCAATTTTATTGCCGCGCAAACTCCGGCAAACATCATGCCGAACGTTGATATACGGACTTTTTAATTTATACGCTGATTTTAAAACTTCCCATTTTTCATGATTCATATTTTTAGGGTGTAGAACAATGTTTTTGTCATTGCGAGCCCGTACTCAGGGCATGGCAATCTCTGATATTTAATTACAAAACGAGATTGCTTCGTCGCTCCTTAGGATCGCTTCTCGCAATGACAATAGAATAATTCTTTGCCAAATAAAAAACAAGACCTAGCCTCTAAATTTAATAATCTAAACTTAGAGACTAGGCTTGGACTACCATGTCACGTTGATTAGACAGCCGCCAGTAAGCGGCAGGTCAAAAACAACGTAAAGGCGAGCGTTGTCAGGCCCGCGTCTTGCCTTGTAGGTAAAAGAAAAATTGAGATATCTCGCTAGGGTCAAATTGATATTAGGACCAATATTGAACTGATTTGACCCAGAACCGCGGACATACTCGGCTTCAAAGCCAGTTGTAAATCCATAAACCCTAGGCCATGAACTGGCCGGATAACTGACCCTCATCCGAGTAATAAATTTACCCGGGTCATACTCCGGAATGTATCTGATCTCTCCCGAGAAAAAAAGCGGCAACCGCCAGTATCTGATCCGCAAATCATAGGCTGCCAACCCGTCGTCCTCTATCTCTCGAAAATAGGTTCCGACGAGTGCTTCAAAGCGCAAACCAGCCGCGCCAATTCGTGGTCCAATTACGATCAGTTTATCCGAACTTTGTGAAATGTCCGGAACTTCAACTAACCCGACCAACCCCACGGACTGTTCCTCGTCAGTTGAAATTTTGATCGACAACCGCGTTTCGAACGCATTGGCGGGTAAACTGAGCAACAAAACATGTACCATGGCAATAATCATTACTATTTTGACTTTCATCTTTTGACACTCCTTTGTTGAAGATTGATATTTATGTTGACAATTGCACTTTTAATTCATTTTGAATGATTTAAACCATACCATATTTTAAATAAAAAGTAAACAAACAAAAAATACGCTCTAAAATTGCGTATTTTTGCTGTGTATAAAAACTACATTTCAAAATAAGATTTCTTGATACCTTCAGACATTGGGAGACTGAGTTTTGACACTAATTCTTTGATTTTATCATCGCTTTTTTCTTTGTCAGTCGATCTAATTTCTACAAATTTTCCCAAATTTGTCTCTATTCCATTTTCTATTTTTATAACTGAATCGACGGAAAATGCTACGCCACTCATTTGATATAAAATCCGTTCTTTTCGTATAGATTTTATCTGCTCTCCATAAATTGAAAGAAATTTTTCTTCTGTCTCTCCGTCTACTTCAAATTCAAATTTCGGCCGTTTCCTATATTCTGATTTTACCCTTGGTCCTTTGTAAGTCAAAATTTTATGATCGCCTTCATCACGAATTCTTAAAATTTCATCAGTCTCAACTAAATTTCGATCTTTCGGGTTGTAATAATAATCAACCTGCTCAACTGACCCTAACCGTTCCGCCCCTAATCTACGTAAATTTTCTGAATCCAATTCAGCTTTGAATTTTAATTGTACTTCGTGCAGGCCAGACCTTTGAGCTTCGACTGCCGGACTATATTCATTCTTTAAAACAATGTCTGCATTTTTTTTTGTACTTTGAACATATTTTTCATGCATAGGTTCTACTACTTCAGAAAAATACTTCATTATATCGGATGGCTTTTGTCCGGTTCTTTCAACATCCCGTAACATTCTCCTCAAAATTCTCCCATGAGTACCTATGTCAACAAAGGCTTTAACATCACCCTCTTTTGCCACAATATCATTAAGGGCGAAGAGTCCTTCTACGATAATTACTCGACAAGGTTTAATTACTTCGGTTCCAGTTGCTTCACTAGCTTTGAAACTGTAAATTGGCATTTCAATTTGTTGTCCCTCTTTCAAAGACCCTAATTGTTCTTGTAATAGCTCGAGATTAAGCGCTTCTGGCTGATCCCAATTCAACACATTTCCTTTTTCAGCTTCGTTATCCATGAATGTCCTACCTCGATAGTAGTTATCCATCGATAAAATAAGCGCTTCGCCACCAAAAATCTTTTTTAGCTTTTCTGCTACTTCGCTTGTTTTGCCAGAGGCAGAACCTCCCGCTACCTCAACCACGACCGGCCCATCCTGTTGAGATAATTTCTCACGAATAAGTGAAGTTAGTTCGTTTAGCCCAGCTTCCAAATCGTATTCGGGAATATTTACAATGTCCTTGCCTTCTTTACTTGGTATTCCGTGAAGTGCTAAATTTTGATTCTTATATCTCTTATCCTCTGTGATTTCTTTTCCAAGCCATGTCGGAGCGACATATTTATCACTGGCATCTTCAGACTCAAATTCTATCTCCGCTGTTACTAGACCAGTTAAATCACCCCCGTAAACATCCAACTCAATTAATAAACCAGTCGTCGCGTCATTGATTTTATATCTTGTCTTTTCAAGTCGCTTACCAGCTGTCGTTCCCCACAGCACGTTAAATTGTTCTTTAGTAATCTCAACTTCTGATTCTGATCTGGATTTTCCGCCACCGCTTTTAACTGTCTGGAAATATTTATCGCCTTTCTTGCGCAAACGAACTTCGGTCCCATCTTCGGCAATGGCAACATATCCTTGCACAACCTCGTCATGTGGAAAATGTTCAAGATTTTCTGGTAAAACTTCAACAAAAAATTTCTTCTCTATTTCTTTTGGCTGCTCTTTTTCTTCTGGGCGTTCTGCGCTAAATATTTTGTCTTGTCCTATACTTTCGGGTGAGTTCATATGTGTATTATGGTAAAAATTCAAATTTGCGCAAATATTATGAAAGCGGTTGGTGCCGAGGGGCAGGATCGAACTGCCGACACGAGGATTTTCAGTCCTCTGCTCTACCACTGAGCTACCTCGGCTGAATATTAAACTATTTAATTTTAATCTCAACCCGTTAACTCGTTAACCCTTTAATTGGTTAATAATTTTTTATTTACACTTTCGCCAAAACCGACGAACCGCCATCAACCCTAATCGTCTGGCCGTTAATCCAATCCGACTCATCGCTGGCTAAAAACGCGACGATCTTGGCAATGTCTTCTGGCTGGCCAATTCGTTTGCGTAGATTTGACTCTTGGACCATTTGTCGCTTAACTTCATCACTCATCGGCGACATGTCGGTTTCTATCCGGCCAGGAGATACTGCATTCACCCGCACCTGCGGCGCCAATGCCACCGCTAACCCCCGAGTTAACGTCCGAATCGCGCCCTTAGTCGTGGCATAAATTATGTTAGCCGGCCGGGGAAAATCAGCGGCAATGGAACTCAAATTGACAATCACGCCGCTCCCGGCCTCGCGCATCTTTAAACCGACAAAAACTGACAGCCAATAAATACTCTCCAAATTATTGGTTATCAACTTCTGCCAAAGCGCGTCATCTAACTCCGTAATTTCTTGCTCGCCATGCAGAGCCGCATTATTTACTAAAATATCAATTTTTTGATACTGTTTGATGGCCTCGGTCACAAGTTTTTGACATTCTGTTTTTTGAGCCACATCCGCCTGTATCGCGACCGCCTCGCTACCCATTTTTTTGATCTCTTCGACCACGCCATAGGCTTGTTCTTCGCTTTGCCGATAATTGACTACAACTCGCGCGCCTAAGCGCGCCAATTCCAAAGCGCAAGCGCGGCCGATCCCGCGCGAGGCACCGGTAACTAAGGCTACTTGTTTTTTAGATCCAAACATAAATTCTAAGTTCAAAATCTCAAGCTCCAAATAAATTACAATAGCCAAAATTTTAAATTACAAACGTTTTGAATTTTGTATTTGTAATTTGAAATTTATTTGATATTTGTTATTTTGAATTTGGAATTTGGCCATATGGTGGGCACACGAGGAGTCGAACCTCGGACCTCGTCATTATCAGTGACGCGCTCTAACCAGCTGAGCTATGTGCCCGAAATATTTGGAGCCACCCGTCGGGCTCGAACCGACGACCTACTGTTTACAAAACAGTTGCTCTACCAGCTGAGCTAGGGTGGCCGTCTTTTCTACGTATCAGCAATTAACCTACTGTTTATCATCCAGAGGATGACCACCCTCTGGGTGGCAAAACAGTTGCTCTTCACCCGTCTAAATTTTGCTCTGCAAATTTTGGCGGGTAAACCAACTGAGCTACCTCGGCAAAAAAAGTCGTGAGATTCTGCCTCGACGGAAGCAAAAAATAGTTATTCAGCGATTTCTACATCTTATCAAAATAACATAAAAAATCAAACCCCTAGGGCTTTAATCTAATATATAAAGGTTATTCAGCTTAAAGTCAATACCAACCCCAAATTGCCCGCTACTATCAAGCATGTTAAAATACCTTTATAATTACTTTAATAGCGATCGCTTGCGCTAACTTGTTTCCTATTGTAAGTTTATATCGCTGGCCAGGCTGGCAAACTAACGTATATGAACAAACTAAAATTTATCCGCGAACTAGTCAAAAAAGAAGCCAAAGACCATGATTGGCAATATCATATCCTGCCGGTCGTCGTTTATGCTAAAAAATTAGCGAAAATTTATAAGGTTGATCAAGAGCTGGCAGAACTGGCGGCCCTTTTGCACGATATTGGGCGGATCCGGCATGGCGATTTGGACCATAATCTGACCGGCATGATTGATGCTGAAAAAATTTTAAAAGATAACCAATATCCAGACAAAATGATCAACCAAATTAAGCAAAGTATTAAATTGCATCGAGCAAGCCAACATGTCCGGCCTAAAACCATCCTGGACAAAATCATTGCTAATGCTGATGCTATGGCGCATTTTGATATTCTCCCGCTGTTTTTTTACTGGCGCGCCAAAAAGCACGAATTCCCAAAAATACTGGAATGGATGCAAGAAAAAATCAATCGCGACTGGAACAAAAAATTGTCCCTGCCAGCTGCAAAAAAAATCATCAAGCCAAAATACCAGGCAATTAAATTGATTCTAAAAGCCTGTAAACAGTGGGAATAAACTTATGAATCCCCTTACCTCCAACAAATTGATTTATTTCGCATCATTTTTGGTCTTCCCATTTTTAGGAATATTGATTTACTGGCTGTTGCGACGACGCGCTAACTTGTTTTTGATTATTTGCCTGATGGCGCTCTCGATCCTCTTTATCTGGGCCAGATTTATTGAGCCGCAGATAATTTTGGTCCGCCAGCAAAAAATTGATATCGGCTTTAGCGGTAAAATTGCTTTAATCGCGGATATCCACGCCGGAATTTATAAAAACGAAAAGTTTATCAAGCGAGTCGTCGCCAAAATTAATCAGCAACAACCGGAAGTTATTTTGATTGCCGGCGATTTTTTATATGCCTGCGACGATGTAAACAAATATTTCTCTTCTTTGACAATGCTAAAAGCGCCGGTTTACGCAGTGCTGGGCAACCATGATTTCTACAGTCCCAACTGCCCGCGAGTTGAATTGATAGAAGCACTAACTCAACAAGGGGTTAAAATTTTAGATAACTCAGCAATGACTTTACCCAATTTTACGCTTTTAGGACTTTCGGACTACATGTTCGGCCGCGATGGCACAGCCATGCTAAATAATTATACCCAGTCAGATAATTTGATCGTGATGACTCATAACCCAGACACTATCTTGAACTACCCCAATAAAACCGCTGATTTGACGGTTTGCGGCCATACCCATGGCGGCCAGGTAAGGATCCCATGGATTTATAAACATGTTATCCCCACTCAAGGAGATTTTGACCAGGGGCTAACCCAGGAAAAAAACACCCAGCTTTTTATCACCAGCGGTCTGGGTGAATATGGCTTGCCTTTACGCTTTTTAAATCCTCCGGCAATTGATATTTTGGAGCTCAAATGAATATGAGCATATCTCAAAATTAGATTTTAACGCATTTTGTCATTCCCGCGAAAGCGGGAATCCAGTCAACTAAGTCATTTCTTGATTCCGGCTCAAGGCCAGAATGACAGAAAAAGGTGAATTTATGCTCCAAAAACCAAATTTTAAATCTATCACACTCGCCCTCCAAAAACTCGCCAATCCAGACAAAGCCAAACTTTTAGCGCGGTTTTTTAAAACCGGGCCTGGCGAATACGGCGAAGGCGACGTCTTTTTAGGCATCACCGTGCCAGCACAAAAAAAAGTTGCCGGCCAATATGCAAATCTGACTTTGACGAATCTGCAAAAATTACTGCAAAGCAAAATTCATGAACATCGGCTGACAGCGCTTTTGATTTTAGTCAAACAGTATCAACAAGCTGGTTCTGACGATCAAAAGCAAATCGTCGATTTCTACTTACACAACACCAAACATATCAATAACTGGGATTTGGTGGATTTATCTGCTCCCAATATTTTAGGCAATTATTTGCTAAAGAATGACCGCCGTCTCTTGTACCAACTGATGAAATCAAAAAATCTCTGGGAACGACGGATCGCCATTTTAGCTACGTTCGCCTTTATCAGGAACAATCAATTTACTGATACCTTAAAAATTGCCAAATTGCTCTTAATTGACAAACATGATTTAATACATAAAGCTTTAGGTTGGATGTTGCGGGAAATCGGCAAAAGAGATCAAAAAATACTGGAGGATTTTTTAAATCAACACCATCAAAATATGCCGCGGACAATGTTACGTTACGCCATTGAGCGATTGCCTGAGGCGCTCCGGAAAAAATATCTGCATCAACCAAAAATTCTAAAAAATTAAACCACCTCAATAAAATCAAAACAAAAAACCGGGCTTAACACCGGATTTTTTATTTAACCATTTAAAAGTGATAGTCCAATCACGCTTTTGGCGTGATAGTTGTACACGTCACTCGCGAGGCAGTAATTATATTAGGCTTTGAGGCGAAGATATAATCACCCTATTGCGAGTGTGCATCCAACAAATGCTCCTTAGAAAGGAGGTGATTCACCCACAGCTTCCGCTACGGGTGCCTTGTTACGACTTCACCCTGATTACTAACCCTACCTTCCCTCGACAAACGTCGAAGTTCGGGCATTGCCAGCTCTCCTGGTGTGACGGGCGGTGTGTACAAGACTCGATAACGTATTCACTGCGCCGTGGCTGATGCGCGGTTACTAGCGATTCCAGCTTCATGAGGGCGAGTTGCAGCCCTCAATCCGAACTAAGATTAGTTTTAAGGGATTAGCTCAATCTTGCGATTTTGCTGCCCGTTGTACTAACCATTGTAGCACGTGTGTAGCCCAAGACATAAAGGCCATGCTGATTTGACGTCATCCCCGCCTTCCTCCCCTCACTCTGCTCACAAGCCTAAGCTTATGCGCAAGGTGAGGGGCAGTCTCCTATGAGAAATGTAACATAGGACAGGGGTTGCGATCGTTACCCCAATTAAGGGTACACCTCACGGCACGATCTGACGACAACCATGCAGCACCTGTCTAGCACCTTCGAAAGAATTCGGCATTACCCGAATGTGCAGCTAGATGTCAAGTCTTGGTAAGGTTCCACGCTTGTTGTCGAATTAAACCACATGCTCCACCGCTTGTGCGAGTCCCCGTCAATTCCTTTGAGTTTTAGCCTTGCGGCCGTACTTCCCAGGTGGGATACTTAACGCGTTAGCTAAGTTGGAGGCGAGACTGGAAGGGTCGATACTTCCAATCCCTAGTATCCATCGTTTAGGGCGTGGACTACCGGGGTATCTAATCCCGTTCGCGACCCACGCTTTCGTCCCTTAGCGTCAGAACCGTTCTAGCCAGCTGCCTTCGCTTTTGGTGTTCCGGCTGATATTAATGGATTTTACCCCTACACCAGCCGTTCCACTGGCCTCTCCCGGTCTCTAGTCTGCCAGTATCTCTGCCCGATCCGATGTTGAGCATCGGGATTTAAACAGAGACTTAACAAACCGCCTGCGGACCCTTTACACCCAATAAATCCGGATAACGCTTGGGGCCTTCGTATTACCGCTGCTGCTGGCACGAAGTTAGCAGCCCCTTATTCGCCGGGTACGCTCAACCCCGCCCTTTTTCAACCAATTTTATAACCAATATCAAAATTATAGCCGTAAGGCGGCTTCGCCTTATGGCCATTGATTAGTAATAATACTTGTCAGAAAAGGGGCGGGGCTTGTTCCCCGGCAAAAGCCGTTTACACCCCGAAGGGCTTCCTCCGGCACGCGGCATTGCTCCGTCAGCCTTTCGGCCATTGCGGAATATTCTTGACTGCAGCCTCCCGTAGGAGTCTGGGCAGTGTCTCAGTCCCAGTGAGGCGGGTCATGCTCTCACACCCGCTACCCGTCGTAGCCTTGGTAGGCCATTACCCTACCAACAAGCTGATGGGACATAGGCTCCTCCTCGAGCGCCGAAACTTTACTTAACTAACTTTCGTTAGCCAAGACCATCGGGAATTAGCCCCGCTTTCGCAGGGTTATGCCCGACTCGAGGGTAGATTACCAATGTGTTACTCTCCCGTCTGCCACTGTCCGGCTTGCGCCGAACCGTTCGACTTGCATGCCTAAGACATGCCGCCAGCGTTCATCCTGAGCTAGGATCAAACTCTCAAAAAATTTTTAATGAATTACTTAGAGGACTATCACTTTTAGATAGTTAAATGGACTCATTATTCTTTTTTCAAAGAACTGCCAACTTTTGTGGCGGACAAAAAACTGCCACCAACTTAGTGACTAGGCTAATAATAATCGACTTTAAGTTTTGTGTCAAGTGTTGATAAAGTGTTGATAAAAACAAAAACAATATTGACAATTAGAAACAAAATTGATATGTTCTTTGGTTATCAGAAGAATCAAAAAAGATGGGTGCAATGACACTAAATCTTATGGCGACATTCTCAATCGCTCTTGGACTTTCCGCACCATTGGGTATGGGCATGATGCTAAAATCTGGAAAGATATTATCAGCGCCCTTAGGCTCGTCGGATATGACTATGTAATATCAATCGAGCACGAGGACCCATTGATGTCTCCTTGGGAAGGACTGACAAAAGCAGTCGCACTCCTGAAAGAGGCAACCACCTTTGAACCAGCCGGCGAAATGACCTGGGCGTAATTCTATTCTGTATCGTTCCCCGTTAAGCGTTGCTTTTTACAAGTAACGCTAAACCCAAAAAGGCCTAACCACGCCTCTGGTGGTTAGACCCACAATCAATCATTTAAAATCTCACCCTTAGAGCCCCTCGCCACGGCTCTCTTTTTTTTATATATCTACATCTAAACGACACTTTTTATACTTTTGTTCGTTATACCTTATAAAGGCGACCGTTAAAACTTGGTCAACAACATCAATGGCCTGCACGCCAATTCTGTCAAAAATTCCCAACGGGTAATCATGAATATCTGTCGTCATTAACACAATCTCATCTTTATAGCGAATTAGCTGGGCCGCATTTAACATGTCGACGAATGATACCTGTTTTTTATCAGCCATCCTTTTGTTGGCATACATCACCGAGAGTTTCGTAGCAGTTTCTACGTCCTCGGGTTTTGAATGAATCATCGGCATGTCTTGCGCTAACAACCAACCTTCTAGCTTCTTAAATTCTCCTCCAGTACAACTGTACCTTAAAAATTCAAAAGAGATCGCATCAGTAATGTAAGGAATGCTGTCATGTTTTGTCAAATAACTAAAAAACGGATCTAGATGATTTGTATATTTGCTATAAGCTATTAAAATATTCGTATCCAACAAAATAGACTTATTTTTCAACAGCTCGTCTTTCATACTCCTCTCTCTTTCTTATAATCTCTCCGACTTCTTTTGCGTCTTTTTTAAAACTACTCCAATTAAAAGTTTTGCGATTGCCTAGTTCGCTTTCTCTAAATAGCTTTTTTTTATTATTAGGACTTTTCATATTCTTTATAAACCTGACTAAAGTTTAATCTATTTCACCTATTTTAGTCAATTCATTACGATTTTAAACATCAGCCCGCGCCAACGCCTGCCACATCGTTCGCGAATCACATAACCTCCCGCACCTTTACCAGCCAACCAGCTGACCCCAACTTCTCGTTCTTGTGGGCGATAAATTTAGCGTATTCGTTCATAAAAATTTTGCCGGGTTTTCTAAAATCGATATTCTCCGGATTTTTGATGAAGTGCTCACGGTGCACCGCTGTCCAAACCAACCGGCCATCAGTATCAATATTCACTTTGACAACGCCCAAAGGCACCGCGCGCGCAAATTCGTTCTCGTCCACCCCGCGCGCCCCAGCCATTTTCCCGCCATATTTATTGATCCGCTCTACTTCCTCCTGCGGCACTGATGACGAGCCGTGCATCACCAGCGGAAATCCGGGCAATTTTTTTTGAATCGCGGCGATCCGATCAAAATGCAAACCTTGCGCTGTTTTAAATTTATAAGCCCCGTGCGAGGTGCCGATCGCCACCGCCAAACTGTCGCAACCGGTCTGTTTGACGAATTCGGCGGCCTGATCCGGATCAGTTAAATGCGCGTTCTTTTCATCAACTTGAATATTCTCCTCGACTCCGCCCAGCTCCCCTAACTCAGCCTCAACACTGATATTTTTTTGATGCGCCCGCTCCACCACGCGCTTAGTGACTTCGATGTTCTTGTTGAAATCAAACATGCTGGCATCAATCATTACCGAAGAATAAAAACCCGAGGCAATGCAGTCGTAGCAAGTATCCTCGTCGCCATGATCCAGATGCACCGCAAAAATCGCCTCAGGATATAATTTATCCGCCGCGCGAATTATCGCTTCCAGCATACTTTTATTGGCATAATCCCGCGCGCCTTTGGAAATCTGGATGATGAACGGCGCCTGCGAATCCAGACTGCCGCAAAATAGGCCGATGCACTGCTCTAAATTATTGATATTATACGCGCCGACGGCGAATTTACCGTAAGCGATTTTAAAAAGTTGTTTGGTAGTGATGATCATAGGCTAAACTTTTTTTGTCATTCCGAGCGGACCCCGAGCAGGGTCGAGGGGGAAGTCGAGGAATCTATGTTTGTTTAGACAAGGGATCCCTCGGCAAGCTTGGGATGACAAAATAGCGTTTTTGCTTATTCCAGAAACAGTCTGATCTTAATTTTTCACTTTTCATTTTTTAATCTACCTCTCCGGCAGACTGCCGATGAGGCATGTTTAAAATTTGACCTCCCCGCGCGCCACGCCGCCTTCTTCGTAAACCATCAAGCTCGACGCGCCCTGCTCCCGCAACCACAACAAAACTTCGCTTGAACCTAAAATCACATCAACCAAACCATCGCCCGGCAATAAATTAAGGTAAACAAAATTACTTCGGCTAGCTTTAGCTAATTGGCGGCGGCAAGCAGGCTGGGTTTCCGGAGAGCTGGTTACTAACAACGCCTCGCCATCATTAGAATAACCAAAAGGGACTTTGATTTCGCCCAACTGATCGCTGACTTGATATTCGTTAGCTTTTGCCTTATCTAGACTTATGGTAAATTCGCCAGGGTTGATCTCCTGCCAGGCAAACAAATCCGGCTTTATTACTTTCTCTTGCATCCAGGTTTGATCCGGCAACATTGTCCAAACAATAACCGGATAGGCTTTGGCCACTTCAAGCGCGAGCTTATCCCGAACAGGTGTGGTGATTTTATTAAACCAGGCATCATCAGTTAATTTGAGAGCCAAGAGCGGTTGGCAACCACTGCCCGGAAAATCCGGCAACTGCGCTCCAGCCACAAAATTATCGACCGACTCTTTTTTGATTAACGTAAATTCCACGGTCCGATTATCAGCCTTGATGATAAAATACGCGTCTGGCCACTCGCCAAAACTATCCATCTCTGGCACTTCTTGCCTAAGATAAGCCGCGTCCAAATAACCGATTAAATTATTGTTGCCGTCTTGATACAACTGTTCCCACAATTTGGCCTGTGACTTAACCGACTGAGCGTCGTACCAGCTGGGAGCCGCCAGATTAAACCACTGCCCATCGCGGCGATAAACCAAAAGTTCATCAGCGCTTTTTTTAAAAACGCCTAGCAAATGATCTCCTACACCCAGTTGCCGTAAAATTACGGCCGCGTTTTGGTTAAAACCATCAGAATTTTGCCAAAGCCAAAAATCACTGTCCCCTGGTAAATAATCAATTAAGATTCGCTCATTCTGAGTGAGGGAAAACTTGATTACAATGGCCAGTACTAAAATGACTGGCATAATCAACCATAAAATTGTTGTTTTGACCGGGATTTTTTTCTTTTTCGGTTTTAGAAAAAATAAAAAATTCATACCTCAAAAACTTCTTTCTCCTACTTTAACAAATTTACGCGCAAGTATCAAATTGACAAAATGCAACTGTTTACTGACCATAACATATTACTGTCATTGCGAGGAGTGCGTCATAATTTTAAATAGACGCACGACGTGGCAATCTCAAAGTTTGAATTGTCTCATAATTCGGGATTGCCACGCCTCAGCCCTTAAGGCTTCGGCTCGCAATGACAACGGTCAGTGAGTAGTTACGACAAAATTCGCTACCTTTGGCACTGCGGACAAAAATGCGTCCCCCGGCCAGCCAGCTTGATTTTTTTAATGATCCCAGCACAACGTTTACACTTCTGCCCGGCACGGCCATAGACTTTAAGATAAGGTAAATATCCGCCTTGCTGTCCCCGCGCGTCAACATATTGATCAGCCGAAGTACCGCGCTTAGCGATCGCCTGCTCTAAAATATGCTTGATGCCTAAAAATAAATCCTTTCGCTCTTTGATGGTTAGAGTTTT
>MHJY01000001.1:17662-19593 GCA_001818235.1 Candidatus Jacksonbacteria bacterium RIFOXYB2_FULL_44_15 | reverse complement strand
TTCCCGGCCGGTAATCGCGTCCAGATTGCCGGTCGGCTCATCAGCTACGATAATTTTTGGCCGGTGCGCCAGCGCCCTGGCAATAGCCACTCTCTGCGCTTCGCCTCCGGAAAGATGGCGAGGATAACGCTTGCCCATTTCCTCAAGCCCGACAATCCGCAGTAGTTGCGGCACGGTTTTCTTGATGATTTGATCTGATTTCCCGCACACTTCCAAAGCAAAAGCAATGTTTTCGAAAGCTGTCTTCTTGGGCAATAATTTGAAATCCTGAAAAATCACGCCGATTTGACGGCGCAAATACGGCCGCTGCGACTGCTTAACGTGCGTAATGTCCCACCCGCCAACAACAATCCGGCCGCAAGTGGCCCGCTCTTCGGCAATCAAAAGTTTAATCAAGGTTGTTTTGCCGGTGCCGGATTGGCCGACAATCGAAACAAACTCACCTGGTTTAATGTGGAGATTGATGTCGTCCACCGCGTGTACTTGCGGCGGGTATTTTTTGGTTACGCCTTTGAAAATAATCATTCCGAAAATGTCTAATAACTAAATTAGAAATTACGTCGCCTTCTCCACCTTCACTCTAATCAGCCCGTCGCGCGGATCGGCGATCGCCGAAAACGCGGAATAATTTAAGTCGATCACCCGGCCGGGAACAAAAGGGCCGGTCGAACGAACTTCAACAACTTTGGTTTTTTGATTGGCTAAATTAGTGACTATTAGTTTGGTACCCAAGGGAAAATCATTGCAGGCCGCGGCATAAAGCGTCTGTGAAATCAACCGATCCGGAAACCAGCTGGCTGTCCCGACATAACGGCCCGGCCTCTCCTGCACTCGATACCGACCAAAAGCAAAAGGTGTTTTAGCTATTACCCGATCAAAGGGATATCGATAGTTGCTGGGTAAAGCCCGCCAATTGCCCCAGTTATTATCCCAAAAAACTATTTCCTTATCAACCCCAATAAAAACCGTGGGCAAACTTAAAATCAATTGCGCTCCAGGCCTTAAAATTGCCGTGGCAGTAGATGCAACTGCCGGCTGGAAATCATAATTTAATACTTGATCTTTTGACTGCCATTTTAACGTCAAAACGCTTGGCTGGAGCATGGCCTGCGCGCCAACTCCCAGTTTTATTCCCTGCCAATCTATGGTGTAACCTTTGGCTATTATATCATTACCTAGGCCGAGCGTATAGTCGTAAAATGCGCCGGTTGTGGCGGCCGTAATATCAGTTGCCAGCCCAGCCGGGTCAAACGACAAATTATTGATCCGATCTGGTTGCGGCGTACTGCCAACCAAAAGCCCAATATCAGCCTGGCTAAAATCGATTACCTCGCTTATAACCAGTTGGCGCCCTGTGTCCATATGGGCGGCTAATGAGAGCCAACTATCACCGGTCTGATGATAATAATACAGGCGCTGATATTTATCATCATCTCCTGCATCGGCGGTTGATATGGAAATGGTTAATTTTTTCGCAAGGATTGGCACTTGTCCGTCTTGCGTCAGCTTAAAACGGTAAACTAGCATGTCGCCGACAGTCTGAGGGCCGTAAATTTCCACATCAGTGGGCTGGGTAAAAAAATTCGGCCAAATCAATAAGCGAAAACGACCGTCAGCAGACATCGCCGGATAACCGCGAGCTAAAGTTGGCAAGTCCAGATGATAAGTCGCGGTCGCGGCCTGCACAACGCTCTCACCCTCAGCCTTAGCTGTCTCTCCTTGTAGAAGAACCGCACTTATGATAGAATTGAGTAAAATTAAACACCAAAAAAATTGGAGAAATGTCTTCATGGTTTAAAAAATAATCATCACTTATGCCATCTTAGCTCAACGGTAGAGCAACGGTATCGTAAACCGTAGGTTGTGGGTTCAAGTCCCACAGATGGCTCCAAACATCGAAAAGCAAAGCATTGATTTATCGCTACAAGCAG
>MHJY01000001.1:0-17619 GCA_001818235.1 Candidatus Jacksonbacteria bacterium RIFOXYB2_FULL_44_15 | reverse complement strand
AGCAGATTGTGGGTTTCCGCCAAAGGCGGATCAGCCTCGGGCTGACAAGTCCCACAGATGGCTCCAAACATCGAAAAGCAAAGCACTCGTTTATCGCTACAAGCAGATTGTGGGTTTCCGCCAAAGGCGGATCAGCCTCGGGCTGACAAGTCCCACAGATGGCTCCATTACCATGTGAGCTCATTGGGGCTGATGACAAGCAAACTAAACCAAATCACCAGGAGCAAAACGAGACTTAAAATTAAAAAGATAAGAATAAAAATCTGATACGCCGCCGCCTGATTGCGCTCTTTCGCGCCAGAGGCAACAGTGCTAACAACCGCCTTAATGTCTTTAATTAATTCCTTTTTAAATGGCGTAGTCGCCTTAATCTTGCGTAAAGGTTTAGCTTGCAAGACCTTCGGCGGTTTAGACTTTGGCACTTCTGATTTATTAAATTTGGCCGATGATTTTACACGGCGAATCGAAACCGGTGATTTTACCCGAGTTTTCCCGTCAACCACTTTTAAAACGACTTCCCGCATCTCGGCAAGTGAAAGTTCCTTCGTATTACTGTTCGCGAGTGCCATAGATAATTAATTAGTCCTCTTGTCTGACCCGAAAAAATAACGCCACCATTTGGTTGGATTGCTCAAATTATCACTTTCTACGCGCCCACTCGGCCGCGGGCCGATCATTTCTTGCCCTTGAGAATTTTCCTCGTAGAACACGAATACTGTTTCATCAGGACGGCGGTAATTTAATTTCTTTTTGGCCTCAAGCTCCACGTACGAATCCTGCTTTATCTCCTGCAAACGCTTTTCTAAATTCTGGTTCTCATTTTCCATCATGGCTACCTGTTTGCCCCAGTCGGCAATCTCCGCTTGAATCGTTTTATTTTTTGCGGAGAATTTAATCAAAGCAACGATCGCTACTACCAAAAGGACAATTTCTAGCCCTAAAAAAATTTTACTGCGAAAAATTTTAACCATACCCTACCGCATTAATAGCAATTATATCATATAACTATGATGTCACGCAAAACCATTAAAAAATTCTGGCAAATCACGGCCGTATTTCTGATAATCGGCATGGCGCTCGTATTTGCCGTCACCTCGCTGATGCGCTAGGACAACTGAGGGATCCCTCAACTTCCGTTCGGGATGACAAGCCCAACTATCGCTTAAGCACCGCCAAATAGGCATCGGTCGGAATCTCGACCCGGCCCATGGACTTTAACCTCTTTTTCCCTTCTTTTTGTTTCTTAAGCAATTTCATTTTGCGGGTAACATCGCCGCCGTACAAACCGGCCGTAACATTTTTGCGCATCGGCTTGATCCGCTCACTGGCGATAATCTTGCCGCCTAATTGCGCCTGCAGGCGAATCTCAAATAAATGCGGCGGAATCTCTTCTTTGAGCGCTTTTAAAACTCCGCCGGCGCGTCCGTAAGCCTGGGAGCGCGGCACCAGAACGCTAAGCGCTTCCCGCACTTCGTCAGCCACCAAAAATTCCATTTTCACCAAATCCACCGGCCGCCAATCGGCAAAATCATAATTTAAAGAAGCATACCCCGAAGATATGCTTTTTAGTTTATCATAAAAATCCGTTAAGAGCTCGGCGAGCGGCAAGTGGAAAAATAACAGTGCCCGGCCTGCGGTTGACCCACCGGCGCCAGTTGCCTGCGAAACAATATATTCCGTATTAAGATATTCCCCGCGCCGTTCAATAACCAAGGACATTATCCCGCCGATTGTCTCTTGCGGAGTGATGATTTCCAGTTTAACCCACGGCTCAAAGCATTGTTCGGTTGATGAATAATCAGGGAATTCTTGGGGACTAGTGACGATGCAAAGGTCCTCGCCTTCCACAGTTTTTAATTTCGATTTTTTATTTGTTACTTTAAGATGATATTCAACTTGCGGAACAGTTAAAACTAAATCCAGCCCGTACTCGCGCCGCAAGCGTTCTTTGATGATATCCAGATGAAGCAATCCCAGCACGCCAATCTGAAACCCCTGCCCCAGAGTTGATAAAGCGGCCGGTTGAAACTCCAGCGATGAATCATTGAGTTTTAGCTCTTCCAAAGACCGCCGCAACTCCAAGTACCGGCTTTGATCGCGGGGATAAATATTGGCAAAGACCATCGGTTTAATCTTTTTATAGCCCGGCAAAGCTTTTACGGCGTCCCGCAGATGATCCTGTACTGCCGCCACACCAATCACCGTATCCCCGACCCGGCAACGGTTCATTTCCCGGATGCCGGTTATTAAATAACCAATCTGCCCGCTGACCAATACTTCCGTTTGCAAATGGCTGGGCCGGTAAATTCCAACTTCTTTCGCCTCGCTCCAGGTGTTGGTTTGATAAAAAAATATTTTACTGCCGCGTTTAAGCGACCCCTGAAAAATGCGGACATCGCAGACAACCCCGCGATGCTTGTCGTAATAAGAATCAAAAATTAGCGCTTTGGTAAGTTCCGCTGGCTGTGAAACGCGCGGCGGCGGAACTCGTTCGACCACTGATTTGAGTACGTCAGCTACATTTATCCCAGTCTTGGCGGAAACGGTTAAAATGTCTTCCGGCGCTATCTGTAAGAGCGTTGCCAATTCCTCGCTAACCGCCGCTGGATTCGCCGCTGGCAGATCAATCTTGTTGATGACCGGAATAAGTACAATGTTTTGCTCCATAGCCAGGTACAAATTGGCTAAAGTTTGGGCCTGAATCCCTTGGGTGGCGTCAACCAGCAAAATCGCGCCTTCCACGGCCGCCAATGCCCGCGAGACCTCGTAGGAAAAATCAACGTGCCCGGGAGTATCGATCAAATTTAAAACATAATCTTCCCAGTACATCGTCACCGGCTTCATTTTGATGGTAATGCCGCGTTCCACCTCCAAATCCATCGAGTCCAAAATCTGGTCCCGCTTCTCGCGCTCGGAAATCGTATGCGTTAAATCCAAAAAACGATCAGCCAGGGTTGATTTCCCGTGATCTATATGGGCAATGATGCAAAAATTGCGGATTTTCGCTTGGTCAAGCCGATTTAAATCCATAGTTATTTTATCTTACACAAAGTAAAGGGAAAAAGCAAAAAAAATAATTTTTGATTTTAACTAGTTTTTTGATTAAAATAAATTAATTAGTTGACTCTTAATGGAACAAACTAATTTTAAATTCTAAATTTTAAATCAAATCCGAATTTTAAATTTTAAATTTTTAAACGAACTCAAACGCTATTAATTGTGTTTTGTTTTAGCCTTTAACATTCTAGTTTTTAAAATTGATTTAAAATTTAGAATTTGAAATTTAAAATTACTATGCCCGAAACACAAAAGCCGAGAACAAACTCGACTTTTATGGTTAATCATCTTAATTGAATTGACGCTACTACTTTACCGCCACCTGCGCACCGGCGGCTTCTAATTCTTTCTTGATTTTTTCAGCTTCTTCTTTTGGCACTCCATTTTTAACGATCTTTGGCGCACCCTCCACTAAATCTTTAGCTTCTTTTAAGCCTAAACTGGTAACAGCCCGGACCGCTTTAATTGCGGCAATTTTATTGCCCCCGGCGCTGATTAGTTCAACATCAAAAGATGTTTGCTCTTCTTTGGCTTCCCCGGCGGCTACTGGAGCCGCGGCCATGGCCACAGCGACCGGAGCGGCGGAAACGCCAAATTTGGCTTCGAGGACTTTGACTAATTCTGATAATTCCAGAACCGACAGCTCCTCGATTTTTTTGACTAAATCGGCGAATTTCGCCGGAACTTTAACGTCTTCTTTTTTAATTTCTTCGGACATAAAATATTAATTTTCAATTTTCAATTTTTCAGCCAAAGGCTGATCACCCTTCGGGTGACAATTTTCAAACCCTGACTGAAAATTAGTAAATTGATAATTGTAAATTTATTTTCGCTCTCTAATTTGATTTAATACGTTTAATAACTGCCGCTCGGTGCCGACTAAAACCTGCACCAAACCGTGTAGCGGCGCATTTAACGCGCCAACCGCTTGTGCCAACAATTGCTCGCGTCCCGGTAAACTCGCCATAGTCTTGACCGAATCCGCCTCAATCACCCGGCCATCCAGCAACCCAAAATAAATCTTCAGCTCTTTATTGCCCTTACTGGCTTTGACTAAAACTTTCGCCGGAGCCAACTCGTCAGCGGTCGTCGCGGCAACGGCGATTTGCTCGAACAATTGATCAACCAGCGGCAATTCCATCCCTTTTTTGGCTAATGCCTTCTTAAGCAGTGTTTTCTTGACGATCATAAGATTAACGCCAGCCTCCCGCAGGGTCGACCGCAACGCCGCCTGATCACCAACTTTGGTTTTGTAAAAAGTCGAAAAAACCAGCGATTTTGACTCTAGCAGTTTGGCAATCTGGTCGATAATTTCTTTTTTTTCTGCCTGTTTTTTTGGCATATGCTATATAAACTTAACTCAAAATTGAAAATTAACGCCCTTTTGTCATTCCCGCGAAAGCGGGAATCCAGTAAATAAATCAAATTCTGGATTCCGGATCAAGTCCGGAATGACAGAAAAATAATTTTGAGATATGCTCATAATTAATTAAACAAAAAACGGACCTTTAAATCCGTAGACAAATCGCCTTCTTTCAAAAGAAGACTCGATTCTTTCCTCGGCAAGCTTACCTTAAAGCGGCAAATTAAGATCTATTGATCGCTTGCAGTCTACGGAATGTAAATAGAGAATAGCGTAAAGTAGAAAAAAAGTCAAATTTTTCAATACAAAAAAGCTCTCTGTGACAAATTCAAAAATTTATCCCAGCGTCTTACTGATATCAATTGGCGCGGCCCTTCGAAAATCAAACTCCCGCAATTCTACTTTTACAAGAAGGTGAACCAAAATACCTATCCGATTCAGTCGACTGACCTGAGGAGAGCTTCGCCCCGCCTCCCTGCGGCATTATTCGCGGGATTTCGCGGTCCCCGCGACGCGAACCAGGCATCCACGCAGAAGACTTATCTTTAAAGTTAAAAACCTCGGGGTGATGAGTGAGAAGAGCAACACCTTCCTCTAGTGTGAGGGGCGAACGCCCTAGTCCTTTTATTTTTTCGATCGCTTCATCTGGCGATTCGTTAAGCGTGTCTTTGCCAATTTCGATGTCCAATGCCAAATATGCTTTTTCATCAGGAACATTTACATTAAAAGGCTTAAATTCTTTAATTGCCTCGGGGATCAAACTTGTATAGCCATTTCTATATGTTTTTTTATCCCCACTGTCAACATAAATCTCTGTAAGCGCCATTTGTTTTTCTACCGAGATCAGCTCATCTGAAATCACAATAACAAAAGGCAGGTGTCCCTCTGGCATTTCTTTTTGTATCTCGGCAATTTCTTGAATCCGCGCTTTGAGCGGCTCAAATATTACTCTGTACTCTTTCAGTTCCATACCAGCAGCTTTTGCATATTGTTCCTGGGTAACGATATCAAATTGACGTTTCAATTCCTTGACAGGATCATCAAATTTTCGTTCAAAAATTTCCTGCCCTTGACGTTGAGCTTTTTGAAAAAATGCTTTTGCTGTATCTCGAATTTTTTCTCCTAGTTTAGGAGTGGCGGCTTCTGATAAACTATCTTCTGATTCTGTTGTAGTTACCTGAGTATCCGTCCTTTGTTCACTGCTTCTTTTTGCTTTATCGTTTTCTATTATTTTCTTTACTTCAACTACTTTTCTTTCCGCTTCATCCAATTCTTTCAGCACTGCGTCTGCACCAAGATTCTTGGCCATTTCTAAAACAACAGCAGCCTCTTTTCCATGCATAAAATAGCTTTTTCCATCAACTAATAATGCATCGCCGGTCCAATCTGCACAATGGCGAGCCTGTTCATAAGTTAAATTAGGCAAATTACCATCTTTTATCAAACGTCTAATTTCGTCGATTTCTTTCATATGAAACGAATCAAAACGTAAAACAGCTTCATGAAGTTTTTTTCCCATCTCCTCTGGGCCATATTCACTTCCACGATCTAAATTAGTCATAATTGGTATCGCCAGCAAAAAATAGGAAACAGACTCCCCATTTCGCCGACAAGTTATTTAAACTCCTCCAACGTCTTACTGATATCAATATTGGAAATGTCGTGATCCAGCAGGCTTTCGTCTTTGGCGAACTGATCGATTTCGTCGCGGTAAGTTAAACGATCTTCTTGAAAAAACAAACCGATCGGAATTTTATCACCCCACTCCTGCGCCCTCTGCCAAGCCTGCGCTTTATCTTTTGGATCATGGCCAGTACCCTCTAATTTATAAACTCGCTCCTGCACCCAAGGGTAAGTGTTTTGATTGTTGAAAGTAACGCATGGTTGGAGAACATCAATTAAGGCAAACCCCCGATGCTTAATGCCGCCCATAATCAATTGTTTAAGATGAGCAACATCACCGCTAAAACCGCGTGCAATATAGGTCGCGTTACTCGAAATAGCCAAGGCCAGCGGATTTATCGGCCGTTCAATCACTCCGCAGGGCGTTGATTTTGACTTCATCCCTTTATCCGAGGTGGGCGATGCCTGGCCAGTGGTTAAACCGTAAATTTGATTATTATGGACAATATAGGTGATATCCAGATTGCGGCGCATACTATGAATAAAATGTCCGACGCCAATGCCGTAACCGTCGCCATCGCCGCCTTCGGCAATCACCGTTAAAGCTGGGTTGACTAATTTGATCGCCACGGCAACAGGTAAAGCCCGGCCGTGCAAACTATGCGCGCCGTAGACGTTTACCCAGTTGCTGGTATTGCTGGAACAGCCGATGCCCCAAACGAAAAACAGCTTGTGCGGCTGGAGTTGCAGTTCGGCCAAGGCCTGCTTCATTGCGACCAATAGCCCATGATTACCACAGCCCGGACACCAAGTCGGGAACATAGTATTGGCGTAATCGGCAATAGTGAGGGGGGTGGGTTGTTGATTATCTGATAACATAGATGAATCTTTGCAAAATAATTTTAAATTCTAAATTACAGCCTTAATTTTAAATTCTAAATTTTAAGTTTTAAATCAATTTTAAAATTCGAAATAATAATTTTAAAACTCGCTCAGCAACACCTGTTTTAGGATTTCTGATTTTATTTAAAATTTGAAATTTAAAATTTAAAACTTATGCTTTAACCTTAGCCACGATCTCTTCCACCCAAAACGGCCGGCCGTCGTACTTTAACAGACGCTCGTTTACTTGATATCCGGTTCGCTCGTACAAATAATCAGCGAATTGACCGCTATAATTACCTTCCACGCACAATGATCTTTTTATTTTTCCCAATTCTGCCTGCACCCGCGGCACGTCCAAAGGATAAAGTTCGGAAAAATGAAGCACATTGCAATCGGGCAGTTGGCTGATGGCCGCTAAGGCGACGCCTTTATTCGAACCCCAGCAAATCAACGTTAAGTTCGCCTTGGCCGGGCCATACCACTTGGGCAGTCCCAAAGATTGATTTTTGATAATAGTCGCGATTTTTCGCATCCTTTTGTCCATTTGAGCACTGCGACTTGCGCTATCCTCTTCCGAATAGCCGACTTCGTCGTGCTCATCAGAGTTGGCAAGAAATAAACGGCCCGGGGTTCCGGGAATCGCTCGCGGCGAAACACCGTCAGGAATACTCGGATCGTATCGAAGATAGGTACTGTTAGGTTGACCAGTAAGCGCTTGGGCGATCCGGCCGCGGTCAATCGCAAAATTACCTTCAGAAAACTCTTTTTGTTCAACCGTAAAATAGGACTCGGCTAAATTTTTATCGCTTAAAATAATGACTGGCAATTGATATTTATCAGCCAGATTGAAAGCGCGAAAGGTTAAATGATAGGCCTCGGCCGCATCTCCCGGCGCTAAAATAATCCGCGGAAACTCATCCGGAGCGGCGTGCATCACGAAACGCAAATCTCCTTGAGCGCTCCATGTAGGCATGCTGGTGGCCGGGCCAGGCCGACTGACCACGCCAACCACAAGCGGCGTCTCGATCATTCCGCCAAAACCCAAGCCTTCGACCATCAAGGCAAATCCGCCGCCGGCAGTCGCGCACATCGCCCGCACCCCGGCCAAAGAAGCGCCGATTGTCATATTCATCGCGGCCAGCTCGTCTTCTGTCTGTTTAACTAAAATTTTATATTCATGCTCGTGGCCGGCCAAAAAATGCAGAATTGACGACGCCGGGGTCATCGGATAAGCGGCATAAAATTTTAAACCAGCCTTGATGGCGCCCAAAGCAATGGCCTCGTTGCCGGAAATTAAAATTTTATTTTTTTCATTTTTCATTTTAATTTTTTAATTTCGTTATATCCCGCTTCCAACACTTTTTGATTCGCGCTGATCACCGCTTCCCCTTTCTTCTTAAAAATATCAGCTAAAATTTGATCGGCCAGCGCAAGCAGTCCGGTCGCGCCCGGAACTTTTTGCTCAAAAATCGCGATACTGCCGCCCACGGCCGCGACATTCCTCATTATTTTATCACCGCCATTTTGAGTGGCGATATCTTCCAGCGGAATCGGAACATAGGCAATATCCGGCCGGCGACTGGTTTGCGCCCGCCCTGCGGCCACCGTATGGCTGCCGGTTAAGGTCGGAATGCGGCTGTTATCAATCCGCCCGTCGTCTGAAAATTTGATTAAATTTGAATCATATAAAATAACCCCGCCGTTTTTTACCTCGGCCTGATGAGCCACGATAGTATGCGCGTTTAAGGCAACTAATTGATCCAACGCCAGATAAACGGCATCACACGGACTTTCGGAAGCCGTTACTTGCATGGTATTATGGCCGCCGCGGATTAACGAAGGATATTCCGAGTAAATAAAAACAAAAAAGCCAGCCCGCATCAGGGTTTTGGCAAAGATCGGTCCGCCGGTATTCATAATCCCATAACCGGCCTCCCCGCCCATTTTCCAATTGTGGATAGTATTAGGTATAAAGTATTAACGATTAATTTTATTGAATTAACGAATTACCTTAAACTAATTTTAAATTTTAAGTTCTAAATTTTAAATGAAATCAAAAATTTTAATGTCAAATTTTAAAAAGAAACGGGATAAAAGATATTGCTGAGAGAGTTTTAAAGTTCTAATTTCAATTTTTAAAATTGATTTAAAACTTAAAATTTAGAATTTAAAATTAAGGCAGTAATTTAGAATTTAAAATTAAAACCCTACATGATACTTTATACTATTTCCACCCCCATCTGCTTTGCGGTTCCGGTGACGATTTTAACGGCCGCTTCGATATTAAAAGCGGTTAAATCAATCATTTTTTTCTCGGCGATTTCTCTAATTTGAGCGTGGGTAATTTTTCCCACTTTCTTTTTGTTAGGTTCGGCTGAACCCTTCTGTATTCCGGCGGCTTTTTTAATCAGTTCTGCGGCCGGCGGAGTCTTAAGTTTGAAAGTATAAGTTCGGTCATCAAAAACCGAAATTTCCACCGGAATAATATCACCCCGTTTGTCTTTGGTGGCTTCGTTAAACTTACTGCAAAAATCCTGAATATTTAAACCGTGCTGGCCCAAAGCAGGGCCGACCGGCGGCGCCGGATTAGCGGCACCAGCGGGAATTTGTAATTTAATGATTGTTTTTAATTGTTTAGCCATACATTAAACTAATTTTAAATTTTAAGTTCTAAATTACTGCCTTAATTTTAAATTCTAAATTTTAAGTTTTAAATCAATTTTAAAATTCGAAATTATAATTTTAAAACTTGCTTAGCAACACCTGTTTATAGTGTTTCTTTTTAAAATTTAACATTAGGATTTCTGATTTTATTTAAAATTTAGAACTTAAAATTTAAAATTTAGTTACAGTCTTTTAATTTGCAAAAAATCCAACTCCACGGGCGTCTCGCGGCCAAAAACAGTAATCAAAACCTTTACTTTGCCGTGCTCCGGATCAATCGCTTGAATTTTGCCCTCTTGGTCTTTAAAAGGACCGTCAATAACTTTGACCGGCTCGCCTTCTTTTACGTCGATGTTGAATTCCGGATCTTTTAAACCAATCCGTTTTTGAATGGTGTCAATTTCCTTCTGCGAAAGCGGCGTCGGTATCACGCCGGTACCGATAAAACCGGTGACGTTGGGAGTATTGCGCACCACATACCAAGAATCATCGGTTACGCTCATCTCCACCAACACATAACCCGGGAATATACGCTCGCGGACTTTTTTGCGCTTGCCGTTCTTAATCTTAATCTTGGTCTCTTTAGGGACAATGACATTAAAAATTTTCTCCTGCATATTAAAGGTCTCGATCCGCTGTTGTAAATTGCGCATCACGTTCTCTTCGTAACCGGAATAAGTATGGATCGCGTACCAACGCTTACCTTGAGAAATTTGTTTAGCCATAAAGCAAAAATTTTAATTAAGCCAACCGCTGTAAAAGCAGAGTGAAAATATAATCCAAAAGGCCAAGATAAATGGCAATGGCCACGGAAATAACTATAACCAAAATCGTTTTTTGGACGATTTCCTCGCGATTTGGCCAGGTAACTTTTTTAAGTTCGACTCTGGCACTTTGGAAATAAGCAATTATTTTTCCTATCATAACTTAATTTAAAACCACAAAGCTTAGCGGATTAACGCCAATAATAGTTAAGAATAGTGAATAAATTTGATTTTGTCAAGGAGTAGCTTCGATCGGAATTTGCGCCGGCGCTTCCTCCGGCACTATTTCCTCGGTCGACGACACGTCCACCTGTTCACCGGCAACTTGCCCGACAAGCGCCGATTTCGGACTGGTGCCGGCTAAATCAGCCAACTCCGCCAGTTTATACGCTATATCGCGATTTCCGGGATTCAAATCAGCCACCTTTTGCATATCATCCACCGCCAATCGATATTCTTTTAATTGCTTTAAAATTAAAGAACGGGTAAATAGCGCGTTCGAATAGTTAGGAGTGATTTTGAGCGCCGCGTTTAAATAGCTAACCGCCTCTTTTAGCCGTTCGGGATCGCTAAATTTCTGTTGAGCCGCCTGGTTATAGAGCAGACGCGCCAGATCATAGTTTAATTCCAGATTATTCTGATTCGCGGAAAATTGCAGAGCCTCTTTTAATTGCTTGATGCCTTCGGCTAAATTATTTTGCGTTTCCCAAAGCCGCGCCAAAGCCAATCGCGGCGGCAGGTAACTCGGTTTTAAGTCTACTGACTTGGCTAAATTCTTTAAAGCTGAATCGTACAAATCAAGGTTAGCCGTTATTTCTTCTTCGGTCCGGGTATCCTCTTTATTGTCCACGGCTTGTTTTTGACTGTATAGCCACAACAGGCGCTGATTATCTCCCAACTTATAAAACAAAATCGGGTTTGTCGGCTCTAATTCGGTTGCCCGCTGGAAAGACAAGATCGCGTGCACCCTGGCTTGATTGGTAAAAGCGCTGACTGACTCAAAAATAAGCCCTCTGGTTTCCCAAGTGGAAACTGATTGCGAATTGACGTCTACCGCTTGATTAGATTGGCTAATGGCCAGGCCCAACAATTGCTGTAATTTAACCCGATCCACTTGTTGCACCCCTTTTTCCTTAACTTCCAGCTGGACTTGCGTCAGATTAACCTGCGCGTCGGTTAAAAAATAATCAGCGCGATGTTGATCCATGGCGATGGCTTTATCTATTAAACCGCGCGCTTTTTCCAATTGAGCGATGCTGGGCGTTGTACTCCCAGCCAAGGCTACGCGCGCTTGATGATAATAGTATTCGCCCCAGTACATCCGGCCGATAAAAACCGAAAAAAATAGAAGCATCACAAACACAAACACCAAACCCAGCGACGAAAACAAAGCATCCCGAGCTGAGTCTTTAAAATTAAACGCCAATCGGCTAAAGTCGCCCGGCGAACTCCAAATTCCGATAATTCCAACTGAACAGAAAACCACCCACAAAAAAAGAAAAGTCGAAATTGACGGCACTGCCAGCCATAAGCTCACCAGTATGCCCATAAAAACTGCCGCGACCGCAATCAAAGGAAAAATATAATTGCTTTCACTCGCGGTGGTGATGCTTTCGATTGCTCCCGATTCTTCGACTGGTGGACCGGCGGCGACCGGGCTATTGCTAAACCGGTTTACCAGCGGAATTGCCGCAAAACGCGGCCGCCCTTCTGCTGTCGCTGGAACTTTGACAGTGGCCATGGCCGGCTTGATGCGCATCAATAAGAAAACTACCGCGGCCATAAAAAATACGAGCAGGACCAAAAAGGTGATATAACCCAGCCAGCCGATGGTGGCAATGCTTTCGTAGACAAAATTGCCGGCCTGCTGAAAACGAACGCGCCAGACAACGGAATTATTAAAATCGGCCTGGCGCTCACTGGAAAAAACCTGGGCAAAATTACCCGGACCTTTTCCGGCCAAAAAAGTAATGGGATCGCCAATCGAGGAATCAAACGCCATTTGCCGAGAAGAAGCGCGATTTAAAGACGCCTCGCTGGGAATTTTCGGTTTACTCGCGTCCGGCAAAAAAGATCCCAGCAAAGAAGTCGGTCGAAGCACCAAAGAAATCAAACTTAAAGCCAAAACCGCGGCCGCAACCCAGGTTAAATTCAAACGAATTGTGAGCCGGTTATAATAAGCGGTAACCATCACCAAAAAAACCAAGGAACCGATTGTCGCCACCCACCAGCCGATCGAATAATTAACGGTGTTCAACATCAACAGACTCAAAAACAGATATACGCCCAGAGCAACAATTTTTAAGCTTGCTTTGATAGAGAATCCGCCAACTTTGGATCGCAGGAGCAGAAAATAGACGGCGAGCGGTAAAGTTAAAGCGACAAAAATTACTAATCGCAAATAAGAACCCAGCGTAACATAAATTTGGCTCGGCAATAAAAAAATATTAAAAAATCCCAAAAAAACCAGTATCTGGACGACTGCCGCTGACGTCAAAATTGTTCCTAAAAGTAAATTTATCGGCGAAAAACCTTGATGATTTTCGGGTACCGCTGTCTGTTCCCCGGCTGTTTTTGATGGGGCAAAAACATTGACGGTAATAAAATAAAAAAGCGCTAAACTTAAAATCGTGACGAAACTCGGCAAGCCGGCGCCGCGAAAATTTACCAAACTGGCGATCCAGTCGTCTGCGACGATAGTCGCCAGCCCATATACCAAAACAACCAATAAAATGGGAATATCCAACGGGGTCCGAACTATCTCCAGCTTTTTTTGCCGGACAGCGCCGCCTATCCACAGCAAGCCGGCTAAAAGAATTAAGCCGACAAAAAGCATCTCTTTGTTAAACTGATACTGCTCAAGCGTAAAGGGCAGAAAAAAAAGCGGCACAGTAAAAATTGCGAGCACCAGAATAAATTTAATGAGTTTGTTGAGCATAAAAGGGCTTATTATTCCACTGCCTCAGTATTTCTCCACGATAAGAGACAAGGGGGATACGTTGGTGTTAATAATGTAGCATAAAAAAAATAAAAAGACAAAAACAAATTTTAAGTTCTAAATTTTAAATTTTAATTCAAGCCTTAATGTTAAATTTTAAAATTACTTTGAATTAACCGCTATTTTACCAAATATCATACTTAATTCCTGGGCCTCTTGCCAAAGACTTCTATAATCGTCTTTGAAATTTTCATCAGCTTGAGCTAACATTCGCAACCAATATTTTGTTTCCATCGCCTCTTTTTTACAAATATGAATTTTATTTCTAAAATCTTTTTTACTTGATGCTCCATTTGCCTCCATATAGCTTGCTCCCACGCTTGTGCCAGATCTAATAAGCTGTTTTAAAATTGCTATTGTTGCAAGATTTTTTGGAACTTTCTTAATCATGCAAATAATATTTTCTCCAAACTTCGCTGTCCTCTCCTCTAAATTGTATTCTGCCATAAAAAATAATTTTAAATTCTAAATTACAGCCTAATTTTAAATTCTAAATTCTAAATTTTAATTCAATTTTAAAATTCGAAATTATAATTTTAAAACTCGCTCAGCAACATCTTTTTACCGTGTTTCTTTTTAAAATTTAACATTAAAATTTCTGATTTCATTTAAAATTTAGAACTTAAAATTTAAAATTAGTCTAAGGCAGTCCTTCTTCCGGCCCAAACCTCACCGCACTTCCCTCATTATACAATGTTTTTACCTGCGCCGTGGTTACGGCGTAGTTGTAGATGCGGACGTCGTCGACAGAACCATCAAAGTAAGTATTAAACCCGGAACCAATAGTCAGCGGGTTAACCGAATCTCTTATATTAGTCAAAGCAGTGTTTTTTGATTCTCTTAATATACCGTCTATATAAAGATATAAATAATCACCATTAAAAATTCCAACATAATGATGCCAAGCGCTATCCGCGTAATTAAAACTATAGCTTGCTATATTATCTGCCGTCCCCGCGCTATTTTTGATGTAAAAATCAACAAATGGGCTTGCCCCTCCTGATAAATACAACATCGCGTCATATTGAACACCCGAAGCTCCTCTTGTAACCACCCCCTTAGTTGATTGGCCAGTGGATGTTTTTACCCAAGCAGACATCGACATAGAACTCGTAGAGCTTAAAGTTGCGCTATCAGCCACACTCACAACATCATCCGTCCCATCAAAATCAATCGCGCAACCATACTTCCCTTCCGCCCGCGCCGTGGCCGGATCGGTGTTGCCGGCTGGAGTGAGAGACAACGTGCCGTCGTTTGAGCCGATGGCATCATAAACCGAAAGCGTCGTGGCGTTGCAGGTGGTCGCCGTGTCCTGCCCCTCATCCATTTTCCACTGTGCCACCGGCGCCCCGCGGTTGTAGTCCCAGGCGATTTGCGCTGGAGTGCGAGCGTAGTTGTAGATGCGGACATCGTCAATCAAGCCATCAAAATTATTACTGGAATCGCCACCAATATTAAGAGAATTAGAATCACCACTTGCCAACGAACCATTGCCAAGGATAGAAGTCCCTTTCAAAACACCATTAATATAAACAGAAATTTCATCGTCAGCATCATCCTCATAAACCATAACAATATGATTCCAAGTATTTTTTTGAATCGCAGATGAAATATTAAGATTTGCATCCATAATAGTTAAGGCAATTTTACCTTCCAGATCAAGATAATCACCTGATTCATTGTCAACTCTTAAGTAAGTATTTGCGCCCTTATCAATAATTTCACCAGTGTTATTCTCGCCATCAGAACGAGCCATAGCCCAAACAGAAATAGTATAAGCCGACTTTCCTGTCATATTAATACTACTATTTTGGGTAACTTGTACCCAATTATTAACAAAACTCAAACAACTGCCAATCCGGCAAGCCGCCGCGGACATCCAAGTGGCTGTGCCTCCACCGGCCCAAGTGCCAGTATTGCCGTTACCGCTGATATCATTGGCATACTGTCCGGTACGGTCGTCCATTTTCCAATGCCCGACCGGCGCGGCGCAGGCGGTGGTGTCGCCGGGAACGCAGTACGCGCTGGCCGCGGAGTTAGATGGAGTGATGCCGTCGCTTTCAGTTCCGATGGAGCCCAAGCGTAAGCTTGCCCCGTGGTTATACTCCAATTTGATGTCTGCTGGCGACAACGCGGCCCGGTAAATTTTAACTTCGTCGATCGTACCTAAAAACTCGTCAGTGCCGTCGGCTTCGTCAGAATCTGCAATAATCAATTTACCCGCGTTTTCGAGGCTAGCGTCAGTGGTGAGTGAGGTGTCCGAAGCGATTAAAATGCTATCCACGTAAAGATCAATCCTGGAGTTTGATGTTTTAACGCCGACAGCATGGTGCCAAGCATTATTATCATAATCTTTGGCGATATTGCCGATTGATTCTTCCGGGAATGCCGTTGAGTTAACATCGCCGATGCCAAAAATGATGTCGCCTGAGGCGTCCATATATATAGTATAGCCTTCAAAGCCGTTTTGTTTGTAAATAAGATACTCGGCGTTTGATACGGTGTCGCGTTTAAACCAGGTTGATATGCTAAAATCATCAGCCGCGGCGAAATCAAAATCCGGGTCGTCGGTTTTGGTTAAGCGGCGATTGGTAACACCGGCAAAACCCGCGCCGTACTTGCCGGCTGTGGTCCAGGAAGCGGTGGAAAGCGTGAGATCATTATCGTTGACTGATTGGTCGTAAGCCGTAGTGCCCTGCGCTGAATCAAACTTCCAGTAACCAACATAAGAGCCGACCGGACTGCCAACTACCGGATGGCCGGCGTTCATATCTTCCAGTATCTGTTTTGGCGTGCGGGCGTAGTTGTAGATGCGGACGTCGTCGATAGAGCCACTAAAAGGATAAGTTGTCCCTCTTAAAACACCTATCATTACATTTCCGTTTCTATGCGACATAGTTGTCATTGATGCGTCTGTGTTACTTAACACCCCATTGATATAAACGCGCCCATTAGCGCCATCATAAACAGCAACAATATGAGACCAAGCATTCAAAGAAACTACATTGGTAGAAATCATATCTAAATAACCACCTGCCCCAAACCCTACAGCGCCAGTGCTAGACAGACCCAAAAATCCTTGATATTCTCCAGCTCCAGGAGATTTAGCATAAATCATTTTATAGGTGGCGAATGAAGTAGGATAAACCCAAGCAGAAATTGAAAATGGTTGAGCCCCTGTAAAATCTAATGGGTGTCCCGCAACATTACTTCCGCTTATAACTACGCTGTCATCACTCCCATCAAACTTCAACGCACTGCCGTATTTTCCGTTAGTCCACACTGGATCGCTGACATCAGCCGTTGCGCCAGTTCCAAGCGTGCCATTGTTCGTGCCGCTGGTATCATAAGCTGTCTGCCCGGTTTTCTCATCCATTTTCCAATGCGCCACCGGCGGAGGCCCGCTCTCGTAGTCGCGCCGGATTTGGTTGGCGTCGCGCGCGACGTTGTATATTTTGACGTCGTCGATGTTCCCTAAAACAGGATATGACGTTGTTAATCCGTTATATGTCCCAAGATATAAATTGCCATCATCAACAGGCAAATAATTGGTAAGTGTTCTTGTTGTGCTTTGTTGAACCCCACCAACAAAAAGCCTTAATTCTTTAGTCGTATTATTAAAAACAAAAACAACATGTTGCCAAGTATTTGTAAGCAAAACCGAAGTAAAACTTTCTGTATGAATTGCAGTCCCATCGCTCCAAGCAAATCCCAAGTTAGCTTCATTCGTACCGCTTGTAGTTATCCAAAAATAACCATCGGCTGTATTTTGTGTGTCTCTAGCCAATAAAGTTGGATATGTTTTAGATCCTGCTCCGTTATAAAACCACATTGAAATAGTAAAATCCGCCAAATTTAACGAACTATTATTAGTAACGGTCACATAATCATCCGATCCGTCAAAACTCCCAGCCCTGCCAAACTTTGCCGTAGAAGTAGCCGTAGCGCCGGTGGCAGTGCCGTGATTGCCGTTACCTGACGAATCCACCACCTCATTTGGCGTGCCGTTCCAAGTCGTTTCATCCATCTTCCAATACCCTACCAATCCTTCGCCAGCGTCCCGCGACTCGCCGACGGTGACACTACGCGTCGTAGAACCGCGCGGCGATTGTTTACCGGTAAAATCAGCTTTGATTTGATTGGCCGAACGGGCGTATTTGTAAAATTTAAAATCATCGAGGTAGCCTTGAAAATCACCGTAAGAAGTGCTGGCGTCGTGGCCGAGGTCTAAAGTTGAGGTGGAATTAAAAATACTGATTGAGGCC